>CAYWGA010000162.1:0-1574 GCA_964457905.1 uncultured bacterium | reverse complement strand
AGGCCCCAGAAGGGACGGAAGAATATAAGTATCGCCATGGTGCCCCCGCCGAAGAAAGCGAGCGCGATCTTTGGCGAGACGAGCAGAAGCACCATGCTGATTAGCAGGAAGAGAATAAAGAACAGTATTGCGGGTGCTCGGTTCATCGAGGTGCAGTGTATTTAATCACCCTTCTCCGGGCAATCTCTTTCTCAGTGGCAGGTATCGTTCTCAAGGGCTCCAACCGCTTGACAGCCTCATTGCCGTGGGATAATCTGTCCCTACCCGGATATCAGGCCTGTGGTACCTTTCTTGCAGTAGGTATTGACAGTTCACCAGGATTGCACATTTTTGCGGAGCGCGGCGGTTCTTCAATGATAATCGAAAAGGCCTTCTTTTTCAGAACAGACGACAGGCCCCTTTACGGGGTCCTGGTGGCGCCTGATCCGGATAACGGCGGCGTGCGCCCGAGCGGGCGGGGACTCGTGATATGTGATTCGCTGTTCGAGGAGAAGGCATGGTGCGAGCGCGTCATGGCCAACCTCGGCCGTCGGTTGGCGAAGCAGGGCCATATCGTCCTGAGTTTCGACTATCACGGGTACGGCAACAGCACCGGTGACAGCGGCGATATGTCAGTGTCGGGCATCGAGCGTGACATTGCCGCCGCCTGCGATCTCATCCGGGGTGAGGGAGCCGATACGATCTCCCTTCTCGGTATCAGATGGGGCGCTGCTCCAGCATGCAGCGTCGCTGCCTCCCGCGGCGATATAGACAGCATCTACCTGATCAATCCCGTCGACAACTGGAAACGTCAGATCGGACAGGCGATGCGCGCCAATGTGGCCGGACAGTACGCGATATTCAAGAATGTGGTCCGGACAAGGGAACAGATAATAAGCGAATGTCTCGAGACCGGTAAATGCGTCGAGGCCGGCTACATGATGAACAATATCGACGGGTATGTGTTCTCCAGCAATTTTTACAGGGAAGCCGTCGAGAAGACTATACCGCTCGAGATGCCGGAACACGTCAAATCGGTGACCGTCATCTCGATTCCGGACAGGCCCGGCCCTGTAAGGGAGGACCCGCTGGTAGGAAAGATGCAGGTTCCCGGGGGCAGCTGCGAGGGAGTCGGCCTGACCGAAGACAACGCCTTCTGGATAAACAACAGGATATTTACTTCTTTTACTCCCGGGTTATTCGAAGAGATGGAAAAGAGGATGGCTGAGCCGTTCTCCGGGGAGCCCGTTCCCTCTGCTGAACCTCCGAAAGCTTCGGTCACCTTCTCGGCTGATGGGATCAGGGAGACCGCCGTTGATCTCGAGTCAACCGAGGGGTATCTCCTGAAGGCGGTCATATACGAACCTGACGGTGGAAATAAGAAGGACTACGGATTTGTATTCACTCACGGGGGCCTGATCGGGATGAACGGGGCCTTCCGCTTCAACACGAGAGCCGCCCGCAGGTTTGCCTCTTCAGGCTTCTCCTCGATCTGCGCAGATACGCATGGTGTCGGCAGGTCGGGCGGTGTGATGGAGAATCTGGAGCAGAGGATCCTGTTCCGGAAGATATGTACAGGGCTCTTCGCCGGCGAT
>CAYWGA010000161.1:0-1629 GCA_964457905.1 uncultured bacterium | reverse complement strand
TGGTCGGATTCATCACTCTCTTCGGCATCTCGGTGAGAAACGGGATCATGATGGTGTCTCATTTTAATTACCTGATGGTCGAGGAAGGACTGACCCGCGAAGAGGCTGTCGTGAAGGGATCGCTCGAGAGGCTCAGCCCGATCCTGATGACAGCGCTCACCACCGGACTGGCGCTCCTTCCGCTGGCCCTCGCGGCGGGCAGGCCGGGGAACGAGATCCAGGCACCGATGTCGATCGTGATACTCGGCGGACTTATCACGGCGACGATCCTCAACATGGTCGTCATCCCTGTCCTCTTCCACCACTACGGGCAAGGAGACACACGGGAGTGCTGCGTGCTGCCGCCGGTGGAATGATCTGAAAACCCGCGAAGGGGTGCCGATGACGGCACCCCTTTCGCTTTATTATCCCGCTGTACATCCCTCCTTTTCACGTGCTACGTTTTCCTTCGAATACAAACGACAAGGAGAACGGATGGCGACATTTCACTTTCTCGACTGGTTCTGGCTGCTCGCCTTCATCGCTCTGATGATCGGGAGCGGCGTGCGGTTCTACCGCCTCGGGAAGAGGAGCGAGTCTGACTTCTTCCTCGCCGGCCGCGGGCTGCCGTGGTGGCTCCCCGCCGCTTCGGTCTACGCAACGCATACGGCCACCGACACGCCGATGTGGGTATCGGGTGTGGTATACAAATTCGGCCTCTCCGGCCTGTGGTACACATTCTACGCCGCCTGGTGTGCGGTAAGCGCCTTCGTCTCCACGAAGATATTCAGGCGGTCCCTCGCCTACACCCAGGCCGAGTGGCAGTCGCTCCGCTTCGGCGGGTTGTCGGGCGAGCTTCTGCGCGGATGGGTCGCCGGCTGGCAGGTCTTCCTCAACATGTTCATACTCGGCTGGGTCGGGATAGCGATGGGCAAGGTCTGTCAATACCTCTTCGACTGGCCGCTCTGGATAGGGCTGATCGTGTTCTCCGCGGCATGCGCCATATATGTCCTCGCCTCCGGGTACTGGGGCGTTGTGATGGCCGACTTCCAGCAGGGGATAATCGCGTTTATCGTCATCATCATCGTCTCATTCTGGGGCGTTCACGCAGCGGGCGGCACCTCCGCTATTATCGAGAGGCTGACCGCGATGGGGGAAGCGGGGAAACTCAATCCATTTAATTTCACCGGGCTGTTCGACGGGGAGTTTCCCGTCGCATGGTTCGTGACGATGATGTTCATCGGAATACTCGGCGGGCTGGGCATGGGTACGGCGATCGACTGGTACCCCGAGGCGCAGAGGATACAGTCGGCGAAGACGGTCAAGGACGCCTCGTGGTCGATATGGGCCGGCTCGGCTCTCGTCATCATGCGTAACGGAATCTGGGCCGTAGCGATCCTCGGCTTCTTCGTCCTCTACCCCGACCTGACCGAGGTGAAGGACTACGAGATGGCGTGGTTCCGTCTCGGGTTCGAGAACCTCCCGGCGGGGATGCTCGGATTCTTCTTCGCCGCAATCGTGGCGATACACATCTCGACGATATCTACCCACCTCAATCTCGGGGCGGTCTACATAACGCGCGATCTCTACCACCATTACATCAACCCGAAAGCGACGCAGGCGCAGCTCGTAAAGGTCGGCCGTATCGGC
>CAYWGA010000160.1:0-1793 GCA_964457905.1 uncultured bacterium | reverse complement strand
GTCTCCTCGATGATCTCATCGTCCTTGTTCTTTACTCTCCAGACGAACTTCTCGGGAGGAACGCCGAAATGCATGGCAAGTATACGGTAGACGTCAGCGAGCATGTCCTTCTTGGCTGACCGGAGTTCCTCGACAGAACTCCCGCCGGCAGCCATCTCACGCAGCTTCGCCGCGTCATGGCGCATCAACCCGTTGAGGACGCCGTTGATCCTGCGGGTAGCGCTGCTGTGTTTAGTCTCGGTGCTGACAGACTTGGGAACGGCGCCGTACTTGTCGATAAGCGCGACAACGTAGTTCCACCAGCCGCCGTCCGGAACGGGATCCTTCAGGATCGCCTGGAGCTCACGATCATCGATATCGCGGTCTGACGTTTCGATGACCGTCTCGAGGAACATGTTCGCCTTCTCGAGCTTGTCCCAGAAGAAGAGATGGTTCTCGGAGAACTCGAACTCCGCGATGTTGTACTTCTTCATCACGGCGGGACGCATCACGTTCAGTCCGGCGAACAGCCAGCACCGGCCGGTGCTCTTCTGGTTAGTGATACCCTTCGCGTCCACCTTGAAGGAGTAAATATTGTCGTGACTGTTGATAATCTCCCTGTCGAGGGTGAGATCATTCAGGTCATTGTTCGAAACGGCGTTGACTATTGCGCGGTCCTTGCCGTCAGGATCGAACGATTTCTGCAGCTGCTCGATCAGCCCCTTGTCGAGCTCACCCTTCTTCCCGGCGACAGCGCCGGTAGCGAAGATGGAGAGAGCCATGACGAGGACGATCAAGGCCGCGGCGCGGTTCCTTGTCGTCAGCATGCGACTCCTTTCAATGAAACGGATTATTGGTTCTATTCCTGAAGGACGAGCTCGCCGCCCCATGAGGGGATCCAGCACCTCGCCCCGTCTTCCAGCTCAATGTACCACCAGTCGGGCCTCTGTTCCAGAAGATCAAACTCGGTCCCCGAATAAAGCGGCGCGGTAAACGAAGGCTGATATGTCTCACCGTCGCCCTTCCTGGCCGTCACTTCGGGCGCTATCACTACCCCGGCGGGATCTCTCGTCATCGAGACCTTCTCCGATATGAGCGATACGAGGAAGATAACACTGACCACGGCGAGCGATATGATAAGCGTCCTGACCCAACCCCGCCTGTAGAAGACGGCCAGAATGGCAGCTCCCCACAGCAGGACAAAGGCAGTGAGGAATATCCCGAACCTCACCCTCGTCGGGACATCGTAGTGGATGAAAAAGAGAGTCTTGAATACGTAATCACGCTGCTGGGCCTCGATACGGTTGACGCGCCTGCTCCTGGCAAACTGCAGATTCTGCTCGAGAATCGGATCGGCCGGGTTGTACAGCGCGGATCGTTTGTAATTGATGATCGCCCTGCCCATATCGTCGAGCCTGAACCATGCGTTCCCGATATTGTAATAGAGTTTCCCGTTTCTGACACCCGACGCGACGAGGCGCTCGTAGTGCAGGATCGCTTTCCGGTAATAGTCGGCAGCGGCCTCGGGATCGGTCATATCGAGCTCTATCGCCCTGCCGAACGCCTGCTCGGCAGAAGCAAGATGCTCCTCGGCCACCGATGCCGACGCTATCTCCTGCGCCCCCGCTCCCGCGGCGAGTACCATGATCGCCGCAAGCAGCAATATTGTTATGCCGATTCTACGGGTCAAAGTATCCTGTCCAGTTTCCGGGCCGTCTCTCCGGCCCTTTCAACGAGTTTTCCCCTGCTGTCGACCGCGGTACCGCCCGCATAGGCGCCGTACTCGCAGCTCGTCAGCAGGTCCTTGACCTCGC
>CAYWGA010000159.1:0-1879 GCA_964457905.1 uncultured bacterium | reverse complement strand
GGGAGCATTTCGGTATCAAGACGTGCCTCGCTCTGCCCCTGTCGATCGGGGAGAGTGATATGATCGGTGTGATCTCCTTCAACACGATGAGCGCGGAGCGAGACTGGCCGGAACATATTGTCAGAAAGCTTCAGCTCATCGGTGAGATATTTACCAACGCGATCGCGCGCAAACGTTCCGACGAGAGGCTCCGGGAGAGCGAGGAACGCCTCTCTCTCGCCGCGGATTCAGCCGGTGCGGGCCTCTGGAGCCTGAACCTCTCGAGCGGGACATTTTGGCTCACTGACAGGACGAAGGCGCTGTTCGGCCTTTCGCCCGATGAGACAGTGACATTCGAGCGGTTCGTCGAGCTTATCCATCCGGATGACAGGGACAGCGTGAGAGACAGGACCAGGGCGGTTATAGAAGATCCCGACCAGGCAGAGATCGATGATAAAGGTATAGAGTACCGTATTATCCGTACAGACGGGGAGGTCCGTTGGCTCTTCTCGAAGGGACGTGTATATCTCCTGCCATCCGGAGGGTCAGATCACCTGATGGGAGTATCGTTCGATATCACGGACCGCAAGCGCGTAGAGGAGGCGGCGAGGAGCTTCAGCGGAAGACTGATAAACGCCTACGAGGAGGAGCGTGCGAGGCTGGCGAGGGAACTTCACGACGATCTGACCCAGCGCCTTGCCAGGATGGCGATAGACGCTGCGCAGCTCGAGCTGGTCGTGGTTTCTCCTGACAGGCAGCAGTCCGTCAGGAAGCTGCATGAGGATCTTGTGTCCTTGAGTGAGGATGTCCATGCATTGTCGTACCGGCTTCACCCGTCGATGCTCGAGGACCTCGGCCTGGCAGAGGCTGTCGAAGCGGAATGTGAAAGAGTGTCGCGGCTCGAATCGAGAAAGATTGACGTCGAGGTCGATGAGGCCATCTGTGACATGCCGCGGGAGGCCGCCCTGTGCCTATACCGGATCACGCAGGAGGCTCTCAGGAACGCCGTCCGTCACGCTGGAGAATGTGATATCGCGGTGACTGTCCGGTGCCTGGGAGACAGCGTGGCCTTGACGATCAGTGATAATGGTGCAGGCTTTGATGCAGAGAAGGTTGAAACGGGCCGTACTCTCGGCCTTACGGGGATGCGAGAACGTGTTCAGCTGGTCGATGGCTCGATCGAAGTCGACAGCAGCCCGGGCGAGGGCACGACCATTTCGGTCAGGGTTCCAGTAGGACAGGAGGGATGATGAACAAGGAGAAGCGCACGAGGGTAATCCTGGCAGACGATCACCGGATCGTCACCGAAGGACTGAAAAACCTGCTGGACCCGGAGTTCGACCTGGTGGAAGTGGTGGAGGATGGACAGGCTCTTCTCGAGGCGGCAAGAAAGCACAAGCCTGACGTCATCGTCGCCGACATATCGATGCCGAAGCTGAATGGTATCGACGCGCTAGTTGAATTGAAGAAGGAAGATCCGGATGTACGGGTCGTGATCCTTACGATGCACAAGGAAGTGTCATACGCGCGAAGGGCTCTGGCCGCCGGTGCATCGGGGTATGTTCTCAAGCATTCAGCCCCGTTCGAACTTGTCGATGCGATCCATATGGCGATGGATGGAGAGACCTACATCTCGCCCCGCATTGCCGGGGAGGTCATACAGGATGTCAGGAGCGGAAGGGAAGTGAAGGACGATCCCGCGTCATCGGTAACACCAAGACAGAGAGAGATCCTGCAGCTTCTGGCCGAAGGGCTGTCGGCCAAGGAGGTGGGTGCCATCCTGAAGATCACCGCCCGCACCGTGGAATTTCACAAATACCAGATGATGGAGACGCTGGGCATACGGACCAGCGCAGAACTGATTGTATTCGCTATAAAACACGGAATCGTGAGCATCTGA
>CAYWGA010000158.1:0-1925 GCA_964457905.1 uncultured bacterium | reverse complement strand
TTTTTTCGGACGGACTCGGATTCGACGGCTCGAATTTCGCCGGCCTGAAGACTGTTGAGCTAGGTGACCTTTCACTCGTTCCCGACATCTCGACCGGGTTCGTCGATCCGTTCAGTGATGTCCCGACCGCGTGCTTTATCTGTGACATCGTCGAGGCAGACTCGAAGAAACCGTTCCCCCGCGATCCGAGGCATATCGCGAGAAAGGCTGAGGCGTACCTCAAGAAGACAGCGATCGCCGATCTCTCGATGTGGGGACCGGAGTTTGAGTACTACATATTCGACGAGGTCCTCGTCGACACATCGCACCTCAGCTTCGGATACGAGATCATCCCGCGCGAGGGTGAGAACAAGGGAAGCTTCGGACTGAAAACACACGACGGCTACCACGCCCTGCCCCCCGAGGACAAACTCGCCGGCGTGCGCGACCGCACAGTCGTCCTTCTCGAGGAAGCGGGCATCGGTATCAAGTATCACCATCACGAGGTGGGCGGCCACGGCCAGGGAGAGATCGAAGTCAAATTCGCGCCGCTGACGAGGATGGGCGACATCTCGATGATCGTTAAGTATTTCGTTCGCATGGCCGCTGACGAGGCGGGGATGATCGCGACATTCATGCCAAAGCCGATACACAATGAAGCGGGCAACGGAATGCACTTCCACCAGCACCTCTTTAAAAAGGGCAAGCCCCTCTTCTACAGCAAATCCGGTTACGCGGGGCTGAGCAAGACGGCGCTTTCATATATCGCCGGGCTGCTCCACCACTCCCCCGCCCTGCTGGCGCTGACAAACCCGAGCACTAACTCGTATAAGCGACTCGTGCCGGGATTCGAGGCTCCGGTCAACGCGTTCTTCTCGCTCGGCAACAGGTCGGCCGCTATCAGGATCCCGAAATACGCCTCAACGCCCGAGAAGAAGAGGCTCGAGTTCAGACCCCCCGACGCTACGGGGAACATCTACCTCTCGATGGCCGCCCAGCTGATGGCAGGGATCGACGGTATCCGCAACAAGCTTGACCCGAAGGAACTCGGATTCGGGCCGCTCGAGGTGAACGTGTTCGAGATGACTGACGAAGAGAGAGGCAAGATCAAGGCGCTTCCCGGCTCGCTCGAAGAGGCGCTGCGCGAGCTCGAGAAGGACAACGAGTTCCTCCTCCAGGGAGATGTCTTCGACGCCACTATGATAGAAGACTGGATCGCACTGAAATTTGACAAGGACGTATGGCCGGTGCGAAACCGCACCCATCCGCTCGAGGTCCAGCTCTACCTCGACTGCTGATATAAAGGGAAGGGAGCAACGGGTGATCGAATTCCGACAACTAGGCGAGATGACGCTCGAGGACTACCGGGCTATCGGGATGAAGAGCGGCCTCGAGATACACCAGCAGCTCGACACGGAGAAGAAGCTCTTCTGCCGCTGCCCTATCCTTCCTTACAGCGACAGGGTCGACGCACAGATCCTCAGGCATATGCGCCCCACACTCTCCGAACTGGGCGAGTACGACGGCACAGCCCTGATGGAGTTCAAGACAAAGAAAAACATCATATACCAGATAAACAAGGAAACAGTCTGTACCTACGAGATGGACGATACGCCGCCGTTCGAGCTGAACGAGCAGGCTCTCGACATCGCGCTCGAGATCACGATGCTGCTCGGATGCAAGCTCGTCAGCGAGATCCACATCGCGAGGAAACAATACCTCGACGGTTCGATACCGACCGGCTTTCAACGAACCACTATCCTCGGTGTCGACGGCTCGATACCTTACGGCGACCGCCGAATCGGCATCATCCAGCTCGGCCTCGAGGAGGATGCCTGCCGCGAGGTCACTGATATCGGCCATGACCGCGTCTACAGAACAGACCGCCTCGGCATCCCGCTTATAGAGACAGTCACATCTCCCGAGATGTACACCCCCCAGGAAGT
>CAYWGA010000157.1:0-2010 GCA_964457905.1 uncultured bacterium | reverse complement strand
TCGGGATTTTTATCCTTCTCATCATATCGGGCCTGCTGGCGGCATATCCTTCCGCTGCGCAGGACGAGCGGGCCGCAGACGGCGAGGAGAAGGATCCCGTCCAGGTCCCGGGCCTGGCAAGCCTGACGCCGATGGCAAGCAGCCTTTACGGTCAACTGTCGGATCTTCAGAAAAATGTCATGAATCTGCAGGACCTCTCCGGACTGGAGAGTGATCTTTCTAAAATCGACTCAATCCTCGCTTTACCTGCCGGCGAAATCAAAAGCATCAAGGTTGTGGGCCGGTTCGGCCGCAACAGACTGCTGGAGATAAAGGAAGAGCTCAATAGTCTGGACGGGGAGCTTGAGGGGATCGATGAACAACTCAGGGACGCGATCAGCCTTCTGGATGATCAGAGGGATGCATGGCTCACGGAGAAGAGCCAGTGGGAACTGTGGCAGTCCGCCCTGGAGAAGGATGTGGAGATCGAGCAGATCCAGACCACGTTTGAAGAGGTCAACAGGACTGTCGAGACCGCGCTGAACATCATCTATTCAGGAATCAGCCCCATGCTGGAGGTCCAGAGGAAGGCGGGACAGGTCCGAGAGAAAATGATAGGGCTTAGCGGGGGGCTCGACGTCATGCTGGGAAGCAGCCGGCGCGGCGCTGCGGTCGAATCGACGCCCTCGATGCTTACTTCCGGATATCTCGACCAGTTCAGAAGAGCGTTCGGTGCCGAGATGCGCAACCTGCGCGACAGCATTTTCTGGCCTGACGGAAAGCTTCTGGCGAGGCAGGGATGGTTCGCCGTACTTCAGATCCTTCTCTCTCTCGTCTTTTTCGTGATGATCCGCAAAAACAGGCAGAAACTGATCGCGAATGAGCGGTGGAGGTTTCTCGCTGAAAGACCCGCCTCGGCCGGATTCTTCTTCGTCAGTATTGCCACAATAACCTATTACGCCTACAGCGGGGCCCCGGGGATAGTTAAGCTGGCCAATGTAGCCGTTGCCGGGATGACCTTTATTCGCCTTTCATCGGCCTTAGTGGGCAATGCCTGGAAAAGAGGCGCCTGCGCCGCAGTGATGATCGTGTGGATAATCAACCTGCTGACAGATGTGTTCTGGGTACCGTTTCCGCTGATCAGGGCATATACCGTCCTGACGTCCCTGGCCGGTTTAATACTGTATCTCAGATGGGCAGCTGAAACGAGGAGAAACGGAACCTCACATCTCCCTGTATTCTTGTTGCGGCTTTGCTCGATGCTCTTCGCCTTCATACTGATCGCAGAGATCCGGGGCAGCGGCACGCTGCCGACATACCTGCTGAAGTCAACGGTGATGTCCTTCGCGGTAGTGCTCATCTTCACGCTTTTTCTGTACATCATCCACGGAGGGATCGAGTGGCTCTTCCGGAAGGGCTCGACCTGGCAGTCGTCATTGCTGAAGGGCATAGACACTGACAGCCTGATCAGAAGGACCACATATTTCATCGACTTCGCCATATACGGACTGGTCCTCGTTCCCGGGATATTGATGATGTGGGGTGCCTACGACAGCCTGAACGAGGCGACAAAGGGCCTTCTTTCGCTCGGATTTGATATCGGTTCGAAACGCTACAGCATCGGCCTGCTCGTCGTGACGGTGGCCATCCTGTACGGGACCTTCTTCATATCATGGGTCGTCAGAAAATCGATGATGGAGACCCTTCTTTCGAAGTACAGCACCGAGAAGGGAGTGCGGCTGTCGATTGCGCGGCTCATCCATTACCTGATCGTGTTCATAGGCTTTCTTGTAATCATATCGGTGCTCGGGGTCGATATAACAAAACTTACGATAATGATCAGCGCGCTCGGCGTTGGAATCGGTTTCGGCCTTCAGGGGATCGTAAACAACTTTGTGAGCGGGCTCATCCTTCTCTTCGAACGGCCCATAAGGGTCGGAGACTATATCGATGTCGGCGGGAGATGGGTCGAGGTCAGGCGGATAGGCATAAGGGCGACGAAGGTTTTCACCTTCGACAAGACCGACATGA
>CAYWGA010000156.1:0-2193 GCA_964457905.1 uncultured bacterium | reverse complement strand
AGAAAAAACAGAAGTTCACGCATGCAGTGCTTCCCAGGCGAAATGCCGCTTTCCGCAAAGCCTGATAATACTTTATGGAATCGGGGCGGACAAGCGATTTCGGTTGTTCATCAGCCTCAGGCAGGATGTTGTGAATATGCTTGCCGGTAAGCCTGCCTGCTATTAATATGGCCTGGAATCCGGATATTTACCCATGTTTCTGAGGGTTACAGCATAATGAATGACAAGGTCTCCGTTGCGCATCTGATTACCGGCACATCTACCGGCGGGGCCGAAACAATGCTTTACAAGCTCGTTTCACGTACCGACAGGAAGAGATTCGACGTCAGCGTGATCTCCCTGACAACGGCTGGAGAGATCGGCAGAAAGATGATCGACGAAGGGATCTCCTTTCATTCGATCGAGGCATCGAAAAGCGGACTCGACCCGGCGGCGATGGTAAGGCTGATCCGGCACCTCCGCCGAACAGGCCCCGATATCCTCCAGACATGGATGTATCATGCCGATCTCACGGGCGGGCTGGCCGCCCTTTTCGCCGGCTCGATACCGGTGGCGTGGAACATCCGGCACAGCGACCTCGACCCGGACCATATGAAAAAACGGACGATCCGCGTCGCGAACTGGTGCGCCCGCCTTTCGAAGCGGCTGCCGGTGAGGATCGTCTGCTGTTCACACGCCTCGATGGAGACGCACGCAGTAATAGGATACGACAGAGAGAGGATGATCGTGATCCCGAACGGCTTCGACACTACCCTCTTCGTCCCGGACAGCGGCGCCCGTCATTCGGTCCGCAAGGAACTGGGGCTCGACAGGGATACGCCGCTCATCGGACTGGTGGCAAGGCACCACCCCCAGAAGGACCACGAGACATTTTTCAGGGCTGCCGGGATCCTTCATGCCGAGATGCCCCGGGTGCGTTTCGTTCTCTGTGGAAAAGGAGTGACTGCGGAGAACAGGGACCTTTCGCGGCTCGCCGGTGAAGCCGGCCTTGATGATACAGCCTTCCTTCTCGGAAGGCGCGCCGACATCCCCCGGATACAGGCGTCCCTCGATATCGCCTCCTCTTCGGCCTCGAGCGGCGAGGGGTTCCCCAACATAATCGGAGAGGCGATGTCATGCGGCGTACCATGCGTTGTGACGTCGGTCGGAGACTCTGCCGAGATCGTCGGAGACTACGGTGAGGTTGTCGGACCCGGTGATCCCGAGGCGCTCGCCGCCGGCTGGAAGAAGATTCTTGATTTAAACAGCGGGGAACGGAAAGTGCTGAGCGAACGATGCCGGGCAAGGATCGAGAGCAGGTACGAGATCGGCGCTGTTACCGCCCGTTACGAGGTCATGTATCTCGGGATGCGCGGGACCTCAGCCGGTCCCGGCCAGTGAGCGCGTCCAGTTTCTCTACCTGAAGCCGGGTCACGGCCCGTTCGTCGAAGAGGTCCTCGATCCTCTGCCTTCCCGCTTCACCCATCCGCGCAGCCATCTTATCATCGGACAGGATCTTCAGCACAGCCTCACCAAGCGCGTAGTGGTCCCGCGGAGGGACAAGAAGGCCCGTCTCTCCATCGACTACCTCTTCCCTGCACCCCCTGATATCGGTCGCCGCAACGGGCAGACTCGAAGCCATCGCCTCGAGAAGTGAACGGGGCATCCCCTCTCGGTAACTCGGCATGGTAAAGATATCGAGAATCGACAGGATCACCGGAACGTCCTTCCTGTAACCCGTCATGATCAGCCGTCCCGAAAGTCCTTCGCTCTCTCTGAGCGCTTCTATCTCCCCGAGGCAACCGTCTCGGTCGCTATCGAGCGGCGCGCCGATCATAATAAAAATCGCCTCCGGCAGGGTGCGCGAGATTATCCCCGCAGCCTTTACGAATTCGACAGCTCCCTTCTCCCTCACGATGCGACCGGTGAACCCGATCACGGGCCCTCCCGCTATACCTAGCTCTTCCCGGACAGCGGCTGCGGCCTCCCGGTTCACCTCGCGTCCGAAGAGAGCGGGATCGACGCCATTGCCGATATGTACGAGCTTCTTCGGTGTGGCGATGCGCGATTCGATCGCTTCTTCGAGATCCTCCCCACTCTGCACGAAGATCAGGCTGGACAGCGAGGCCCCGAACTTCTCGATCGAGCGCACTATTCCCCGTACCGGGCCGCGCATATCCTCGTGAAAGTAGAAACCGTGCGCCGTATAGACGA
>CAYWGA010000155.1:0-2219 GCA_964457905.1 uncultured bacterium | reverse complement strand
CCGTCAGGAAAATCGAATCTATACACGAGGCCGCTGAAGATAAACCGTCCCGCCCATATCAGGACAGTCGCCCTGAAAAAGGGGATGGAGCCGAGCCCTGTGGTCGATACGAATTTCGAGACGATCCCCGACGACATCTCGCTCGTCCTCCATTCCGAGTACAGCTCGATGTACACGGCCGGCGGCGACAATGCCCTGATCGACCGGGTGCGCGGCGGGGACAACTTCAGGACGGGGATGTGGCAGGGATTCCGGGGAACAGACCTTGTGGCCGTCGTCGACCTGGGAAAAACAAGGAAGGTCAGGAGCGTTGCGGCAGGATTCCTGCAGGAGACGGGATCATGGATATTCCTGCCCGAATCGGTCGAGTTCGCCGTCTCGAAGGACGGGAAGAAGTTCGAGACGGTCGGAGTCGTCACCCATGCCATCCCACAGGACCTCGAGGGCTCCGTTACAAGGGATTTCATGGAAACGGGAATCAACAGGCGTGTAAGGTATATAAAGATGACTGCGAAGAACGCGGGCCTGCTACCCGATTGGCACCCCGGCGCGGGGCATCCGTCATGGCTCTTTGCCGACGAAATCATGGTTGAATACTGAGCATTATAGTCATATATTACTGGTAATCCGGTACTGATATGTAACGACAGGACTGAAATGATCGGGACACTGAGAAACTGCAGAATCTGTACGAGAGGCGGGCTCCTGGCGGCTATCCTCGTCGCGGCTGTATTCGCCTCGTCCCAGGTCACATGCCTTACACATACACACTGCGACGAATCGGACTGTTTCGACAGCCACGAGGAATCGTTCGATTCTCACGGGCATTCGCACGACGATAACGACTCACATCATGAATGCGGAGAAGGTCCATCTTCTTCCTGTGATGACGAACATCATGTTCAAGACATCCATCATCACTCGCATGACGGAAAGACTCATCCGCAGCGCAGGTTCACTGCGCCTGCTGACGATACTGAATTCGCCGGTGAGGTCAGCGAAGAGACTCCCGTCTTTACGCTCGCTGAATACCTTCCGGCCATCGACGAATCGCCTCCCCTCGAGAGATACGGGCTGACATTCGCCGAAAGGGCGCCTCCTCTCTCCTGACTTCATATTTGATTCCCTTATTGACTGGATTGACTGCGATGCATCCTGCCGGGGATATGGATATTCCATATTTCACCGCATGGTCCGCAGTAAACACATGGAGTGGAAATGAACCTGAAATTATCGATCCTCGTCACGGCCTGTCTCGTCCTGATGCCCATCGCGGCGTCCGGCGGAGAGTTACGGGTCGGCATAGAGGATATCCCGGGAATGGCGCTGGCCGGCAGCCCGTTCGCCCGTATCCTGGATGATGACCTCAGCCTCGCGCAGGCAGAGAGGGATCTGGCGGTGCGATGGACCAATCCCTCACTTGTCTGGGGGATGGAGGAAGTGGGCGATGATGAAGTGTCTTCACGCGAATGGGTCGTCGCCCTCGAGAAGGAATTCGCCATGCCCTGGTCATACGCGAAGAAGAGGAGCGGATCGAACCTCCGGCTTGAATCTTCACGCATGAACTGGGAAGCCTCGAAGTGGCATCTCATCTCGCACCTGCGGAACGGGTATGTGAACCTGAAACTCCGCGATATCGAGAAGGAACTCCTCGAGGTCTTCGAGGAGATAATCGGTGACGCATCCGAGGTCATCGCGGCCAGAAAAGAACAGGGAACCCTGTCAGGCGTCCAGAAACGATTGATCGACATGTCTCTGATCTCCGTACAGGCAAGGATGGTCGAATCCAGCCTGGAACGGCGAGAGATCATGGACGAATGGAAAACGGCGATGGGGATACCCGCGGAGAACACTGTCGTCCTCGTCTCTGAACTCGACCTGACCGCAGACTGGGTCTCTTCAGCCGGCATGGGAACCGGCGGATCATCAGATCTGGAGAGCCGCAGGCTGGAGGTGGAGGCGCTCAATACAGACATCGGCCTCGAGAAGGGGGACATCTTCCCCTCCCTCAGCATCGCAGGCGGATACAAGAGCGTCGATGACGAATTTACCGGCTACGTAGTAGGGCTCTCCATGCCGATCCCTGTCCTCAACCGGAACTCGGGCGGTATCGACCGGGCAAAGGCCGAGCACAGGAAGGCGCAGGCGGAGCTCGACCTTTACGAGACATCCAGGGAGAGGCACCTGTCAAGACTGATGCTGGCAGCCAGGGATGAGGC
>CAYWGA010000154.1:0-2230 GCA_964457905.1 uncultured bacterium | reverse complement strand
CATAAAAAAAGATCCCCACCTTCCGGCGGGGATCTGAAATCACAACAATATTTTATAGTCCCTAGAACTTGATGATGCCGTAGTCTACACGGGCCTGCCAGTACTTGAACATTGTTCCGCCGCTGGGTACCGTGAACATATGGTACTCGAACTCGAAGCTCACTCCGGTAGTGAGGAGGAACCAGTAGTCGAAGCCGACGCCGAGGGAGCCGCCGAATTCGGTCTCGTTCCCGCTGATGCCGCCTACGCTATTTCCGCCGAGCCTGGAGATCGTGCTGTAGACTCCGGCGCCCAGGGCCACGTTGACCTGCATCATCTGGCTGATGTTAAAGTAGTAACGTCCCTTGAGCAGTATCGGGACAACGCTCAGTCTCTCGGTGTAGTCTCCGCCTCCATCTTCCGCGTTGGAAGAGACGGTGTACTTGTAATAGTGGACCATGTCGAATCCGAACGAGGCTCCGAGACAGAATTCGTTGGTCATCATCTTGCCGCCGAAGAAGTCGATTCCGAAGAACCCATTCTGGGCGCCCTCAGCTATCGCCTTGTTATACGATCCACCGATGTATATGACAGCCTTTCCCGAGTTCGCCTGACCGAAAGCCGGCATGGCGAAAAGCAATGCTGCCAGAGACAGCAAAATCGCGCGAGTGACCAATTTCGTTGATTCCAACACAATCCTCCGATGAGAGCGATAAATCGTGATAGTATAAGATTTTTATAATAAAACAAAGCCCATCAGTCAAGCGGAATTACCTTGCAGGCAGGGAGCTGGACGGGCGCATTTTCTTTGATATCAATGCTCTTTTGGGGTACATTGGGGGTCCGGCGGCCCCGCCGGCGAGGTCGGGGCAGAGGAGGAGCCGTTTTGAAGGTCCTGATGGTCCAGACATTCCATTTCCGGCGCGGCGGGGATTCGACCTATATGCTCAATCTCAGCTCGCTTCTCGAGGAGAACGGCCACGAGGTCGTCCATTTCGCGATGCAGCACCCCAGAAACATCCCCTCAGCCCATTCAGAGTACTTTTCGAGCGAGATCGATTTTCCGAGCCTCCTTGCGGACGGCTCTGCCGCATCGGCCTGGAAGGTTCTCTCAAAGTCAATATATAACGGCGAAGCGAGAGAGAATATAGGCAGGCTCGCGGACGATACGAAGCCCGATATAGCTCATTTCCACAATATCCACGGCCACCTGACGACATCGATCATCGAGCCGCTCGTAAAGCGCGGGATCCCGGTTGTCTGGACCTGCCACGATTTCAGGCTCGTCTGCCCCAACACGTCATTTCTCAGCCACGGCGAGGTCTGTGAGAGGTGCCTGCCGGTGAAATACTGGAACGCCCCCCTGCAGAGATGCAAGAAGGACAGCCTTCCTGCGAGTGCCATCGCGATGCTGACCTCATGCTGGGATCGGATGACCGGCGTGCCGCGCAAGGTCGACAGGTTCATTACACCGAGCCGTTTTCTCAGGAGTAAACTGATCCAGGGCCGGATCAGCCGCCCCCGTGTGACCGCAATCCCGAACTTCACAAATCTTGACGTCCAGAGGGATGCTCCCGAGGGAGATTACTTCATATACACCGGCCGGCTTCTCCACGAGAAGGGGATCGACCTCCTGATCAGGGCCGCCGGTAACATCGAAGGGGCCAGGTGCCTGCTTGTCGGCGAGGGCCCGGTCGAGGATGAGCTCAAGCAGGAGGCTGAGAAGTACGGGAGCGGCCGGGTCGAGTTCACCGGATTCCTCAGCGGAGAGGATTTCGAGAGGACAGTAGCCGGTGCGAGATTCATCGTCCTGCCTTCGCGCTGGTACGAGAACCTCCCATTCTCAATCATGGAGGCGATGGCGGCGGGCAAGCCGGTGGTGGCTACCGACATCGGCGGTATCCCCGAGATGGTCGACGACGGCGAGACAGGCCTGCTCTTCCCCGTCGGGGACGAGCAGGCGCTGCGTTCATGCATCGAGAAGATGAACTCCGATGCGGAGATGCGGCGCGAGATGGGCCGTAAGGGCAGAGCGAAGGCCGAACAGCTCTACGGCAGGGAGAAACATTACCGGGATATCATGGAGGTCTACGATGCCGTGCAGAAGGCCCGGAGCGGAAAATAGTTGCAGGGGCTTACCCTAAAGCCTTATATAGCTACCCTACCAAGTGTCGGGGTGTGGCGCAGCCCGGTTAGCGCACCTGCTTTGGGAGCAGGAAGTCGCTGGTTCGAATCCAGTCACCCCGACCAG
>CAYWGA010000153.1:0-2230 GCA_964457905.1 uncultured bacterium | reverse complement strand
GACCGGATCTTTCCCTCCAGCGCCTGCAGCGCCGCGTTGATCTTGTCAGCCGTCAGGTCCTGGAGATTTATCCGCTCGAGGAGGTATTCGAGAAGAGCTTCGCCCTCGGTGACCAGGTCCTTGAGGAAGACGAGGTTCCTCTCGAGGGATGCGACAAACTCGCCGCTCTCCATCCTTTCCTTCTTGGCGGCCAGCATGCTGGTAAGGTTCTCCCGGTAGACCTCGGGAGCGGGATAGTTCTCGCTGACATGCGCGGAGAACGTCGCTATCAGCGACTGGATATCTGCCTTCTTCCTGCTCTTTCCAGACATCGGACTATCTGATCCTCTTCTCTTTCTTCTTTTCGACTTCGCCGTACGGCGTCCCGACTCCGATCGGAACCGAGACTGCCCCTCCCTCATAGAGGGGTTCGGGCACGATGCTGCCCAGTTTGAATGAGTACAGCCTCTTCGCATCGGAGACGACAGTAATGATACTGCCAGCCCTGTCCGAAGCTGTCACGAGAAAGGGGATCCACCCCGCTTCGTACGTGGTGTAATCTTCCTCTCTTCTGACGATCCTCATGATCATGCCGCCGGTCATCTGTACGATGACTCCATCGGTTGATGTATCCAGAACCTGGATGCGGCCTGGAAAGAACTGTCTTACTACTTCCTCGAGGCTTTCCGGATCGTAGGCGACAAGAGTATCGCCATGCGACCCCCTGCCTTCGTGCTTGAGGATGATACCCTCTCCGGCAAGAGCTGCGCCTCTCTTCACGGATGATGAGACAGGCAGCTGTCTCAGTTTCTCCGGATTGTGACCCGGCCTGACACCGTACTCCATCACGCTCTTTTTGCCGAACGCGATCAGCCTCTCCCCCGTCATCACGACGGTATCGACCTTGTTTCCCATGCTTACGTAGCGCTTTGTCCTCAGCCCGTCATATTCAAATGTATGGCAGAATCCGTTTTCGGTGATCACATATATGGCGTCCTCCGCCGCGATCACACTCATTATCTTCCTGTCGAGTTCCGCCTCGGCGACAAGGACCGGTTTCCCGTCTACCCATTCGACGAGATAGAGGCGGGAACTCTGCTTGAAGCTCACACCGCACACAGCCATGCTCCCCCATCTCGAGGCATCGGCCAGTTCGGCCTTCTTGCTCTTGAGCCCGGATATCACGGTGAATTTTTCCGCCGACCTGTTCTCGAACACGTCCTCCGAACTGCCGATGACAACGTCAAGTTTCGTCCCGCGTTCCTCGTTGGCAACAAGCGCGAAGAAATCTCCGGAAGAGGGATGGCCCGACGCGGCATCAGGACTGTCTTCCTCACCGCGCATCGGTTTCATCCCCATCACTGTCAGCATCGAATCGACGGGGATCTCGCAATCATTATAGTCAGAGGATGTTACAGCCGGATTGACGTTGACCTGAAGGTCATGATCACTTCGGACCTGAAGTGACGGTGTTTCCTTGCCGCGCCTGTCGACATCGACAGCCTCATAGTCCCTGTAGTAGGGATTGTCCTCAGGCAGGAGGGCAAAATAGATGAATCCCGATCTCACCTCCCCCGGTTCCAGGGTCACCGGATCGAAGTTACCGCCCCGGCCCGCTGGGAAGAAGGAGTGTTTCAGCATCGGCTTCATCTCCCGCGAGTACTGGGTACCCCTGACTATATAGTAGATGCCGAGAGGCCAGACGATGATGCCGGCGACGACATGTCCCGCGTGGAATTCCTGGTAGTTCGGGATCTTCGCCTTCCCCTTGATATACATCACCGCTTCCAGGGGATGTATCGGATCGATAATGTTATCGCCGAAATCGAGGGTGAATCCCTTGAATGTATCGTTGAGCGGAAGATAGTTGAGGTTGTGGACCTGCAGCGGCCGACTGTCCACGTTCTTCACTGTCATATAGACAGGCACGACACCGCTGTCGGGCGGATAGCATTTGAACAGCGACTTCAAGGCCTCCGGATCGTCGATCAGTGTGGCCGCGGCCTCTATACCTTCTCCCGATACGAACAGTCCCTCGTCTATATCAGTGAGGACGACCTTCTTGCCGCATGCTGAGAAAAGGACGGCCAGAGAAGCCATGAGAAAAAGGGCGCTAACTTTCTTTAATACCATCTTTAAGTCCCTCCAGGGGCACTGTCCTGCCAAGTGTTGTCACGCCGCAATACTTCTCCAGCGTCTCCAGGAAGCACTTATTTTCGCAGAAACCACCCGAGAGGTAAAGATGTTCCGG
>CAYWGA010000152.1:0-2266 GCA_964457905.1 uncultured bacterium | reverse complement strand
CCGCGGAGAAGATGTGATCAGCGACCTTGAAAGTTCCGGGATCCTCATCCGTACGTGCAGCAGGAAAGGGGCCGCGGAAGAAGCGCCGGGAGCGTACAAGGATGTCGAGCGTGTAGTCTCCATAATGGAGGGGGCCGGTGTGAACAGACGCGTCGCGCGGCTGCGCCCCATGATATGCATCAAGGGATAACCTGCCGGTTAATGCGATATCCTTTAAGTGTTTACAAACGGGAACAGTACTGCTAGAATGGTGTTTAATAATTCATAGCAGTTACGAGGCACCAGACGCAGGATTGCTTCAGATGCCCCGCAGAAAATCAAAGTCCGTATTCACGGCGATACCCCCTGTAATCGTCATAATCGCGCTGGCCGGTGTGCTTTCAGGTGCGCATGCCTGGGAGTGGAGCGCACGGTCAAGCGGAGGGATGGTCTCGTCCGCCTGTCCTGAGGCGACCGCTGTCGGCGTGAGGGTCCTGGAAGCTGGCGGGAACGCGGTAGATGCCGCCGTCGCGGTCGGATTCGCTCTGGCGGTGAGCTATCCGTCAGCCGGCAATATTGGCGGAGGCGGATTCATGCTCGTAAGGCTCGCCGGAGGAGAAACGGCCTTTATCGATTTCAGGGAGAAGGCTCCGATGGGGGCTCACAGGGATATGTATCTCGATGGTAATGGAGATGTCATCGAGGACCTGAGCGTTCGCGGCCACCTGGCATCAGGGGTCCCGGGATCTGTAGCCGGGCTGTGGAAGGCCCATGGGATGTACGGTACGGCCGGATGGGAAGAACTGGTTGCTCCATCGATTGAGCTGGCGGATAAAGGCTTTCCAGTGGCCCCGTACCTGGCCGGTTCGCTGGAGAAGCTTCACGCAAAATCAGAGAAGTATCCCTGTCTCGCCAAATTCTTCGGCAAAAACGGAAAACCGCTCGAGGCCGGTGATATCCTCGTTCAGCCCGAACTGGCCTCGACATTGAGGGCGATAGCGGATAGAGGGCATGACGGATTTTACATAGGTACTACAGCGGAGCTCATCGCGGATGAGATGAGAAGGGGAGGTGGCCTGATCACCCTCGATGACCTTGCCGGATACGAGGCTCTTGAGCGTGAGCCTGTAAAGGGGAACTACAGGGGGCTGGAAGTCATATCCGCTCCTCCTCCAAGCTCCGGAGGAATTGTCCTGATGGAGATGCTGAATATCCTTGAAGGGTATGATCTTGCCGGATACAGGGATGTCGGTACGATGCACCTTATCATAGAGGCCGAGAGAAGGGCGTATGCCGACAGGGCCGAGTACCTTGGAGATTCGGATTTCGTGGATATACCCGTAGCTAAAATGATATCAAAGGAATACGCTGATATATTGAGAGAGAGCATTAATGATATCGCTACCCGTTCGGTCGATCTTGGCCGGGGCGTAGCGAAAGAAGAGAGCGAGGAGACGACCCATTACTCGGTCGTCGACGCAGCGGGGAACGCAGTGGCCGTTACAACGACATTGAACGGTTCGTACGGGTCTTACGTCGTCGTGGAGGGCGCCGGATTCCTGATGAACAACGAGATGGACGATTTTTCGGTAAAACCGGGGGTTCCGAACATGTACGGACTCATCGGCGGCGAAGCGAACGCCATAGAGCCCGGCAAGAGGATGCTGAGCTCGATGACGCCTACGATCGTGCTCAGAAAAGGAGAGCCATGGCTCGTACTGGGCACTCCCGGGGGTTCCACGATCATAACCTCCGTAGCGCAGGTCATCATGAACATAGTTGATTTCGGGATGGAACCTCTCGAAGCTGTAGCGGCTCCCCGGTACCATCACCAGTGGAGCCCCGATGTGGTATACTTCGAGAGCGGCGCCTTTACTGAGAACGAGATGGACGGGTTGAGGCAAAAGGGCCATGAGTTGAAGAAGCGGTCCCTTATCGGGGACGTTCAGATGATAAAGAAGGATGGAAAGAATCTGACGGGAGTTTCGGATCCCAGAAGAGGGGGGCTGTCCCGGGGAACCAGGGCCGGCTCCGCGCACTGACAGGAAAGGAAGGAGAACCATGATGAAAAAGACAGTATTATTCATGTCGGCGGTGGCTATGCTCACCATGGCGCTGGTTGCCTCAGCGCCTGGGAGGGCCTCGGCGCAGATCGATCCCTACGACCTTCAGGACGCGTTCGGCCGATTCCCGTTCGCCAAGGTCATCCCCCTCGATAACGGTAACGCCTGGGGCCTGATCTATGTGGACGTATACGGCAAGGTATACATCAAACGCGCCACAAACA
>CAYWGA010000151.1:0-2344 GCA_964457905.1 uncultured bacterium | reverse complement strand
CGCGACATGGGGGGACGGGAACGGTTTCTCGCACCTCAGGTCCGCACTTGTAGGTCCATCGGTCACCGTGCCTGTTTCAGGGGGCGAACTTGTCCTTGGTACCTGGCAGCAGATAGTATTTCTCGAATTTGATAACAGGCCCCGCAGCCGCAGGGTCCACTTCAACGTGGTGGGGGAGTAGATGGATACGTTCGTCAGGACAGTGGATTATGTGAAAGGGATGGTCGTTATAATCGACCAGACATTGCTGCCGGGTGAGGAAAGATATATACCACTCAGGGACCCGGGGGAGCTCGCTGACGCAATCTGTGCCCTTAAGGTCCGTGGCGCCCCTGCGCTTGGAGTCGCGGCGGCCCATGGTATTCTTCTCGAACTGGAGAACCTGATCATCGAGGGCCATGAATCCCCTCCAGATTTCATATTCGATCACGGGTCGCCGGCTGCTGAATTCGATGCTTCGGGGATCGATGGCAGGGCTATCACAGCTCAACTCCTCGAAACGGCCGATATGCTCGCCGCGACGAGGCCTACGGCGGTAAACCTGTTCTGGGCGATAGACCGGATGAAAAAGGCGATCGAGAGAAGCGGAGGCGATATCAAGCTGCTGGCGAAGAATGTATCCGCCGAGGCGTTCGCCATCCATGACGGGGAACTCGATACTGACAAGCGGATCGGTGAGAACGGGGCCGTATTGCTCAGGGACGGGATGACAGTACTGACACATTGTAACGCTGGAGGGCTGGCGACTGCCGGCTACGGTACGGCGCTGGCAGTGATAAAGACCGCCCACGAGCAGGGAAAGAAGATAGCGGTATTTGCCGATGAGACGAGGCCGCTTCTCCAGGGGGCCAGGCTCACCGCCTGGGAGATGGTCCGGGCGGGGATCGATGTGACCGTTCTCTGTGACAACGCGGCAGCCTCACTCTTTGCTGCTGGACGGGTAGATGCCGTACTGACCGGGGCGGACAGAATCGTCCTGAACGGCGATTCGGCGAACAAGATAGGCACCCTGGGACTCGCCGTACTCTGTGAAAAATATGGCGTTCCGATGTATATAGCCGCTCCCTGGTCGACCTTCGATCTGACGATCGAAGACGGTTCCGGTATCCCCATTGAGGAGCGGGCCCCGGAAGAGGTAAAGTCTTTTGCCGGGGTCAAAACTGCCCCTGATGAGGCAAAAGCGTACAATCCAGCGTTTGATGTGACGCCTGCTGAGCTTCTAACTGCCATAATAACCGAGACATGCGTTATTGAGAGCCCGGATGCAGAAAAAATCCGGTCCGCTGCTCTGGAGGCAGGTGTGCTGGAGCCGGACTGACCCCTTTTCCCTGTTAAACGCGGCTTGACATCATCAGCTAACCCATATATATTTGAACTTCTTTACCGAAATATATCGGAAAAGTGTACGGAGGATTGAAAATGCAGAAGACCACAATTCTCAAACCGGGAGAGTTTGAGAGGGACTGGTACATTGTGGACGCGAGCGGGAAGACGCTCGGCAGGCTGGCGACCAGAGTCGCGACGATCCTGAGGGGCAAGAACAAGCCCGGATACGCCCCGCATATGGACGTGGGCGATTTCGTGATCGTTGTTAATGCCGACAAGATCCACGTTACCGGTAACAAGGCCGAGGACAAGACATACTGGAGCCACACCAAGTATCCTGGTGGTATCCGCCTTATCAGCTTCAAGGACAAGATGGAGAAGGATCCTACTTTCCCCGTCACCAACGCTATCAAGGGTATGCTCCCGCACAACAAGCTTGGCCGCAGGATGATCAAGAAACTCAAGGTCTACGCGGGCGCCAAGCATCCGCACGAGTCACAGCAGCCGAAGGAACTGGAACTCTAGGATGATCGATGCCCCGTGTCTTCAATGACACATTTTCGACCGGAAGGAGGTGTAAAGACTTGGCAAAAGAGATCTACCATGCAGTGGGAAGAAGGAAATCAGCAGTAGCGCGTGTCTATCTCAGTGAGGGAAAGGGCAACGTCACCGTTAACGGTGAGGAGCTCGCAGCTTACATGAAGAGAGACAGCCTGACGCTTCTCGTACGTCAGCCTCTCGCAGTCACTAATACAGACGCATCGTACGATGTAAAGGCGACCGTCGCCGGCGGCGGTACAGCCGGTCAGGCGGGTGCGGTTCGTCTCGGTATCTCGAGAGCGATATTGCTTCATGACGATACCCACAAGAAGGTACTGAAGTCCGGCGGGTTCCTCACCAGAGACCCCAGAGAGAAGGAGAGGAAAAAGTACGGACAGCCCGGAGCACGGAAGAAGTTCCAGTTCTCCAAGCGATAGATTTTCAAGGACACACATCTCTCCGCAGGGTCCATGGTGAC
>CAYWGA010000150.1:0-2356 GCA_964457905.1 uncultured bacterium | reverse complement strand
GATAAAATCGATGCACAGGTTCGAAGTGATCCTGTAAAGCCAGCTCGAAAAAGGGTACGAAGGATTGTACCTGTCGAGCACATTGAACGTACGGACAAAGGCTTCCTGTGCAAGGTCCTCGGCATCCGTCTCGTTCCTGACCATCCGCATGCAGATGCTGTAGACCGGTCTTCTGTATTTCGCGAGAAGTTCTTCAAAAGCCTTCTCATCTCCTCTCAGACATCTCTTGACCAGTTGTGCGTCTTCCCGACTCACTGTCTACACCCTGCTTACGAAAACGGGTAAAAAAATGTTTCACCCTGATTTAAATCATTTTGAGAATTATTCTTGTCTTCTCAAACCAGGCCGGCGTCCGAGTCGCGCGAAGAATAACAGCAATTCGAGCAGCTGGAAAAGTCAATTCTGGTAAACTGTCTCATTTGAAAAGGTTCCGGGTCCAGCGCCCGACTTTACCGGGAGAATTTTTCTTGACACTCTCCTGCTGGCGGGAATAGAATCCGGCTTGTCCGGGCGTTTGCCTTAGCTGTTGTCATTACGTCACTTATCCCTGGGAGGGGAATCAGATGACCGGCATAGAATTCATATTCGCCAGGGAAGTCCTGGATTCCCGCGGCAATCCAACCGTCGAAGTCGAGGCTCTGCTTGAAAGTGGAGCGTTCGGAAGGGTCATCGTCCCGTCCGGTGCCTCGACAGGTGAACACGAAGCCGTCGAACTACGCGACGGGGACACAGCGAGGTATAATGGCAAGGGAGTGCTCACTGCCGTTGAGAATGTCAATGAGATCATAGCGCCCGAAATCATGGAGCTCGACGCTCTCGACCAGGTCTATATCGACAGGATACTGCGCGAGATCGATGGAACGCCGAACAAGGGCAGGCTCGGTGCGAACGCCATCCTCGGCGTTTCGCTCGCCATTGCCAAGGCAGCGGCCGAGGCCCTCGGGATCCCCCTCTATCAGCACATCGGAGGGGTCGGGGCGCGTGTCCTTCCCGTCCCGATGATGAACGTGCTTAATGGCGGCAAGCATGCCGACAATAATGTAGATATCCAGGAATTCATGATAGTACCCGTTGGAGCGCCAAGCCTGTCCGAGGCGGTGCGCTACGGAGCCGAGGTCTTCCACTCGCTCAAGAAGATACTCGCCGGCAAGGGATACGCCACATCCGTCGGTGACGAGGGTGGGTTCGCTCCCGACCTGAAATCAAACAGGGAAGCGCTCGAAGTGATGGTCACCGCAATCGAGAAAGCGGGCTACATACCGGGCGAGGATATCGCATTCGCCCTCGACCCTGCCGCGAGCGAGTTCATGTCGGGCAAGGATTACAAGCTCGAAGCGGAGGGCAAGACACTCGATTCAGCCGGAATGGTCGATTTCTACGAGAAGCTCGTGGACGATTTTCCGATCCTCTCGATCGAGGACGGACTGGGCGAGGACGACTGGGACGGGTGGAAACTGATGACCGACAGACTCGGCAGCCGTATCCAGATCGTGGGAGACGACCTCTTCGTGACGAACACCGAGCGCCTCGCGCGGGGGATCGGCGAAGGCATAGCGAATTCGATATTGATAAAACTCAATCAGATAGGTACCCTCACCGAGACACTGGACGCGATCGAGATGGCCAAGAGGGCCGGATACACTTCGGTGATCTCGCACAGGTCCGGTGAGAGTGAAGATGTCACGATAGCACACGTGGCGGTCGCGACCAATTCCGGACAGATCAAGACCGGATCACTCTCACGCACCGACAGGGTCGCGAAATACAACGAGCTCATGCGGATCGAGGAAGAGCTCGGAGAGATCGCCGTATGGCCCGGGCGTGCGGCGCTTGAAGCGGCGCGGAAGTAAATAGTAAGGATGATATGAAGAGTCTATGGGGACAGGGTGATAAGTATCTCAGGATCCACCGGTCGTCGATCGACGTCAGTCCGGGTGTCGCGCGCATACTGGTGATCTGCCTCATAGTCCTGGTCGCCGCTATCTTCATCGCCGGGGATGTGGGATTGTGGAACCTGTGGAACGCACAGAAGGCGCTCGATGTGATAGAAAGTGATATCAGCGGCCTGCAGAGCAACATCTCTTATCTCAATACCGGCATCGACGGACTGGAGACCGATCCCTTCTCGATAGAGAAAGTCGCCAGGGAAAAGTATGGATATATGAAACCCGGCGAGAGGGTATACCGGATCATCACCCTCCCCCCCTACGATAAAAACGGACGCAGGGTACCGACCGTGCTTGACAACAGGGACGCAACACCATAATATTCAGCAGGAAATGATGCGGGGTGGAGCAGTCCGGTAGCTCGTTGGGCTCATAACCCAAAGGTCACAGGTTCAAATCCTGTCCCCGCT
>CAYWGA010000149.1:0-2409 GCA_964457905.1 uncultured bacterium | reverse complement strand
GAGGAAACAATACCTCGACGGTTCGATACCGACCGGCTTTCAACGAACCACGATCCTCGGTGTCGACGGCTCGATACCTTACGGCGACCGCAGGATAGGCATCATCCAGCTCGGCCTCGAAGAGGACGCCTGCCGCGAGATCACAGATATCGGCCATGACCGCGTCTACAGGACCGATCGCCTCGGCATCCCCCTCATCGAGACAGTCACATATCCCGAGATGTACACCCCGCAGGAAGTAGCCGAGGTTGCGCAGGTCATCCGGCACCTCACACGCTCGACCGGCAAGGTCCGCACCGGCATGGGCCGGACGAGACAGGACGTCAACGTCTCGGTCACAGGCGGGCGAAGGATCGAGATCAAGGGCGTGCCGCGTATCCCGATGATCCCGCTGCTCGTTCATAACGAAGCATTCAGACAGCTCGCCCTGCTCGATATCATGAAGACGCTAAACGACCGCGGAGTCACCGAAGAGACATTCAAATACGAATCTATAGAGGTCACCGACGTGCTCAAGGGGACGAAGTACTACCCCGTAGCCAAGGCCCTCAAGGACGGGCACGAGGTACATGCCGTCGTGCTTCGCGGATTCGCGGACATCCTCCCGACCAAGACTCAACCCGAGACTAAATTCTCGAAAGAGATATCGGATCGCGTGCGAGTCGTCGCATGCCTCGACAGGCTCCCGAACATCGCGCACTCGGACAGTGAGGGCGAGACATTCTCGAGCGCCGAGTGGACGAAGATAAAGAAGCACTCGAAGATGACCGGCGACGACGTGGTCGTGGTCGTGTGGGGAAGCAAGGCAGACTCGAAGATGGCGATCAGCGAGATCGCGCTGCGGGCAAAGGAAGCGGCTGTCGGCGTTCCCGACGAGACGCGACAGGCTCTGGCAGACGGGACAAACGGGTTCGAGAGGATACTGCCCGGGCCGAACAGGATGTACCCCGACACCGACCTCCCTCCCATCGCAATAACCGAAGAACGTATTGCGAGGATTCAATCCAGTCTCGCCGAGCTTCCCTGGGACAGGCAGGCCAGGTATCAAAAGCTGGGGCTCGATGAAGAAACAGCGCGGAAGATGAGTATCTCGAAGCGCAGGTACGCCTTCGACGAGGCCGTTTCGGAGACTGATTTTGCGCCTCTGACAGTGGCCGGGCTCCTGCTCAGCGGGATGCGAAGGCTGCGCCGCCGCGACGGCGTGGCGGAGTGCCGCGATGAGGCGTTCGTAGGAACACTCACTGCGGCGGCAAAGAAGAAGCTTCCCGATATGAGCCTTGAGGTGCTGCTCGCAAAGACGTGCGGCCCCGATGGTATCGAGCCGGAGAAGGCCGCGGAGGATTTTGAGCTCCTCGATAATAAAAAATTAAAAGAGAAGATGAAGGAGTTCGCCTCTTCGCTGGAGCTCCCCGACATAGAGCAGGATAAACTGATAAGGTACCTGACCGGTCAACTGGCCGTTCAATTCAGGGGATATATCACCGGGCGCGAGGCATTCGACTTCGCGGGCAGTTTCGTAGCGACCGCATAGGCGGCGCCAGGAAAGGTCAACGTGGGAAACGAATTCTACAAGGGATACATGGGCGCCGCGCTTGAGTGCCTGAAGAAGTTCGAGGCAGGCGTCTGGTTCGACGTGGAGGCCAACT
Source organism: uncultured bacterium (assembly GCA_964457905.1). Lineage (GTDB taxonomy): Bacteria > Krumholzibacteriota > Krumholzibacteriia > Krumholzibacteriales > Krumholzibacteriaceae > JAUWCL01. The sequence continues at coordinate 763 of CAYWGA010000149.1, read as the reverse complement.
CGACACGCGGTAATTTCAGGGGGATCATCCTCCCCAGGTCTGAGACCGCGGACAACAATCACATAGTGCTCAAGCTCGACACCGGCTATAACGTCGGCCTTGCAGTCGGGACGATCGAGTCGATGATCGTGCACGACAAACACGAAGCGCACTACAAGATCCCCGAGAAGGAATTCCCCTTCGATCCCAAAAAGCCCATGGTGAAGCTCCTCGGCACCGGCGGCACGATCGCCTCGAGGCTCGACTACCGCACCGGAGCAGTCATCCCGGCATTCACGCCCGGAGAGCTCTACGGTTCCGTTCCCGAACTCGCCGACGTCTGCAACCTCGAGACGGAGAAGATGTACGGCGTCTTCAGCGAGAATATGGGGCCCGAGCAGTGGATCGGCACGGCGGAGAAGATCGGCGAGGAGATAGAGAAGGGCGTAGCGGGTGTCGTCATCGGCCACGGAACCGACACGATGCACCACACGGCGGCGATCCTCTCGTTTATGGTCCAGGACTCGCCTGTGCCTATCGTCATGGTCGGCTCGCAGCGCAGCAGCGACCGCCCGTCTAGCGACGCCGCGTTGAATCTGATACATGCGACGCGCACCGCCGCCTACAGTGACTTCGCCGAGGTGATGGTATGCATGTTCGGCCCCACGAGCGACCAGTACGGCCTGCTCCACAGGGGGACCCGGGTGCGGAAGATGCATTCGTCATACAGGTCGACATTCAGGACGATCGGCGACATCCCGCTGGCGATGGTCGACCGCGAGAA
>CAYWGA010000148.1:0-2551 GCA_964457905.1 uncultured bacterium | reverse complement strand
ATTCACCAAGAGCGTCACCCCCATGGAGGGCGGCGTATTCATGGTTAGGGTCCGGATGACCGCTTCAGGTAACGATATCTACGCTCTGAGGCTTATCGATCCCGAAGCGGCTATAGTAGATGTATTCGCGCCCAGGGGCTGGATCACAGTCACTGACGGAGAGGAATTCCTTGCGAGGAGCGGCAATGCTCTCAAGGACGGCAAAACTGTAGAATTTGTCATTTATTCCAAATCCGACAAGGTCGCTTATACCTGGACCGCTTTCGGAAAGATCAAGCAGGTCGGAAAGCCTGGAACACTCTAGGGCCCTGCTGACTGAAGGATGACCGCCCGGGATAATCATCGCACGTGAGGATGATTGTCCTGGGCTTTTATCTTGTTAAGGGGATTCAGTTCTGTTTTCCAGTCACATATTTGCCGATATCGACATTCCGCACAGGTTTATCCGAAACGCTGTGCACCCTGTACTTCGCCGATCCCGTATCACCGTCCATCTCGCCAAGATCTATGACGGGGCCATTCGATATCTCATTTCCGTAGCTGTCTGATATGATCCTTGCCCTCGGCAGTTTTCCGTCCGACCCGACCTCGACGATCAGCACTCTCTCTCCACTCTCGAGCACCAGGACACTTCCGATAGGAACGTTCCCCATGACACCGAGGAAGATGTCGAAAAATCCCGGATGAAATTCTGTGCCTCTCCCATTTTCCATCAATTTCAGGGCCTCGAACGGGCTTATCTGTTTTCTGTACGGCCGCCTGGTGGTGAGCGCATCATATGTGTCTGCGATCCTGACGATGTTGCTGGCCTCTAGACATTCCTCGCGAGGTTTCGGCATCGGATAGCCTTTCCTGTCGTGCCGCATATGATGTTCATATGCTACCCTTCGCGCCAGTATATCCCTACCCTCGTCCCGCAATATCTTCTCCCCGTCGATCGGATGGCGTTTCACTTTCTGCCATTCTGCCGGAGTAAGCCTTCCCGTCTTATGAATTATCTCGCGAGGCACATAGAGTTTACCGATGTCGTGCAAGATCGCTGCCGTTCCTATCCTGCCCAGTTCTTCGTCGCTGTATCCGAGGCGTCGGGCTATCGCTGCCGAGATGACGGCGACATTTATCGAATGATCGAACGTATAATCGTCATATTCCTTGAGCGATTTCAGGAGGAGAAAGACCGTACTGTTCACACCGTCACGTTCTACAGTGCTGATTATGGCTCTTCCCGCCCTACCGCTCTCATCTGAACTTATCTTGGCAAGCCTGTCGAGCACCCCGCTTATCATACGCGAAGCGGGACTTTCATCGGACTGCTCGAGGGAACCGCTCTGTTCAGCATTTCTCTTCCTGGCCTTAACGGGCACGATCTCTTTCGAGACTGGTATATCCGCCTTGCCGCTGGCATGCCTTATCCGGATATTCTCTATCCTTCGCCAGATAGCCGGCAGGTCGATCGAGCTGTCCCGCCTGATGCTCGCGCCTGCGATCTCGACAAAGGCCAGGGCCTCATCCTGCGTCGTCCCTGACAGAAACTCCAGTTCCCCGACCGAGAGGCTTTCCAGCGCTCTCCTGAGAAGATGGACAGAGTTGTCATTGGTCTCAGAGACATCGACTTCGAAATTCAGAAGCCTTATCGTACCGTCGGCAACCCTGAGATTTACGGACGACCTGTTATCGATCAGAGACTCGAGAGCTTTCATGAAATCACCGAGAGCGTTCTCTACAGACGGATGCGTTTCCGGAAACAGGTTCCTCTGCATCATGAGCCGGGCAAGGCCGTGAACGACGGATTCGAGTTTTCTGAATCCGGCCGGCAATGTCTCGAGCAATGTCTCAGTCATCTGTACTCGCTCCTGGTCCCTGAAAAACGCAATATCCCGGTGCATTAGAAGCAATTATCGTTCCTTCCCGCCTTATGCGCCCCTTTCCCTGCACCTGCAGGGGTACTTGACCTCTAACATGTTGTGATATAATATTTAATGTGTAATTGCCCTCATTTTCCGGAGGTTAAGGTTTGCCGAGGCCTGCTGAAGCTCTATACCTCACAGTAATACTCCTGGCCATCTCGTGTGGTGGAATGCATCCGCCGACTGTCGAGGATGACTTCATCGATACCGGTGACTACGAACTCAGGGAATGCGCCTCGGACACGATCGCGGCTTTAAGGAAGGCCCTGACGGTAAAGAGAAACGACCCCGAACTCTACAGAAGGCTTGCTGTATGCCTGAGGGCCGTCGGCACGCCCGAATCGAGACTCCGGTCCATCGAAGCGATCGACAGGGCGATCGAGATCGATCCTGACAACCCGGACTATCATGTAGAAAAAGGCCTGACCCTATATGCAAGGCAGTATACAGGTTCGGCGCTCGCCGAGCTTGACCGTGCCGTCGAGATGGATCCGGGCTGTTTCCAGGCGTGGTATCACAAGGGAAGGATCGAGAAGGATCTCTACCTGAGAAACATGTGCTCGGAACATAACCTCGATAACGCGATCAGGTACTTCAGAAAAGCTGACCATATTTATGGCCGTCACGAAGAGACCCTTTTCAAC
>CAYWGA010000147.1:0-2638 GCA_964457905.1 uncultured bacterium | reverse complement strand
ACGAGACCTATCAAGTTGATCTTCTCTTTGGGGGCTTTAAATCTTCCGGAAAAATATCTGTTTGATGCTATTTTCGTTTGAGCCCTTTTGAGGAGGCTGACATGAAGCTTTACGTAGGAAACATGTCTTTTGACACAGAGGAAAGCGATCTCAGGAAAGCTTTCGAAGAGCATGGCACGGTTGACTCCGTAGCTATCATCACGGACAGAGACACTGGCCGTTCCAAGGGTTTCGGTTTCGTCGAGATGTCTGACGACACCCAGGCTCAGGCTGCCATCGAGGCCCTGAACGACAAGGACCTGCAGGGACGCACCCTCAAGGTCAACAAGGCAAAGCCCCGCACGGACAACCGTGGTGGCGGCGGTGGCGGCGGCGGCGGACGTGGCGGCGGCGGATTCGGTCGCGGCGGCTACTAGAGCTGACCAGAAAACTTCCGGGTGCTGCAGATAGGGCGGCTCACCGGTAAAAATAGAGAGGGAAGCCGGCTTGACTGGCTTCCCTCTTTCTGTTTATAAAATGGCCGCGCAAAACCAGATGTGAGAAAGTGCCTATATGGACAATCCTTCACCAACAGGCTCCGGGCGGATGTATGAACTGGACTGGCTCAGGGTGATAGTGACTATCAACCTGATTCCTTTTCACGTCGCCTGGATGATGACAAGCGTGAACGGATTCTCCTTCATCGAGAAGGGAACTGCCTCCTGGAACATCCTCAATGGCTATGTCTGGTTCGTCAGCCCGCTTCATATGTACCTGCTCCTGCTCGTAGCCGGCACCAGCGCCTTCCTCTCGCTGAACCGACGTTCACCTGGGCAGTACGCCGGCGAACGCATCAAACGGCTGCTGATACCACTTCTTGCCTTCATGATCTTTCTCTTTCCCGTGCTTGGGTATTTCTGGCCCCCGGCACAGTACGCGATCGGACTCGGTTACCTGAAGCAGTTCTGGCCGTTCTGCCTGTCGACGACATTCTTTTCACCGATCACCGGAGGACCGAACTGGGGCCATATGTGGTTCGTCGGATACCTGTTGATATACTCTCTGGTTCTGCTGCCGCTGCTTCTGCGTATCCGGTCCGGAAAGTGCATAGTCGTCGAATCCGTTTCGGATTTCCTGACTGAAGGAAGGGGCAGGATATTCCTCGTCGGCATACCGATAGCGTTGACATTCGCTCTTCTCTCACCGATCTGGCCATTTTTCAGGAACAACCTCTACTCGGACTGGGGATACTTCACCTATAACCTGACGGCATTCTTATTCGGATTCATCATCGCCCGGGATCCGAAATGGATGAAATCTTTCGAAAGGCACGCGACGGTATCACTCGTCCTCGGGATACTGTTTTCGGCTGCAAAGCTGTACATGAAATACCGCCTGCCCGCATTCTCGACGCCGGCATATAACCTCAGCTACGCCTTCTATTCACTGGTCGCCGGGCTCAACACATGGTTCTGGGTCGTCGCCGTCCTGAGCATCGCGAGCAGAAAACTATCGTTCACCAACAGGTTCCTCCGGTATTTCAACAGGATCTCCTACCCTTTCTACATCTTCCATCTCGTCACCATATCTGTAGCGGGATATTTCATCACGCGGATGAGATTCGGGACCGTCATCGAGTTCCTCGTTCTCTGCGCGGCATCATTCACGATCTCCGTTATCTGCTGCGAGCTGGTAAAGACCAATCGTGTCACGCGGGTTCTCTTCGGGATCAAGGGGAAATAAGGAAGAGCAGCCGCATGAATACGGCTGCTCCTTTTAGTTCATATATCCTGTCTTCTGTCTCTATTGCTACTTCAGCATCTCCGCTATCTTCGGACGGGTTGCTTCGAGCCTCTCCAGATCAAGTTTAATGCCCATCGGCTCGAGAGCCTTGGCGAAGTGCTCATAGACCGGTTTTACGGTTGTGAATGGAGTCGAAACGGTCTCAAGTGGAGTAGATCCATAGTTGTTCTTGATCGTCATGTCGGCGCCCTTGTCCACGAGGACCTTAACGATCTCTTCGCGGCAGAAGAAAGCTGCGACATGAAGCGGAGTCGCTCCATCGTCACCCCTGAAGTTAATATCCGCTCCGGCCTCGATCAGAGCCATTGCCGCCTCAGTCTGTCCGAACAGGGCCGCGGTGCTCAGAGGACATGCTCCGCCATCCTTGCCCCTTACGTTCAGGTCAGAGCCAGCCTCGATATGCTTCCGGATCGCTTCGATATTCCCGGTAGCTACCACCGTGTGAAGATCGACGTCCAATGCCGCTGCTGCATCTGAACCCGCTGGCTGTTTCGTCTCTCCTGCTGAATCCTCGTTCTGTCCGCAACCGGCAGCGACAAGAAGCATTGCCGCAAGCACTACTGTCGTCACTGTTTTCATTGTCTCCTCCTCTGAATCAGGACATCGGATACTATCATGGTACAAAGAGGCTCGGTAACGGGAATCTGTTACTCGATACGGATAAGGGTTTTTGGAAGGACAACGGCAACATCATATCATGCTATACGATTTTTATTAATAATTAAGAAATATCTTATTTTCTTCTTGTATTCTCAAAATAACAGAGTATACTTTTCGCGAAACGGATGGATTCGGGATTGCAACCCATATTGACGATAAACGAGACCTATCAAGTTGATCTTCTCTTTAGGGACCT
>CAYWGA010000146.1:0-2933 GCA_964457905.1 uncultured bacterium | reverse complement strand
TTCAAGAACGTAAAGGTCACCGGGCCGTTCAACGATGCATAACATGCCTTCGGTCCGCCCCGAGTCGCTGCAGATCGAGCAGATATCGCCTTCTGCGAGGTTCCCGCATCTGTTGCAATATCCGATTTCTTCTTTGACTCGCCTGAGCGCTTCGGCAAAACCCCTGACCTCCCCCTCGTCCATATCGAGGATGGCAAATGCCAGTCTACGCGCCGTTTTCTCCCCCACTCCAGGCAGTTTCCTGAAATGATCGATCAGTTCCTGAAGCAGCGGAAGACCCTGATCCATTGGTTCCTCCATGTGATTAGCAAGAATCTTGCCTTGTTTAGAGTAACGATAGGAAAAGATAAGCCGCGAAAAAGAATGGTGTTCCCTGCGGCGACATCTCCTGGACTGAAGGTCTAGAACATCCCCGGAAGGCCCATTCCACCCGTGATAGAGCTCATCCCTTCTTTCGTCATCTCTTCAACACGATTGGCAGCCTCTGTAACCGCAGCAGCCACAAGGTCTTCGAGCATCTCCACATCCTGCGGGTCGACGACTTCGGGATCGATAGCCACCGAGACGACCTCGTGCCTTCCGTTCATGACTACCTTGACCATCCCTCCGCCTGCTGAGGCTTCTACTGTCTTTTCAGCCAGTTCTGCCTGCATCTGAGCCATTTTCGCCTGCATCTGCTGTGCCTGCTTGAGAAGCTTGCCCATGTCCTTCATGATTATCCCTGTCTCCTTGTCTAGTCGAGAAGCTCGGCGTCAAGTTTGTCCATGATCCTGTTGAGCGCCGGATTATCCACTTTCGCGGCAGAGGCGGTCTTATTCTTGACCGTCTTCTTTTCCGCACTTTTATCCATGTTCTTGTCTGATTTCTTGTCCGTGCCGCCATTCCCGGTATCAACGGCTTTCGCGGAATCTGACAGATCGAGGACCGAAGCTCCCGGGGCCGGGGCGTCAGCGTCGGATTTTTTCGGCGACTCCTTTGCCGCCGGGGCGTCCTTCCGCGGTTCTGTCTTCGCGTTCATTTCCAGTTCAGCCTGTTTGTCAGGCTTCACACCAGTATCTACCACGTCGATTTCGCACGCTTCCACGGTAAATTTTCTGCCATAAAACTTCTCGAGATGGCTTTCGATCAGCCGTCTGTTCTTCGGATCCCTTATCATCTCCAGCGCAAACCTGTTCTGCGAGCTGAATGAAAGGATCAGATTGCCATCCTCGATACCGGCAACATCAGCCGACATCAGCCATATTCCGAGAGTGAGTTTGGATTCCCTGACCTTGGCGAGGAAACGCTCCCATTCATCTTTTCCCCCCAGCGTGGCCAGTAGGGGATTATCCTTCACCGGAGCCTCAGGGATCTCCATGGAAGCAGGCGCGGGAGTGCCGTCCACCTTCGCGGATGACATCACATCTCCGGAAGATGTATCGGCCGGAGCAGCCTCAGTTTTATCTTCTGTTCGGGGCGCCACCTGTTCCGCAGGAGCATTCTTATCCGCAGCATCTGTCGCCGCACCCTTTGCGGCATCCGTCGCGGCATCCGTCGCGGCACTCGACGCGTTGCTTCTGTTCGTCCCCGCTGTCCCGGATGCGCCTGCCTGGCCTCCTCGCGCGGCAGAGGCGCCGCCCGCTCCCGATTCGAGCCTCCCGATCAACTCACCGATCTCCACGGCAGATTCCCATGAAGCCGCTTCAGCTACCGCCGCCTCGATATGATATCTGGGATTACTTGTACCTTTGAGTTCGCGATGGGCCCTCGACATCGAGCGGAAAAGAAAGAGCAGATCTTCGATATTGAATTCCCCGGCGATCACCGACAACTCTTCTATCTCATCCGATGTCAGGTCGAGCCACTCGGTCCTGCCTGCTGAGACTGAGATCACGAGGAGATTGCGGATCCCTTCGATGAATGCGATGAAGAACTCCTCGAGATCCATTCCGGATGCCGAGACGCTGTCAACGACCGCGAAGGCTCCCTCCCTGTCGTGCCGGCTTACGGCGTCGAGAAGGCCGGATACTATCTGTGAATCTACCAGGCCCAGGACTTTTCTGACGATCTCGAGATCGATCTTTCCTTCGGCAGCCGAGATACACTGGTCCAGAAGAGACTCCGCGTCACGCATCGAGCCATCGGCTCTTCTGCATACCAACGTCAACGCCTCCGGATCGAATTCGATTTTTTCTGCTTCACATATCCTGATGAGCTGACCGGAGAGTTCGGCAAGCTCGAGCCTCTTGAAATTGAATCTCTGGCAGCGCGACAGGATCGTCGCCGGCACCTTGTGGGGTTCCGTAGTCGCAAAGATCAGGTAGACATGCGCCGGAGGTTCCTCGAGGGTCTTGAGCAGGGCATTGAATGCCTGCTGCGTAAGCATGTGTATCTCATCGATGATGTAGATCTTCGAACTGGACTGCGATGGCGCGTAGCCGATCTTCTCCCTCAGGTCCCTGATCTCGTCGATGCCCCTGTTGGATGCACCGTCGATCTCGATCATATCGAGGTGATTGCCGCTGTTGACGGAGACGCACGAGGAGCATTTGTTGCAGGGTTCGCCGTTCGTTGGATCTTCGCAGTTTATGATCTTCGCGAGCAGCCGCGCCGTCGTTGTCTTGCCGCAGCCGCGTGGCCCTGAGAAGAGGTATGCATGCGCGAGCCGGCCCTTCTCATAAGCCTTCTGCAGTGTGGATGTGACATGATCCTGCCCCACCACTTCGCCGAAGGTCCCTGGCCTCCATTTTCTGGCAAGTACAAGATATGACATGCGTGTAGTCCCCCGGATAAGAAAGGTCAGGAGACCGTGCACCCGGTGTCGAAAGGCTCCTCCGGCTCTTCCGGCAGGGTTAGCTCCTGTCAGGATACCCGCGGCACATAAGAATGTCTGCGTACCGCTGCTACCTTCCGGTCCTGACGGGGTTGGCAGGTTCTCATTGCGCGGGTCCTGG
>CAYWGA010000145.1:0-3004 GCA_964457905.1 uncultured bacterium | reverse complement strand
TGGCAGTGGACGACAGGGGCTTCGTACTTGTCGCCGACGCTATGGCGGGCAAGGTCTACAGGTATTCAAAGGACGGTACGGCTGTCGAGTTCGAGGTGCCGCATCTCGACGCGGGATTTTATCCGATCGACGTCGCTGCCCAGGGGACGCTCGTCTATGTCCTCGACTACGCGGGCAACAGGGTCCTGAGATATGAGTACAAGGGAGCGTATCTCGATGTGCTCCTCGATTTCTCGATCTTCTCGCGGATGAAACCGGCATCACTGACGGTCAGCACGGGCGGGAGGCTGTTGACGACCGATCTCGAGAAGCATACCGTCACGGTCTGGTCGCCCCTTCTCGATATAGAAATACAGACGGGCGAGTACGGCTGGGCCGACGGCAGCTTCGAGAAGCCGGTCAAGGCGGCGCTGTTCGGTGACGAGAAGATCGCCGTGGCGGAATTCGGAAACTCACGTGTGCAGATACTCGGAGGTTCCGGAGGCTTTGAGGGTTACGCTTCGCTGGCCGACGGGGCCGAGATGAAATCGCCGCGATATGTCTGCGGCGGGCTTGACGGCTACCTCTTCGTAGCGGACCCGGGAACGGGCCTGGTCTACGGATTCACACCTTCCCTCGAACATGTGCTTACTATCGGAGAGGGAGAAGAGATAAGGCCCTCGGCAGTGGCTGCCTCCTGGGACTACCATCTTTACGTCGCCGACCTCAAGACGAGGTCGATTCTCGTGTACCGCCTCGATTACCCCGGTAAGTGAGTATGATCTCCTTGCGACTTCAGGCAGCGGTTATCCTGACCTTACTGGCCGCCGGCCCTCTTGCGGCGGCTCAGGACGGGAATCTGCGTGTGATGGCGCCGGTGCGCGAGCAGTATGTCGAGTCGAAGAATATCGTCCTGGCCGAGGGACAGACCCGCATCGATCTCGGAGTGTCATTCATTATAGCGGGGAGCGATTCGATTACCCTCGACGGCCTGCCGCTCCGGAGGGAAACGGACTACCGGATAAATATCCTCAAGGGAACCCTGATACTTGTCCGTTCTCCCGCGGGGGGAGAGCTCCTTTCTGTCAGGTGGAAGCGGTACCCCTTCTCGTTCGCCCCGGTCTTCGCCTCGAGGTTCCCCGGGGAACGGCCCCAGGGCCAAGTCACGATGCCCGATCTCTCGCCGGTCAACCAGGAGAGCGAATCGGAGGTAAACCCCTACAAGCTGAGGCTGTCCGGAAACAAAACGGTGGGATTCTCGATGGGATCCGGTAAGGACCTCGGCATCGACCAGAGTCTCAAGGTGACGATGATGGGGAAGCTGGCGAAGGACCTCGAGGTAAAGGCATACCTGACCGACGATAATCTTCCCGTCCAGCCGCAGGGTAACACCGAGGAACTCAAACATCTCGACAAGGTGGCCGTCCAGGTGAAGAGCCGCCATACAGAGACGAACTTCGGTGATTTCATCAGCGGACAGGACTGGTCGAGTTTCTCAAGATTCCAGAGAGAGCTGAGGGGAGCTTCGGTCAAGGTCAATGCGTGGAACCAGGAGCTCTTTGCCGGAGGAGGCATCACGAAGGGCAGGTTCCAGAGGGCGAAGTTCTTCGGGATAGAAGGCGTGCAGGGACCGTACGAGCTCCTCGATGCGAGGCGCTTTAACGGTGTGATCATCCTGCCCGGTTCGGAGAGTGTTTTCCTCGATGGCCGGCGGATGAAGCGCGGAGCTGAAAACAACTACGTCATAGATTACGGCAGGGGCACGATCACCTTCACCGAGCGGATCACGATCACGGCCGACTCGGAGATCGTTGTCGACTACCAGAGCGGTGAGGACGGATACGGCAGAACGACGCTTACCGGTGGATGGACATCCCCGCTGGCCGGTGGAGCGGCTACACTGAGAGGATTCTACTTCAGGGAGTCCGACGATCCGGACGACCCGGTGCGCGGTGTGATGACAGATGAGGACAAGGAGATACTGGCCGAAGCTGGGGACGATCCTCTGCAGGCGATAGCGCCAGGGGTCACCCCTGTCGACAATGCTCTCGACGCCTATATCCTCGTGCCAGCCGACACTTTCCCCGAGCATTTCCAGTTCGTCGAGGAGGGCGGCGATTTCGCCGTCGATTTCTACGACGCCGGCGATGGAAATGGAGACTACGTCACAGAAGGATTCACGAGGCGCGGCGAGGTCATATACAAGTATACCGGCCCCGGTACGGGCAATTACCTCGTGGGAGATCCGCTTCCACTGCCCGAGCGCAAGGAGGTCATCTCTCTCGGATTCGACGCGGCGAGAGGGAGCCTCTTTCTATCGGCCGAGGGAAACCTCTCTCTCTTCGACGCCAACGTCCTCTCCGGGCTCGACAATGATGACAATGAGGGAGGGGCGCTGAGGTTCAGCGGAGGAGTGAAGGACCAGGCGCTCGGTTCGAGCAAACTCTCCCTGCTCGCCGAATACTCATCGCTCGAGGAGAGGTTCCGCGCCCCGGATGAGACAAGAGATGCCTACTTTTACAGGAACTGGAACCTCACCGACGTCCCCCTTACGGGAACGGAGAAGATAGCGGGGCTCAATCTCGCGTGGGAGGGCGAAAAGCTCTGGAAGCTCGGTGGAAGCTACAACAGGCTGCAGAGGACAGGCGGGCCCGGAGCGAGAAAGACCGACGCGTCACTTGTGCTCGGTGACATGGCCGATCGTGGCCTCGAAGCGGCAGGGTACGATTCGAAGAACGACCTCGGGCGCGACAGGCGGTACCTGCATGCCGAGGGCGCGTTCGGATTCTGGGAGATATTGCCAAAGGCGGTCTTCGACACGGAGAGATACAGGTCGTTCAACTCCGACGCTCCCGACACCGGCAGGTACTACTACCAGAACCTCTTCTCGATCTCGAAGAGGAAGGAAGGCAGGTTCAGGGGAAAGCTCTCTTATATGAACAGGACCACCGACCTGATGGAAGCCGAGGGTGGCGAATGGAACAGGTCGAGGGAGAATGACGAGATAAGGATAGACGCGGGGTTC
>CAYWGA010000144.1:0-3083 GCA_964457905.1 uncultured bacterium | reverse complement strand
GACGTTCCTTCCTCACCCGGCGGCTCCGTGCGGAAGACCTCGAGGTATTCGAGCTTGAAGAACAGAAATATGATGAGGTGAACGGCGAGGGTTGCAGCTATGATCAGCAGCCAGCCTTTACCGCTTCTTCCTCGATCGCGGATCGAACTGCTCTCAGGAGTATTTGAAGTCACTTCGGTACCAGGCATAAGACCGTCTTTTCAGGAGAACCCGTTTTTAAGTTATCATTCTCTCCTGTATTAGTATATTATTTCGTTGGAACGGTGGCAAGAAAGCACGGCGGGTATCTCATGAGAAGTATTGAACGTAGAGACATTACGGTGCCAAATGTCCTGACAGTCCTCAGGATACTGCTGGCCCTGGCTGCTGCAGGCATCCTGATGTCCGGGAACGGCCACAGGACGCTTGCCGCGACATTCCTGCTCTGCGCGATGCTTCTCGATTACTTCGACGGCTGGTACGCGAGAAAATATCACCAGACAACCAGCCTCGGAGCGCACCTTGACCCTTTCGCCGACAAGGTGATGATCTCAGTAATCTTTATCACACTGGCGCTTGAGTTCCGGTCTATCTGGTTCACTTTCTTTGTCTGCGTTATTCTCGCTCGTGAACTGGGCATAACTATATACCGCTGGAGAGTGCATGAGAAATCCGGCGAGCTCGTGCCGGCAAGCATACTGGGGAAGCTCAAAACTGTCGTTCAATGTATTGTGGGCGGTTCGATCATCTTTTATATTTATATATATCCGGGAACGATACCGGGGAACCACCTGGCTATCTTTATCGCGATGCTTGTCACTGCGGTGATCACGATCGATTCCGGCCTGAGGTACGTGCTGCCGAGCTGCAGGGACGGCAAGAAAAGGTCAGTCGTCGAAAGAGTGATCCAGCACATCTTCGGAGTAGGCGCGAGGGAGACATGATATGGATATCTACGAGGCCATAAAAACCCGCGTCAGCACTCGAGCCTATCTTCCAGATACAGTCGAACCGGACAAACTGGACAGGATCCTCGAGGCCGCAAGACTCGCTCCGTCCGGGAAGAACGCTCAGCCCTGGACATTCATCGTTATCACCGATATCGAAACACGAGAGAAACTCGTCCCCGCATGTAAGAACCAGAAATTCATGGCGGAGGCTCCGGTAGTGGTGGCCGTATGCGGCCGGGAAGAACTCGCGTACCAGAAGATGGGCGGGTACTGGAACAGCCTTCCCGTTGATATCGGGATAGCTCTCGAACATCTCATGCTCGCCGCGGAGGCCGAGGGTCTCGGTACCTGCTGGATCGGCGCTTTTCTCGAAGAAGAAGTCAGGGAGATACTCGAGGTTCCAGCCGATGTGAAGATCCTGGCGCTGACCCCTGTCGGATATCCGGCTGATGAAAAAGTATTCAGAAAGAGAAAACCGCTTGAAGAGATAGTGATGAGAGAGAAGTGGGAGAAGCGATGATGAAGAGATATCTCAGGTCGGCACTGATACTCCTGATGACAGGCACCTTCGTTTCCGCTACGCAGGCGGCACTTGCCCGTTCGGCTGGCCCGGTGAAAGAAGCTGCCGGGGAGACATGCTTTTCAGAGACAGGGATACTCGACCTGTCCACCTTGGCCGTAGATTCCGGTCCGGACCTGCCGGCGTCTGTCAGTCTATCCGGTTACGCGGCGGCAGATACGCTGCAGACTTACGAGATAGAGCTGGAGGACGAAGGGGACAAGGGGATCAACTGGAAGGCGATCATAGGATTCACGGTCGCCGCCGCTTTCGTAGGATATGCTCTCTATATTCTTCTGGTGCCCGAAGAAGAAGAGGAAGCACCGGAGATTCCAGGCAAGGAACCGCCCACAGCGCTGATCACGATCCCGTTCGGGGGATGATGGCGAAAGATCTCGTCCCGGAGACCTTGAACCCGGAGACTTTATCCTCTATCTCGACTATTAGAAGATACCTTCCAGGCTCCAGTGGGCTGACATCCAGTATCAATCCATCAGAGATCGTTCTTTCGCTGCTGCTCTGCTCGAGCGAACTGGATATATAGATCTGCTGTACAGGTTCGGAGCCGTGTACGCTGGCAGCGATCCATTCCCATGTCCCGGACGGGCCATCCCGTTCATCGGCTGCGGTGACGCTCCACGTAACCCTGTATTTCGCCATGTTATCCAGGTCCTTCTTCAGATTGTAAATCTCGTAAGAAACACATAGCGATGAACCGGCGCCGTAGGAGGGGAGCGGGTCCAGCTGGCCGGTGCAGTTTCCCTCCTCATCTTTCAGTGCCAGGCGGATACCGCTGAGCGCCAGGTGTCCGCCGCTGAGATCATTGATCATTATAGGGCTGCGATAGACGGCCCGGCCTTCCGGTTTGCCTCCGGTGATCTCGATCGCGAAGCTGCTTTCAAGAGCCAGAGGAGGAAGCTGAAGGCTGAAAGGGAGGACCCGCCAGATTACTGAGGACTTGTTGAATGAACGCAGCGAGGATGGATCGAATTCGATTTTTTCAGCAAGAAAGATATTAAGATCATTATCGAAGAGCACAAAATCCATATTGTATGAATCGTCCCCCGGGTCGAGAAGAGAATCAGGCATGGCCACCGCGAAATCAGTGCGGGTCCTGTCCTCCCCGCCTCTAAACTGGACGAACTCGACACCGACAGGTATGCGCAAGTATTCGACAGGGAAGGTGTACATCTGCGGGACGCTTTGCAGTATTCCTTCGGTGATCATCGCGTATTCGTAGAATTTGCGGTCGATCGGAATATGGTAGTTTCCGTTCAGGAACTCGTCCTGGAAATAGAGAAGGAACAACTTGTCGCCTTCAATATACGACCACACCACGAATGGTCCGTCCAGTCCGCTTCCGATCTTCAGGAGGAGGACGGGGGGGAGGCCGTAGCTTACAAGCGCCCTGCCCCTTGCGGATTCTACCCCGACTAGCTCGAGCCTTTCATTTGTCAGGAGCTCGTTTGTAAGGAAGATCCTTCTGAAATGTTCCAGCTTCCGTTCATTCAGATTCGTGGCGGGGGTGGGATCGTTCGCCACCCAGAACTTCCGGTTGAATTCGTTCCAGTTCCTCTCATCGAGGTTCCAGTAAG
>CAYWGA010000143.1:0-3257 GCA_964457905.1 uncultured bacterium | reverse complement strand
AACCCATATTGACGATAAACGAGACCTATCAAGTTGATCTTCTCTTTAGGGACCTTTTAATCTTCCGGAAAAATATCTGTTTGATGCAATATTTGTTTGAGCCCTTTGAGGAGGCTGACATGAAGATTTATGTAGGAAACATGAACTTTGACACGACGGAAAGCGATCTCAGAACCGCTTTCGAGGCACACGGTACAGTAGATACCGTGAACATCATCACTGACAGGGACACTGGCAGAGCGAAGGGATTCGGTTTCGTCGAGATGTCCAATGATACCGAAGGACAGGCTGCCATCGACGCCCTGAACGACAAAGAGCTGCAGGACCGCACGCTCAAGGTCAACGTGGCGAAGCCCCGCGCGGACAACCGTGGCGGCGGCGGGGGCGGCCGCTACTAGAGCTGATCCGCGAAAGGTTCCGGGCGCTGCGGATAGGGCGGCTCACCGGTAAAAATAGAGAGGGAAGCCGGCTTGACCTGCTTCCCTCTTTCTGTTCAGCCGGGATCAGCAGATGAGGCAGGACGTTAGAATCCAAATTGATTCCAGTCAATGGAGAGTGTATATTCCGAAATCATGAGACATCTGTTTATCTTTTTCTATCTGTCTACATTGATGATCGGCGTGGCTGCGCTGGCTGTATCGTGTTTCATATATGCGAGAACAAGATATCGGCTGCTGATGTATTACATCGCATACCTGTTTTCACTTACGTTATTCGTGTTCAGTTACATGTTTGTCCTGACGTACGCGAACCTGAACTTTGTACAGATCAATTTCAATTTTTTGTTATTGATCATACTGGTATCGATTCTTTCATTTCTGTTTCTGATGCTTTCCCTTCCATTCTTCATCCACGCCCTTGTTCTCGAGGTTTCATCAGGAAAAAGAAATATTGTCATAATTGCCGTCTCTATCACCGCCTTTGTCGCAATAGCGTCTTCGCTCAAGATAGATTTCGCTGGGAAAGATATCACCCAGGTTCAGGATTTTCGTTTGTACCTTTCGCTTACACTCTTTTATTCGACGATCGTATATTCCATTCTCTTGAAAATCCTGTCATTGAAACGGCTGGATGGCGAACGGAGAAGAATAACGAAGGCTCTCATCATACTGGACATCATTATCTTACCGGGAATCATTTGCGATCTGTACTTGTACAAGACCCACAATGTCTCCGTATTAATTCCGATCCTCTATGCTATCTTTGCCGTTCTTTTCACCGTTTATATAGCGAGACGATACATCTTGCAGCTCAAATCCATCCCGGCGGACATCGCCAGCGTATCGTACGATGATATATTTTCACGGACGGGTATCTCTTCGAGAGAGCAGGAAATCGTTTATCTGGTATTAAAAGGTCTCGGCAACAGAGACATAGCAAAGCAACTGTTTATATCTCCAAACACGGTAAAGACGCACATAAGGAATATATTCAGAAAAATGGGCGTCAAGAGCCGGTTCGAGCTCGCAATGACACTTAAAAACAGCAAATCCGAATGATTTCCCGGACATTTCAAGTCTCCGCTGCAGGCATCACCTTTCATTCATCTCTGTGACTTGAGGGATAAAGAAGATGGCGTCGGCCTGAGCCGTGAGAAAACAACTTGCCGTCGAACCATTCTGATTGAAGTTGCGCTCCTGGTCCAGATAAGGGCTATTTATCGCATTTAGAGGCAGGAAAAAGGGCGATCCGATTCTGGCGAAGAGATGTTCGATCCGCGAGGGATCACTCGGCACCTCTTCGACCCCTTCCGCCAGCAGGACCGCGCCGTGCCGGCCATGGTCATAGGTCATCCAGATCGAGTAGATCTCATCGGGGTGATTCTGGGCGAGGTGCGTGCCGATGGTGGGCCACAACCTTGGTGCGGGAGAGCCGACCGGTCCGAGAACGATATTTCCACTGTCTTTGCTGAGGTGCAGGTTATGCCCCATCAAAATGATCTTATCGTCGGGCTGGAGTAGGGCGAGAAGCTCGTCCGCGTTCATGATCATGGCCTCTTCCCTCTTCTGCAATCCGAGGATCCACTCCATCGATCGCGTCCCGCCACTTGCGGCCTCACAAAAGAGATAACTGTCCGCCAGGCTCCTGATGGTTCGTATCAGTTCATCCGCATCGGTCCTGCCGAAAATGCTTTCGGTATCAGTGATGTTGCTGTTTATATACTCAATGACCCCGTAGAGCCGCTTGGCTTCCTGCGCCCTGGTCTCACCCTGCACACGTTCGAGTCGGTTCAGGATCTCCCGGATGAGGGATTCTGATGCATGACCTTCCAGGATATCCTTTGCGTCCACATAATCTCCGCCGGGGAGGAGTGTCAGATCAAACCCAAACCAGCTCAGCCGGGACTCGCCGGGAGAAAGGGACTCATTAAGCTCTCTGAGCCGGCCCAGAAACAGGCGCTCTTCGTCATGAAACGCCTTCCGGAATTGCGGATTCTGCATACCCGGAAAGTGCTGCGGCCTGTCCTCACGGTCGGTGCGCATATCATCCATGTAGCCGTACAAAGCGACTCTCTGGAGGTCGGCCTCGTCACCCGTCTCAAGGTAACTATCCACGCGCTTGCCGTCCGAATACCCCATTTCCATGCCGATGTGCCGCCATCCTTTTGCAAAGAGATAGCGGAGCAGGATCATTCTATAATCATATTTCTCGTGTATCCAGTGGTCCGATACGCCGAGATAGACGATCCGCTTGCCCTCAAGCGCTTTGTCAAGGAAAGACAGATTGGCAAGGTCGATCTCGTTCCAGTCCAGTGACTCGAATTGAACCGATACATCCCGGATCGACTCGATCAATCGATCTTCAGAAATAGATGTCTGGTCCTGTGCTGCCGACGGCGAAACAGGCACCAGATGCATGGCCACCGCCATGGAGACGACAACGAACAATCCACGAATACGGCTGATCGACATAGACATGGTCTCCTCCTCCGTAATCTTCGCCGGGCGAGCGACAGGCGGCCGCCTGTTTCCACTCTCGGCTTCCTGTCTCACAACGTAGTTATAAATAAAGGAATTATCAATCGCCCATCGGTATGATTACTCCCCGAAAACATCACCCATCGGTAGTATTATTCGGGCAGAGATCTATCTGAGAGAAAATGGCGGGCGACCTCACATCTCTGACTTTCCAATCTACTGCGGTCCCCCCGGCGCTCGATCGGGTCGAATCGCGTCGCCTGGGGGATGCATCGGGATTCGCGTTTACTGTCCAAACCCAACCGTGATCGCCATTGACGCGGATTTAGACCATCCCTC
>CAYWGA010000142.1:0-3500 GCA_964457905.1 uncultured bacterium | reverse complement strand
ATATACCGCCACCGGCTTGCCGGAGGTAAGGGTGAAATGGTGAGGTAAGAGCTCACCGGTGCCGCCGGCGACGGCGGCAGCCAGGTAAACCCCACCCGGAGAAAGACCAAATAGAAGAGAAGAAGTCGCCCGCTTCGTTTGACTCTCGGGTAGGTCGATCGTGGCCCGCGGAAACGCCGGCCCCAGATAAATGATCATCGTCGGTCCGCTTGCGGACCGGGACAGAACTCGGCTTACATGTCCGCTCCGCCGTTCTTTCATCTGATAGATATGAAAGGCTCATATGTCATCTTGGCTCGTCCGGCCGGTCGATTCCGGCATACTTGCAAACCTGAGCGACGAGCTCGGGATCTCCACTACAGCAGCGAGGATCATCGCCTCCAGAGGTGTCTCCACGGTCGATGAAGCGAGGCAGTATTTCTCTCCATCTCTCGATCAGCTGCACGACCCTTTCCTGTTCAGAGAGATGGGCGAGGCAGTAAAGGCCATTCGGGAAGCGATCTCGGCCGGCAAACGTATCCTGGTACATGGTGACTATGACGCCGACGGGATCTGCGGCGCGTCGATACTTTACCAGGGGCTGCTTTCACTCGGCGCCGACGTGCATTTCTTTGTCCCTGACCGTAAGAAGGACGGTTACGGGATGGCAAGGCGTATCAGCGAGCGGAGCCTTGAAGTTGGCCTCGGCCTGGTGATCACGGTCGATTGCGGTTCGAGCGATGGTGATATCGTAAAGGAACTTGCCGAAGGCGGGATCCCCGTCATCATCACCGACCATCATGAGATAGGGGAGAGGGTTCCCGACGCGAAGGCGTTCATCAACGCCAAGCTTCCAGGTGAGACCTATCCGTTCACAGAACTCTCAGGAGCAGGAGTCTCGTTCAAGCTCCTCCAGGGTATCGAAAAGGATATGGGCATCGACATGAACCTCGGCCGGCTCCTCGATCTTGTCGCCGTCGGGACACTCGGTGACTATGTGCCCCTGGTCGATGAGAACAGGGCGCTCGTAACTCTGGGCATGGCCGAACTGGAGAAATGGGAAAGACCCGGTTTCGCGGCGCTGAAAAAGGAATGCGGGATCCCGGCGACAGGCTTCTCGGCTCGCCAGATATGCTTCACTATCGTACCGAGGCTCAACAGCCCGGGAAGGATCGGAAGCGCGCGGACTGTCGTAGAACTGTTGACGACTTCGGACGAGAAAGAGGCTGCCGCTATCGCGAGTGCGATCGAGGACAAGAACAAGCAGCGAAGGGCGCACGACAGCCAGGTCACCGAAGAGGCCAAGTATCTTGCCGATATTATGCTCAAGAGAAGCGATCCGAACGCGCTTGTATTCTCCTCATCATCGTGGCACGAGGGAGTTGTGGGGATCGGAGCGGCCAGACTGGCGGAGAACTACGGGGTTCCCTCGGTCCTTATCGCGGTCCGTGACGGTGTAGGCAAGGGGTCGGTCAGATCATCGGGCGGAATAAATATCCGCGACTCACTGGAGAAATGCTCGAAATACCTCTCCGCCTTCGGAGGGCACCGGGAAGCGGGCGGGTTCTCGATAAAGGAAGATGACATCCCGGCCTTTAACAAGTGCTTTAACAGGGTCGTGGGTGAGGCGGCAGGTGAGGGTGACGGGGAAACTCACATCCATGCCGACGCCGAGATATCACTTACCGAATGCGACCTTGGACTGATATCGTTTATCGAACAGCTTGCGCCGTTCGGGCAGGGGAACGCGGAGCCTCTGGTAGTTATCCGCGACCTAGATGTGCTCGAAAAGACAAGGATTGTCGGTAAGCATCATCTCAGACTCGCCGTGTCACACGCTGACGGTACTCCGCTCGAGATGATAGGCTTCTCACTCGGAAAGAGCTGGCAGCCATGGGATGTCATCGGGGGAAAGATCGAGGTCATGGCGCACCTGAGGCGTAATGTATGGAAGGGCAATGAAGAGGCCCAGATACAGGTGACGCTCCTGCATCAGACAGAGAAACCTGCAGCACTTCGGGAATAACATTAGCGGGATAACTAATGCGGACAGTCATACAGAGAGTGAGCGAGGCGAGTGTCGTCGTCGACGGAAGGACGATTGCTTCGATAGGACGCGGTATCCTCGTTCTTGCAGCCTTTCGTGCCGGCGATACGGCTGAGGATCTCGACTGGATGGCGCGAAAGTGCCTCGACCTGCGTATATTCGAGGATGAAGCGGGAAAGATGAATCTTTCCGTAATGGATACAGAAGGCGAGGTGCTCGTGGTCTCTCAGTTCACCCTTTACGGGAACTGCAGGAAGGGACGCAGGCCCGCGTATACGGACAGCGCTCCCGGGCCGGAGGCGATGAGTCTCTACCGGGAGTTCGTGGACAATATCTCCTCGAAGTGGCCCAGGACGGCCGAAGGGGAGTTCGGCGCGATGATGGAAGTAAAGCTCGTCAACGATGGGCCTGTGACACTTATCGTCGACAGGGAGATGCGATGAATCCGTTCCTCTCTTTTGAGATACAGGAAAGGCTCCTGCTCGCCTCGGCATCTCCGAGGCGCAGGGAGATACTGGAGAACCTCGGTTTCGAGTTCGAGATACTTCCTTCGAATGTCGACGAGTCGGAGGTTCCATGGAACGATCCGGTGGAGAGCGCTAAGCTTCTCGCCGAGATCAAGGGGATCGACGCCCAGAAGACACGACCGCGCAAGACGATCATCGCCGCCGATACGATAGTGCTCTGCGAGGGACAGGTGATGGGCAAGCCGAAGAGCTCAGAGGATGCGGCGGAGATGCTCGGCACCCTGTCGGGAAGGATGCACGAGGTCGTCACCGGGATAGCACTGATCAAACTTCCCAACCTAAGGATAATCGAGGCGGAGAGCACAAAGGTCTTCTTCAGGAAGCTCAGTCCGGAGGAGATCTCGAGATATATCAGTACAAGGGAGCCGTTCGACAAGGCCGGTGCCTACGCGATACAGGGTTATGCCTCGGCATTTATCGACAGGATAGAGGGGGACTACTTCAATGTAGTAGGGCTTCCTGTGGCTAGACTCTTCAGCATGTTTCGCAAGCTGGAGGGGATGGTAAGATGATAGTGCATGAGAGCGAATTCAGGTTCGAGACTGAAGGCGACGGTACGATAGTCGACATCACGCACGAGGCGAGAGGATTTATCGTCGACAGCGGCGTGACTACCGGACAGATGACAGTCATGGTCCCGGGGGCGACCGCGGGGATCACGACTATCGAATATGAACCGGGACTGCTTCGCGACCTGCCCGAATTCTTCGAGAGGATCATCCCGTCGGGAGTAGTGTACGGCCATGACGCGACATGGGGGGACGGGAATGGTTTCTCGCACCTCAGGTCCGCACTTGTCGGTCCATCGGTTACCGTGCCTGTTTCGGGAGGAGAGCTTGTCCTTGGTACCTGGCAGCAGATAGTATTTCTAGAATTTGATAACAGGCCCCGCAGCCGCAGGGTTCACTTCAACGTGGTGGGGGAGTAGATGGATACGTTCGTCAGGA
>CAYWGA010000141.1:0-3564 GCA_964457905.1 uncultured bacterium | reverse complement strand
GATCCCATTGCTGACATGCTGACCCGGATCAGAAATGCCTACAGGTCCAACAAGGACCATGTGGACATTCCGGCGTCGAAGATCAAGGCGCAGATCGCGCGGATAATGCTGGAGGGTGGATACATTGGTAACGTCAAGTTTATCGATGACGGCCTGCAGGGTTCGCTCCGCGTGTACATCAAGTACAATGAAGGCCGCAAATCGGCCATAGAGGGTATTCGCAGAATCAGTCTACCCAGTCGCAGGGTGTATGTCACGAGAGACAGGCTGCCCAGAGTAATGGGCGGCTACGGGACAGCCATCATTTCGACATCGCATGGAATTATGACCGATAAGGAAGCCCGCAAGAACGGCGTGGGCGGCGAAGTGCTCTGCCACATCTGGTAGTGCCGCGCATACGGAGGTTTAGAGAGCAATGTCACGAGTTGGTAAGAATCCGATACCGGTTCCGGCCGGAGTAACGGTCGATCTGAAAAACAATTATATCAAGGTCAAGGGACCGAAGGGCGAGCTCGAGAGAACGCTGCACCCCGATATGATCATCGAGGTAGAGGCTGGCGTGGTCAACGTCAAGAGACCGACCGAGTCGAAGCCTCACAAGTCTCTTCACGGCCTGACCCGGACCCTCATCTTCAACATGGTCGAGGGAGTCTCGAACGGCTTCGTGCGCAACCTCGAGATCGAAGGCGTGGAGTACAGGGCCGAGCTCAAGGGCAAGGCGCTCGTGATGGCTCTTGGTTATTCGCATCCGGTTCGATACGAGCCCGCTGAGGGCGTTGTGATAGAGGTTGCCGATCCTAAGAAGATCTCGGTCAAGGGAATCGACAAGCAGAAGGTCGGACAGGCCGCCGCCGAGATACGCGGCTTCAGGCCTCCCGAGCCTTACAAGGGCAAAGGTATTCGCTACGTCGGCGAGCAGGTAAGACGCAAGGCCGGCAAGGCTGCGGTAGGCTCAGGCTTCTAGCCTGGCCACAGCAAATGGACGGAGGCGGGGTCGCCCAAGCGAAGCGGCCCGTGCGCCCCGGCCGATGACAGGAGTTGGACGTAGAGATGAACAAGGCATACGAAAAGAGACAGCAGAGACTGAGCAGGAAGGTCAGGGTCCGCAAGAAAGTGCGCGGCACCGCTGACAGACCACGTCTCTCGGTCTTCAGGTCCCTCAGTCATATCTATGCGCAGCTGATCGACGACGATTCGGGCAAAACGCTCGCTTCGGTCTCGAGCCTGCGCCTTGATATACCGGCCGTTGAGCCTGAAAAGGCCGCGCCGGCGGAAGAAGAGGGAAAGAAGAAGGACAAGAAGAAGAAAAAGAAAGAGAAAAAGCCCGAGGGTCTCAAGGTGCGCCGCTCGCGCGCGGTCGGTAAAGCGATCGCCGAGAAGGGCACGACTCTCGGTATTGAGAAGGTCGTATTCGACAGAGGCGGCTTTCTATATCACGGCAGGGTCGCTGCTCTCGCAGAAGCGGCCAGAAAGAACGGACTGGAATTCTAATTGAGATGATCCGCATGAATGCGGGTCAACGCGCACGGGGGTGCGATAGTTGAACACAAGAGACAGAAGAGATTCCCGAAGGGACAACAGGCGTGACAGGCGCGACGACAGCGGTCCGGAGATGCTTGAGCAGACGGTTCATATCAACCGTGTGGCAAAGGTAGTCAAGGGCGGCCGCCGTTTCAGCTTCAACGCTCTTGTCGCAGTCGGCGACGGTATGGGCAAAGTAGGCATCGGCCTGGGTAAGGCGAACGAGATCAGTGACGCCATCCGCAAGGCCGGCGAAGCCGCGCGCAGGAACATGACCACGATTCCGATGGTAGCGGGAACGATCCCCTACAAGACGATCGGCCGGTTCGGCGCGTCGAGGGTCCTGCTCAAACCGGCAGCTCCGGGAACAGGCGTCATCGCGGGCGGAGGCGTCCGCAGCGTACTCGAGGTGGCTGGCGTGAAGGACATCCTCACCAAGTCGCTCGGTTCCAACAACCCGCACAACATGGTGAAAGCCACGATGGTCGGGATCAAGAGCCTCACGAGCGCGAAAGATGTCGCGAAGAGACGAAATATATCGGTCAGGCAGCTTTTTGCCCTCGGGGAAAAACCTGTCGCCGAGGTGAAGGCTGAAGTCGAGGACAAGCCGGCCGCGGAGGCCGCACCCGTCATCGAAGATAAGGCCGCCGGGGAAGCACCGCAGCAGGGCGAGTAAAGCGGGCTTCCGGTAACAGGACGAGCCTTGCGGGAGGCGGAGCCTTTCGTAGCCGTCCGGGCGACCGGATCTTCCTTTCGGGAGAAACGAACGAGGATTTAGATGGCCAAGAAACTGAAGATCACACAGGTGCGCAGTATCATCCATTCGCAGGAGAAGAAGCACAAGCGCGTGATGACTTCCCTGGGATTTACGAAGAACTACGCGACCCTGTACAAGAACGACAATCCTCAGATCAGAGGCATGCTTGCAAAGGTGCTGCACCTGGTCGAGGTCGAAGAGATCGATGAAAAAGACGTGCCCGCAGCCGTTGAAAAACCTTCCAAGGGTTACACGGTTATAGAGGCAGCGAAGACGACAGGCAAAAAGGAGCCAGACGGAGATGAAACTTAACGAGATCAGGCCGGCAAAGGGAGCCGTCAAGAAAAGGAAACGGATCGCGTGCGGTCCCGGTTCCGGGCACGGCAAGACCGCTACGCGGGGCCACAAGGGTCAGAACTCGCGAAGCGGCGGAGGCGTCCCTCCCTGGTTCGAGGGTGGACAGATGCCCCTGCAGAGGCGCTTGCCCAAGAGGGGATTCCACAATCTCTTCAGGATAGCCTACCAGGTAGTCAATCTCGACGATCTCGCACGGTTCGAGAGCGGCACAAAGATAAACAGGGGCGTCCTCATCGAGGCCGGCCTTGTCAAGAAGGCTACAGAGCCTGTAAAGATACTCGGACGCGGAGAGCTGAAAGTCGCCCTGGAGATAGAGGTCGACGGTGTCAGCAAGAGCGCAGCTAAAGCGATTCTGGACGCGGGGGGCAGCATTTCCCTCGTTTCCGGTAAGACAGTTTCCGTTCCTGAAGAGGAGGAGCGCCAGTAATGCTTAAGAAGTTTCAGGATATATTCAGTATTCCGGAGCTCAAGAGGCGCATTCTCTTTACGATAGGCCTTCTTGTGGTTTACCGGATCGGTGGGCATATCACGACGCCGGGAGTCAACCCGTTGGCGCTGAGCTATTTCTTCGAGAGCCAGCGCGGGACGATCTTCCAGCTCTACGATCTGTTTGCCGGCGGTAACCTCAGAAGAGCGACGATCTTCGCGCTCGGCATCATGCCGTACATCAGCGCGTCGATCATCATGCAGCTTCTGCAGGCGGTAATCCCGTTCTTCGAGAAGCTGGCGAAAGAAGGAGAAGAAGGGCGCAAGAAGATCACGCAGTATACGAGGTACGGGACAGTCATCCTGGCTCTCGTGCAGTCTGTCGGTATCACGGTGTTCCTGATGAACATGCAGCCGGGCGGGATTCAGGTCGTTACGATGAACCCGATGGCGTTCAGGCTGCTCACCATGCTTACCATGACGGCAGGAACGATCTTCGTGAT
>CAYWGA010000140.1:0-3713 GCA_964457905.1 uncultured bacterium | reverse complement strand
TGCTGCCTCTTCAGCTCTCCCACCATCGTCTCCATAATCTCGGGGTCTTCCTTCTCGAGATATGGAAACAGGTTCTCGTCGTAAAGCATCTCAATGCCCCTTCTGCCGGACAACCGCCCGGTGCTATCGATTATTTTCGTAATCGGTGATCTTGTCGACGCGCCTCTGGTGGCGCCCCCCCTCAAACCCGGTATCGAGCCATACCCGAACAATCTCATCGATCCGCTCGTCGTCACCCATCTCTTCCGAGAGGGCGAGCACGTTCGAATCGTTGTGTTTGCGGGTCATGCGGGCCTGATCGACCGTCCAGACGAGAGCCGCCCTGGCACCGTCGACCTTGTTGGCCACGATCGATACGCCGATACCCGATCCACATATGAGGATACCCCGGTCGGCCTCTCCGCCGGCGGTCTTCTCCGCGACGGGTATTGCGTAATCGGGGTAATCCGCCGAATCCTCGCTGTCCGTACCGACGTCGACGACCTCATGACCGTCGCCGGCGAGCAGCTTCTTGATACGTTCCTTGAGGGAGTAGCCTCGATGATCGGAACCTATTGCGATCTTCAAGACACCATCCTTTCACGAAGAAAAAACGGGTCTGCCTCTATTATGCGCGAAGCTGAGAGTACATCATCGACTATACAAAGTCGAGCCAATGCATGTACTTGTCGACTTCAGCATTAAGCATCTTGAAGAACAGGTCCTGCAGCTCCTTGGTGATGGGGCCGCGCCTGCCCTCGCCGACCTGGATCTTGTCGACGCTCCTGATCGGCGATATCTCCGCAGCCGTACCGGTGAAGAAGACCTCATCGGCGGTGTAGAGCATCTCGCGCGGGACCAGATTCTCGATGACATCGTATCCGAGATCCTGCGCCATCTCTATGACCGTGTTGCGGGTGATGCCGGGGAGCACACTCGCGCCCAGGGGCGGAGTGTAGATCTTGCCGTCCTGGACGAGGAAGATATTCTCGCCGCTGCCTTCGCTGACGTAACCGTTCGTGTCGAGCGCTATGCCCTCGACATAGCCGTTTACGATCGCTTCCATCTTGATCAGCTGCGAGTTCATGTAGTTGGCGCCGCTCTTGGCCAGCGCGGGAAGGGTGTTCGGCGCGATCCGGTCCCAGCTCGAGACCATCACGTCGACGCCCTGCTCGAGAGCCTCGGGACCGAGGTACTTGCCCCACTCCCAGACGACGATGAACATATTTATCGGATTGGGGAAGGGGTTCACTCCAAGTGAGTCGTATCCGCGGTAGACGACCGGCCTGATGTAGCATTCCTCCATCTTGTTGACCCTGATCGTCTCGAAACAGGCCTCCATGAAGTCCGCCATCGGCATCTCAGGTTCCATGCGGTACATCTTTGATGAGTTGTAGAGCCTCTTGATATGGGGCTCGAGCCTGAAGACCGCCGGGCCCTTGCTCGTCTTGTAACATCGGATGCCCTCGAAAAGGCACGTGCCGTAATGTACGACATGTGAGCATACGTGAATATTTGCGTCATCCCAGTCGACGAACTTGCCGTCCATCCAGATCTTGTCGGACTTCGGAATACCCATCTTTATTCTCCTTTGGAACCAGTTAATACGGACCGCCGGCCGAGTGGAAATCAGTCTACCATATGGTGGTTGAGGTCCACGGCCATCAGTATTATAAGGTCAGATACTCCCTGCGGGCAACCAAAAAATCCATTTTTCGCAGTAATTTCCAGAATACCGGATAAATGAGGCGGGGCATATGTATCATGTTGTATTATAGTAAGATATGAAATAGTGACGATCCGATCAGTCCCCGAGGGGCAGTTCGTATCTTTCGGCGATATAACGGAGCAGAAGGACCGTCAGGCGGGCTATATCGTCCCTTACGGCCCTGTAGTCATTGAGGCTGCCCCCGATGGGATCCACGACGTCGGTGTCTTCCCGGTCCGGATCGAGCCCACCCATAAGGATCATCCATTCGCCCGCACCGGGTACGTCCGCGATCATCTTTGCCAGGTGGTTCCCGGCCATGGCCACGACGAGAGATACCTTGTTGATGATATCAGGGCTGACGAGCCTGGCCCTGTGCTTCGAGATGTCGAATCCCTTTTCATTCATCACCTTCACCGAAAGGGATGAGGCGGGCTGGCCGTCCCACGCATGGGTGCCGGCCGAGGAAACGGTCACCTCGCCCTCCCACTCCGGTGGAAGGGCAGCGCGCAGAAGGCCCTCCGCCATCGGGCTCCGACACATATTGCCTGTACATACGAATACTATCTCTCTCATGACATCTGGAATTGTGCACCCGCCGCGCCGGGCACGCAAGTGGATATTGAACTGTCCCCCTTCATCAGTTATCGTAAATGCACGGATCGATCT
Organism: uncultured bacterium; assembly: GCA_964457905.1. GTDB lineage: Bacteria > Krumholzibacteriota > Krumholzibacteriia > Krumholzibacteriales > Krumholzibacteriaceae > JAUWCL01. The sequence continues at coordinate 1,357 of CAYWGA010000140.1, read as the reverse complement.
TCAAAAGGAGCAGCAATATGGCAGAACTCAAGATGATGAAAGCGCTCGATGTCGACGCAAAGGAAGTCGAGATGGACGGGGTCGAGGGGATCACGATCAGGTGGCTGATCTCGAAGGCTGACGGGGCCCCCAACTTCGCCATGCGGCTCTTCGAGGTCGCACTCGGCGGCCACTCTCCCCTCCACCACCACGACTGGGAGCACGAGGTCTACATCGTCGACGGAAATGGCGAGATCGAGTACGAGGGGGAGCGCCGGCCCTTCGAGAAGGGGTGGTTCATCAACGTACCGCCGGGGCGCGAGCACCAGTTCATCAATACCGGTGACGGCGTCATGAGATTCCTCTGCCTCGTCCCGAACGACTCGTATTGATGGTTCATTGACTTGAAGGCTGTCTATAGTTAGATTTAAAGGGCAGATACAACTTTGCAGATGACCCCGCCCCTGCTGAGAATGGGAGTATTGATGAGAAAATCCTTACCTATCGTTATCGCGCTGCTGTTGATCTTCGTCGCGGCCGACGTTTCGGCCCAGTCTTCCCTCTATAAGCAGAAGAAGTACTTCGGCGCCATCCCGATGAACGGAGTAAATGTCTTTGTCGGGTTCCTCGACGGACCGGACCACGAGTATCTTACCGACTACCTCAGTGAGTACGCCATACTGCATGGCGGCACAGAGACGTGGGACGACTGGTCGACCTCGTTCTATACGAGGATCGGGTACCAGAGACAGGTCTCTCCCAACCATTTTCTCGTGACCAATCTCAATTTCTCCTATCTGACCGCTGACGGCAGCGGTGATTTCTTTACCCTGACCGACCCTCCGGTCCACGTAACAAGCAGCAGGACGCTGACGACATACCTGTTCTCTATCGACGTCGGATTCCTCTACTACATGATCAAGCCCGAGGTCCAGAAGATCGCTCCCTATATCGGCGGCGGATTCTCGGGAGTCGTTCCGTACGAGAAGCTCGAATCGTCCTTCATCACCGATGAAGGAGAAGAAGTCGCCGGTTCCGATGATTCTGCCACCGAAACGAGTTTCGAGCCGGGCGTATATGCCCAGTTCGGGATCAACTACTACATATCGAACAAGTGGGGCGTCACGCTCGACGGCCGTTTCCAGATGGCCCAGAGCAAATTCAAGATCTACGGGGGAAACTTCGACATCAACTACGCCGGGCTCTGCCTGGGCCTGGGACTCCATTACTATTTCTGATGCTAGATGAAAATTTCGACGTAGTCGTCATAGGAGCCGGTCCCGCCGGCTCCAGGACTGCCGCGCTCACCGCCGGAGCGGGGCTTTCGACTCTCCTTCTCGAAAAGAGAAAGAAGATAGGCTTCCCCGTGAGGTGTGCC
>CAYWGA010000139.1:0-3760 GCA_964457905.1 uncultured bacterium | reverse complement strand
GTCAGCCGAGTTTTCCTGATATGAAGGTCACGAGACTGTCCAGCGTATCAAGATTAGCAGGAGTCATTTCGTCATCTTCAATGCTGATGTCAAACTTGTCCTCGATAAAAGCGACAAGTTCCAGCACGCCGGTTGAATCTATTATACCTGCCTTCATAAACGAATCGGAGTCTCCAGGGCATTCATTTTCAGCGCCCATTAAAAACTGTTCAATAATGAATGCCTTGAGCTCCACCCGAATTTCATCTTGCTTTGTCATAGTCAATGCTTACCTCTGCTTCTTGTGTCGGTTCATTCTAATTAACAACTGTTATCTCACTAATTAAGCACAATCTATTCCTGGTTACTGGTTTACTGCTCGATTTCAAGCGGATTCAGCCTGAGATATTCTGTGGCGTCGATTTTCCGCTGGATATTAACGAATCCCCGCTCAGCCTGTTCCGGCGTGAGGCCTAGTACGGTTGCTGCCTCGGCGGGAGATACGTTGTTTACCATGGCATGCCACAGCATATCCATACGGTAGAAATCAAGGCCGAAGAAAAACTCTTCCTGAGTAGAGCCTGCACTGTAAGTATCCGTCGTCGGGACGCGTCCGACTATATCGGGACCGATTGCCAGCTCTTCGGCAAGCTGAAAGACCTGCATCTTGAACAAATGCGCTATAGGCTTCAGATCGGCTCCACCGTCGCCATATTTAACGAAGAAACCCTGTTCATGTTCGTCTTTGTTGCCGGTACCGGCTACGGCGTAATTGAGCTTTTCAGCATGATAATAAAGTGTGGTCATGCGAAGCCTCTGCTTGAGGTTTGAGGCTGCTACAATCTGGAGATACGCCGAGGGAGGCATGCGTTTTGTTTTTAACTCACCACTCGGACTTTCAATCGTCAAGTTGAAGAAATTGAAAGTTTCTTTTTCAAGAATGTTGGTGGGAATAGTGATCTTGTTTTTATAAGTGCTGTCGTATTCAGGGAAAACCTGCTTGATAGCTTCATCTCGGCGCCTGTAACATTCCAGGCCTGTGAGCCCCGGCGTAATGTTTTCGACGATCGTTTTGATGCCAAGCCTGTCAGCCAGATCCTGTGCCAGCGTCCGGCTATCCGGTGAAGAATCCTCTTCCGGCATCATGATGCCCACTACTCGCTCCGGCCCCAGGGCTTTAACGCAAAGGGCCACTACGACCGACGAATCAAGCCCCCCTGAAATTCCTACCACCGCGCCGGCTTTCTTAAGCTTGCCTCGGATCTGTTCCCGCATAGCCTTGGACAGCTCTTCGGCAACCTGCCCGGCATCGATTTTCAGACTGTCTTTATTGAACTTCAATAGACTCGCCTCCAGTTTTACCCTGTCCCTTGTCATAAATGCATGCTAAAAGCATGCCAGACTGAGCTTAACGATCTCCAGTTTGAAGTCAACTCTGCCATGACTCCACCAAAAGGTCATTTAATACGGGCTACAACAAGCCGTTAGATCCGATTCCTCCTAGTAAATCGGAAGATACCCTTATTCTTGTCTACCAAATTGCAATTATTGTCAAGCCGATACTATCGGCAGTACTCCGGAGCATCCTTATTAAGGTTTTTCCATGGATCCTGATGAACCCGCCCTCAGCCTAAAACCCCTTCTGTCACCTGTTTATGCCAAAAGTATGCCAAAAAGGGCCTGGCGGTATTTCGGGATGGGATAAGGGGAAGGGCAGATCTTGAGAGTGGCGGTGACAGGGAGCTTTCGTCGGTGATCCTGACCGTATGACTGCAGCCGACCCGAAACCTTCTATTTTCCACAACAACCGTAATGGGAAAAATATCCATCGTTTGTCATACGTATCGTGAAGGTACGACATACAGAGGGAACATATTGTATTGTGTAGATCATCCGCTGCCTGAACGTGGTCACTTGAACGCTGTCCTGGACTGTATTCCAGTTCACCGGCAGTTCAGAGGAACTTGTCTCGGCATTCAGTTTACTGAAATCCCTGAAATCGTCAAATTGCATGAAAGTCTCACCTAATGAATCACACAATGCCGGGTGGTTATCCTTGAGAAAAGCAACGAAATCATCTTTGCCTGAGATCGCTACATCGAATTTGAGACGTTTTTCCGGGCCGCAGTTCCTGCCGCTTTTCCGAGGAGGCGCTCCGAATGGATCATCGCACTGGCACAGAAATCCCTCCCAGATTCCCTTAAGAGGCCTCCAGACCCTGTCCGAATATGGTTGTGGCGAGATTCCGAAGTAGATCGCCAGACGTTTCTGGTCGGGGCAGGCGATCCGTTTGACCCGGATATTCAGGGACAACATCTTCCCGGTGACGAAGGGTTCGAAGATACTTGCGCTGCCCTCGTAGTCATACTCCGTGTCAATTTCTGCCTCTGTGAGACTCACATCGTACGAAGCTTCGCTCGTGTCGAATCCACGGGTCTCTGCGACTGTGCCGGCGAGGCCGGAAAAATATATCTCAAGACTGGCGGCCAGGCTGCCGGGATCGACAGGAGTATCTTCCGGAATCCACCACACGAAGGCGTATGTCCAGAAGTAAGGATTATTTCCTTCCTCGAACATCCACGGGGAGAATCGCAGTTCCTCGAGGCCCTCGTATTTCAGCTCGGGCGCGAAATCGAGGGGAAACGGAATCGTCTCGGTCCGCCAGCCATCGAGTACGGGCATGTAAAAGGAAGGCTCCTCGGAACCCTTTTCCCGGGCGACGCAGGCGACTGGAACAACAAGTGCGATGATCAGGAAGATTCGTAATAGCATTTTAATCCTCGATTGGTTTCTTCACCCCGAATCTTGACATATAGAGATAGGTTATGCTAGATTTCAATTATCCGGGACGGCTGCAGCGAGTATGTGATGCGCTGGGCGCCCCGGATAATACTTTGTCCGGCGCAGCCGGCAAGGGGAGCCGGGTCGCGCACTTCAATGAACGTTCTTGATTCAAAAGATCTCAGTATCTTCCAGGCTCCCGTTAAAAGGGAGCTTGAAGTGCTGGAGAGCGGCCTGAACGAGGCCCTGAAAGCGGACCTTCCTCTGCTGCAGACGATTTCGGCGGCTATTACCGAGGCTCCGGGAAAACGCCTCAGGCCGAACATGCTCTTCCTGGCATCACGCGCCACCGGCGGGTCCCCGGAGAAAGCGGCAGTCGTTGCGCTCGCCGTCGAATTGATCCACACCGCGACACTTCTTCATGACGATATCCTCGACGCTCACATGACGAGGCGAGGCAGGCCGACCGTCTTCGCGAGATGGGGAGCCGACTCGGCGATGATCATGGGCGATTTTCTCTTTTCAAAGGCGTTCGCTCTTCTCGGTGAAGCGGATATGGGCGAATCGATAGCGGTCCTCGCGAACGTGACAAACCTGATGAGCCTCGGCGAGCTGATCCAGCTCCAGTACAGGAAAGACATCGATGTCAGCGAGGACAGCTACATGGAGATGATCTATCGCAAGACCGCGTCATTGTTCGCCGCTGCGAGTGAGTGCGGCGCGTTGACCGGTAACGGCTCGGAGAAGTTCAGGGCGGAGTTCGCCAGCTTCGGTGAGAAGATCGGGCTCGTCTTCCAGATAACCGATGACCTCCTCGATTACCTCGCCGCCGATGTGCAGATCGGCAAGCCGATAGCGAGTGACTTTACCGAGGGAAGGGTCACCCTGCCGTTCATCTCCGCTTTCCGCAACGCTCCGGAAGAGAACAGGAAACGGATGAGCGAACTCTTCCACAGCAGCTTCAATGACGAGGAGCGCTGGAACGAGGTCGTGTCTTTCA
>CAYWGA010000138.1:0-3820 GCA_964457905.1 uncultured bacterium | reverse complement strand
CGTGATCGCCGCGAAGAAAGCTGCCGAAGCTGCAGCCAAGGCAGAGGCTGATGAGGCGAAAGCGGCTGAGGAAGCGGCAAAGAAGGCTGAAGAGGAAGCCGCCGCCGCAGAGGCCGCAGCTGATGAAGCTGTCGAGCCCGAAGCTGAAGAGGCGCCTGCTGAGGAAGCTCCCGCGGAAGAAGAGGACAAGAAGGAATAGATCCAGCGAACACACCTGCCGTCTGGATCTGGTGAAAGCCGCCCCCCCCATGTGGGCGGCTTTCCTTTTGGATAAAATTCCCGGAAATGCTATCTTTTCAACCTGATGGTTATTACAGACGTAATCCTTCCCATAGTCTTCATAGTCCTCCTCGGATTTCTTCTCAGGCGGTTCGGGGGGAAGTACGAGCACGCCTTCTCGAAGACGCAGCTCTACATACTCGGCCCAGCCCTGCTCTTCTCGGTGATGGCCCGTAACGACACCGGATACGGCCTGATCCTCCAGCTTCTGATATATGTGATAATACTCTCCGCAGGCCTTCTCCTGCTGACCCAGGGGATCGGGAAGCTGGCCGGAGGGGGCAGGGTCGAACGGAACGCGATGTCGCTTGCCGGTGTCTTCACGAACAGCGGATTCTACGGGATCCCCGTATGCATGCTTGCCTTCGGGGAGGAAGGACTCAAGTGGGCCGCTCTGTATATAGTGGCCTCGTCGACGGTCCAGTCGACTCTCGGTATATTCCTGGCCAGCGCGGGCAAGCAGAAAGCAACGGCCGCTCTCGCTACGGTATTCAAGGTGCCGCTGATATGGGCGCTTATAGCGGGAAGGGTCCTCGCTGACGTCAACCTCCTGCCACCTGAACCGTTCATGGAGATGATCGACCTTCTCGGGCGCTCGGCGATCCCGCTCGGCCTGCTCCTTCTCGGGATGCAGCTCGAGAGGATAATATCTGGTGACGATGAGGAGACCGAATGCGCTGAACCGGCCCCGGTGAGTTCCCAGCGTCTGGTGGGCCTCGGCATAACGAGCGGCGTAATTAAGATATTCGGGGGCCTGGGGATCGCCCTGGTACTGTTGAGATTCTTCGATGTCGATCCCGTGCTGAGAAACGTGATGCTCGTCCAGTCGGCGATGCCTACGGCTGTTAACGCCGTTGTCTACGCCACCGAGTTCGATTGCAGGCCGAGGATCGTGACGATCGGGATCCTCTCATCCACGATAATAAGCGTTGGAAGTATCACGATGATCCTGAGTTTTCTCATCTGACGGAAACTGCTGAAATGAACAGAATAACATTTTCACCGGAAGACAGTCATGCAGCGGCCCGTATCTTGGCCGAATGCTCGAGGCTTGCCCGAAAAGGACATGACGTCTCGGTCACGATATTTGGGACAGGGACAGGAGATTCCGCGCAGGATGAGACGGTGCTGGAAGATATGGCTCCTGAAGGGATCAGCGTGGACCTGAACTTCGACAATCTTTCAGGAATAGCCGAGGTATCACCGGCTGATATGCTTGTCAGGGCGAAGGGCGGGACCCCGGTCTCGTCGATAGCTGTCGCCGCGGAAGAATCGATGTTGTGGTTCCCCCATTATGACGATTCCCTTGGCAGGGAGATGAATGTTGCCTCGCTCCTCATGGAGGCGCCGGTCCTGTCGGTGACCGAAGAGTACGGGGGTTTGAGAGAATATATCCTGTCGGTAGAACTCGTGACAGGCGCGGGGGAGAAGGTCCACTTCGGTTCGAGATCTATAAAGGATGTGGCGGGGTACGAGGTGATCGCGATGCTTCTCGGCAGCGGGGGAAGGTACGGGATGATCACCGGGGTGACCCTTCGGCTCATACCCGGACGGACTGGCACTGCAAGCGGTTCCGCTGAACCTGGCAAAACAGAAGAAAATGAGCCGCTCGAACGTATGACGGCGAAGATACAGAAGGTATTTGACCCTGCGGGGATCCTGAGATGGTAAATGAGGACCGCGAAAGAAACGTAGCCGATGATTTCCTGCTCTGCAACAGGTGCGGAGCCTGTAAGTCGGTATGTCCCGTGGCTGGAGCCGTCGGCGAGGAGTGGGGCTCGGCCCGCGGCAAGGTAGAGCTGGCCGAGGCCTTTTTCAGGGGCGAGGACCTCAGTGACGAGGATCTCCAGCAGGCATTCGATCTCTGCCTGCACTGCCTTGCATGCGAGGACAACTGTCCGTCCGGCATGAGGGCTGACGAGGTGATACACGCGGCGAGATCCGAGATGGTCAGGCGCGGCAAGATGCCGAAGATGAAGCGGGTCGCCCTGAAGATGCTCGACGGGATGGACAGCGCCCTGTTCCGGACGATGAGGCTGCTCGGCCTGTCGAGAAAGGGGCCGCTCCACGGCACCGGGGGGAAGAGCCCTCTCAGCATCTTCTATCCCCTTCTGGGCTGGCCAAGGCAGAGGTTCTTCCCGCTTCCCAAGAACAAGCCGTTCCTGAAAAAAGGGTCGGAGTTCTTTCCCTCATCATTCTTTGACGAGATCATGCTCGATCCGGCGAAGTTCGCCAGGAAGAACTACAGCGATATCGGCCTGGACCAGTCGGAAGCATTGGCGCTTATCGAACTCGTCCTGAGAACAAGGATAAAGAATCGCGCCGAACGCAGGCGTGCCTATTTCTTTGTCGGTCATACAGTGAACCAGTTCTTCCCCGAGGAGGCAGAGGCGATCACACTCGTCCTCAATATCCTCGGTATCGACGTTCATGCCCCTGCCGGCCAGGCATGCTGCGGGGCGCCACAGTTCTACTCGGGTGATATCGAAGCTGCCAGAAAAACGGCCGCGAAGACAGTCGAACAGATATCCAAGCTGGAATTCGACTGGATCATCACATCATGTGCATCGGGCGGCAGGATGCTCAAGCACGAGTTCCCGCGGCTTTTCGATCTGAACGAGGACGGCTTCTTCGATATCGCGTGGGACCCTGTCACGGAGGTCTTTACGAGAAAGGGAGAGGGCAGCTCAGCCCGCGAGGAGTACCTCGAGACAGGTGAGCTTTACAGAAAACATGTCGAATCCCGGGTATTCGATATCAACGAACTGATCGTGGACCTCCTCGGCCTGGAGAAGGCGGTCCGCGGTTTCGACAGCATGGTCACAAATATGGATGAAGGGAAGAAAGGACCGGACCAGCAGGATCCCGAAGAAGGGCCGGATCCGAGGCCGACTGTCACCTATCACCATCCCTGTCACCTCAATCGCGGGCAGCAGGTAGACTGGCAGCCCGAGATGATCCTCGAGAAGCTGCCCGGCTGGAAGTATGTCAGGATGAAAGACGCCGATGTATGCTGCGGAGGGGGAGGGACCTTTACCTTCACACATACGGAAGAATCGGAGAAGATAGCCCGGAAAAAGATAAGTGCCGTAGAAGAGGCCGACCCGGGAGTTCTGGCGACCGCCTGCCCTTTATGCAGGATTCAGCTGATGGACATGTTGAAGCGAAGATTCGCTGAAGAGGCGGAGGAAAAGAACCTTCCGGCGAGAGAGATCCCCGTCGTATCCCCCGTCGAACTTCTGGCCGGAGATCTGCTCAAGATCCTCAGGTGAAACAAGCCTAATCAGTGCCCGTATAACAAATTGCGACTGTTCCGCTGCCTGTTTTTGGCCTATTGACATTAATCTTGCAGGATACTATTATTATTACCCGGCGGGGCCACAGGCGCCGCCGTAAAAATTTAAAGATTTTTAGTGCTCCTCAGTAGCTCAATTGGTAGAGCATTCGGCTGTTAACCGAAGGGTTGTAGGTTCAAGTCCTACCTGAGGAGCCATTCTCTTCTCACCTCAGCTATACAGCGAACGTTCAACATTGCTATATG
>CAYWGA010000137.1:0-3834 GCA_964457905.1 uncultured bacterium | reverse complement strand
AGTGCTTCCAGGGCAGGGCGACTATTCCAGAGGGGAGCAGCCACGACCCGACGGGCAGGGACCGCTTCAGGCTGCCGGCCGCCTGAGTCAGGACTATCCGGCGGCAACCCAGTTCCGCCGCGGCAGCCACCGCGGCGCCCGCTCCCTCCCATACAGGCTCTTCGTAGTAATGGGTCCTGCCGGCGAAGATGAGAAGCCTTCCCCCTCCCGTATCGAGAAGAAGGATCTTTCCCGGATGGCCCTCGACTGCCGGAACCGGCATACCTTCGATATCTGAATACTCTGTCGCCGCTATTATTTTCCCGGGCCATCTCTTCGGGGACAACCCCGAACCTAACACTACAGCAGTACTCGCGGAGCCGCACAGCTGCGCGGGAAACCGGCCCGTGTCAGTTACCTTCCCGCGGTTCAATCTTCACCCCGATCTTCCTGTTCCCCGTCACCCGGCTCCTGGATCTCCCTGTCGAATACCAGGGCATCCTCTCCCGAATCGGAATAGTATCCCTTCCGCCTGCCGACCTGAGTGAACCCGTGCTTTTCGTAGAACCTGATAGCCCGGCGGTTGCTCACCCTGACCTCGAGGACGACCTTGAGGCTCCCCTTTTCCCTGCTTTTGCTGATCGCCTCGTCGAGAAGCATCTCCGCCGCTCTGCTTCCCCTCTCTTCCGGAGCGACCGCGATCGAGAGGATATGCATCTCCTCGTAACCGTACCACGAGGAGATATACCCGATGACATTGTCCCCGGAGAGGACAACGATGTTCTCTGTCTCATCGGAAAGGCCGAGCTGTATCATGAACATCCCCGCGCTCCATGGCACGGGAAAAGAAACACGTTCGATCTTGAGCAGTGGAGGGATATCGGCCGCGGTCATGACCCTGAGTGTCAGGTCGGCGCCGCTCATCGGCCGCCCCCGGGCCTGAGTTTCGCCGTCGAGGGAAGCTTGGCGTCCGGCGGCCTGATATAGAGCGGCTCGAGGGCCGAAAGCCCTTCGTACGGAACGGCATCGCGATCCAGGGCCATAGACGCCGCCAGGCTCGCTGACGGCAGTTTCCAGTCGGGACCGCCGAAGCTGGTCCCTTCGGGGAAAGACTCCTCCAGTTCGGTGCGGTAGCTGTTCAATCCTGAACCGCAGACGAGGATATCGCCGTCGATGCCGGCCGCGGCGACCCTGGCGGCAAGCAGGCCGGGTGCGGAGGCGAAAGGAGGAAGTATCTCCGAGGGCCTTTCACCGGAGAGATCATAGACCGCCGTATATACCTCTCCCCTTCGGGCGTCGATCAGCGGAACGACAGAGGCGCCGTCAAAATCTGCGTCCGCCGCTATCATCTCGAGTGAACCTACCGCCGCGACGGGGCGTCTTTCAACCGCTGCAAATCCTTTTACCGTAGCAAGGCCGATCCGGAGGCCGGTGAATGAACCGGGGCCGATGACAGTTACGAAGAGATCGATCTCCCTGATCTCGACACCGGCCGCGCCGAGACATCGGTCAACAGCGGGCATCAGGGTAGCTGAATGGGTATCACTCGCGTCGAATATTATCTCGTGGATCGCCTCCGCACCCCTTGTCACCGCCACGCTCCCCGTCATGTGCGAGGCGTCAAGCGCCAGTATCAGAGGTCCCATCATCTTTCCTCCCATCCCGAAAGGGCGTCGATCACGGCTGCCGGCGCCGAGATCTCGATATCCCTCTCTTCTCTTCCCGCGATCCTTATAGATATCGTAACGTCGAATTCCATTGTTCCTGCCGGCAGGCGGTCGCCCCATTCGACAACGACGATGTTTCTTCCATCGACAGCGTCGAACATTCCGATCCTCTCGACCTCGCCGAGTTCCTCCAGCCGGTAGAGGTCATAGTGCAGCAGTGGCGCGGCGCCTCCCCTGTATTCCTCGACGAGGATGAATGTCGGGCTGAGAACCTCCGCAGAGATGCCGAGCCCGGCCGCGAGCCCCTTTACCAGCGCCGTCTTGCCCGCTCCCAGTCCTCCCTCGAGAGAGAGAGTCGTACCGAAAGGAAGTATCTCACCGAACCGTTTTCCGAGCGCGAAGGTCGCGTCTGGCGAACCGCTCCGGACAGCCGAGGTGCGCACAGGGCCAGAAACACTTTCGAGCCGTATTGCTTTTTCATTCATATCGTCAACGTGGTGTCAGCGTGATGCAGGGGATGATCATCTCCTCGAGCGAGATGCCTCCGTGCTGGAACGTATCCTGGTACTGTTTCTCGTACTCGTGAAAACGGGTCGGATAGACGAAGTAGTAATTCTCCCTCGCCAGGATGTAGTTCTTCGACGGGCTTTCCGAGGGCAGCCTGAAATCGGCCGGGTTCCGCACGAGCAGGGTCTGTTTCGGGTCACCGTTGATGTTCTCTCCGAACTTGTACCTCAGGTTGGTCGACGTCTCCCTGTTACCGTGGACGAGACTCGCTTTCTGACCGAGGATCGCACCGTGATCGGTCGTGATGACCACTGTAGCGCCAAGCCTCGATATCTTCTTGAGGATCTCGAAGAGGGCAGAATGGGTGAACCACGATCTCATCAGAGACCTGAAAGCGCCCTCGTCGGGGGCGATCTCCTGGAGGATATCGCTCTGGCTCCTGCCGTGAGCGAGGATATCGAGAAAGTTGAAGACCATAGCGACCAGGTCCAGTTCCCCGTAGGTATCGACCTGCCTGTGGATCTCGTTCGCTTCCTCCGCATTGTATATCTTTGCGTACTTCGTTTTCAGGTGCCCCATCCTCGCTCTCTTGAACTGCTCGTTCATCAGCTTTTCCTCGTACCGGTTCTTGCTGAACTCGTCCTTGGAGCGCTCGAGCCAGAGCTCGGGATGCAAACTCTGGATATCCGCCGGATAGAGGCCGGAGAAGATCGAATTGCGCGAGTAGGGGGTCGCGGTCGGCAGGATCGAGCAATACGAATCCCTCGTAATATTGTAGAAGGGTGCGATGAGGTCCTCGACCGTGAGCCACTGGTCATACCTCATGCAGTCGATTACAAAGAAGTAGACCTTTTTCTTCGAATTAAGATGGGGAAAGACATATTTCTTCATCACGTCGGGACTCATCACCGGTCCGTCGTTGGAGCGGAGCCATGATGAATAATTTTCTTCGATGTACCGGGCGTACTCGACATTGCATTTCCTCCTCATGTCGAGATGGATCTGGTCCATTCCGGTCCCGCCGAACCTGTCGAATTCGGTATCCCACTGGCAGAGCTCGTGCTGGATCTGCGCCCACTGTTTCCAGTCGGGCCGCTGTGACACCAGGTCGTCGATTCTTCTGAATACCTGGAGGTAATCCTTCGACGCGGCTCCCTCCTGTATACTGTGCGCCTCGAGCACCCGTTTGACCGCGGAGAAAATCTGCAGCGGATTGATCGGCTTGAGCAGATAATCGTCGATCTTCATCCCGATGGCCTGGTTCATCAGTCCCTCGGCCTCGTTCTTGGTAATCATGATCACCGGGACGTTCGCCGAGATCTCCTTGATCTCCTGGAGCGTCTCGAGCCCCGTCTTGCCGGGCATCGTCTCATCGAGAAGCACGAGGTCGAATGTCTGTTCTGAGAGGAGCCTGACCGCTTCGTCTCCGCTCGAGACACCCTTCATCTCGTAACCTTTCCCCTCGAGAAAGATTATGTGCGAGCGCAGGAGGTCTATCTCGTCATCGACCCAGAGTATCTTCTTTGGTTTCAATTCTCCGTGCCTTTCCAGAAATGCTTCAGTCGACAGGGAATGTGATCTGGAACGTCGTTCCCCCGCCCGGATGGGTGGAAGCGACCTTGATGGATCCTCCGTGAATATCCTCCACGATCCTCTTCACGAGAGCCAGACCCAGCCCCCA
>CAYWGA010000136.1:0-3842 GCA_964457905.1 uncultured bacterium | reverse complement strand
CGACGTCCTCAATGTGAGGGAGAATGTCGCCATCGAATCTGACGCCTGCGTGTTCGAGCATTTTCTGTCACCGGAGGTCACAGATCACATATGCACTCTGCTTGGACATCCAGCCAAATGTCCACACGGCCACCCGATTCCGAGGGGCAAGTGCTGTGAGAGGGCGCAGACACAGGTAGAGACAGCTGTAATGCCCCTGTCCGAGCTGGCACCAGGGGAGAGTGGCAGGGTGGTTTACATCGCCACATCCGATCATCAGAGGCTCGACAGGCTCACTTCGCTCGGCCTTTTCCCGGGCAGGGTAGTGAAGGTTCATCAGAAGGAGCCTCTCCTGATACTGCTCCTGGGGGAGACACAGCTGGCACTGGAAATGCGGCTCGTAGATGACGTGCATGTCGTTCGCAGCTGACCCTTCAAACGGGACCCTGGCAAAATGAAACACAGAAAACGGCACCGCAAGCATATACATCATCATCCTGCGCCTGGTGAGGGCGGAAGGGTGATTCTCGTTGGAAATCCCAATGTCGGCAAGAGCGTCATCTTTTCATACCTGACGGGCAGATATTCCATCGCATCGAACTATCCCGGCACTACGGTAGAGATATCCGCCGGCGTGATGGGTCCGAGGGAGGGCCGTGAGGTTATAGATGCCCCCGGCGTGAATTCCCTTCTGCCGCGCAGCGAGGACGAGAAGGTCACGAGGGATATAATCCTCGCTGATACCGACGCGACGATTATCCAGGTTGCTGACGCCAAGAATCTGTTCAGGGCACTTCTGCTCACGAGCCAGCTCGCGGAGATCGGCTGCAGGATGATCCTCGTCCTGAACATGATGGACGAGGCGAGACAGAGAGGGTTCGACATCGATACGGGTGAGCTCTCGTCGCTTCTCGGAATAGAGGTCATCGAAACAGTAGCCGTCGAAAAGGTCGGGTTGGGAAAACTTGTGGCCGCTGTCAATGGGGGCCTTGCCAGAGTTCCTGATATCCAGATCGATTATCCGCCGAGACTGTCCGAGGTGATCCGGGAAACAGGGGATGACCTGGGTGACGCCAATCCGTTCGGGCTTTTCGGGACGCTGTCTATGATGACTGGAGGGGGGGATATCTTCGGGAAGCAGAGCCGGGCGAGCCTGGGCGAACAGAGGAAGAGGCTGGAGCTGCGGAGGGATAATTTCTTCGAGCCCCTGGGATACGCGATAGCCGGAGCCCGGAAGGCCTGGGCCGAGAGGATCATCGGCGGCAGCGTGATGATGGAAGACAGCGAGTCAAAGGAACGGGGAGGAGAGTGGCGAAGGTATACACTGCCGGCGATAATAGCTATTGTCACCGCGGCGCTGTATTTTCTGATCGGAAGAGATGCAATGACAACGGCGGGATTGTTCCCGGCCCTGCCCCTGTTGTTTGCTCTCATAACCGGGGTAACCGCAGCCGGTGCCGGACGCATGGGGAGCCTCACCCTGCACCCCGTATACGGGGGCGTGCTCCTGGTTCTGGTCCTGTACCTGATATATATGCTGGTAGGTGTCTTCGCGGCCGGTACTCTTGTCGACCTGCTCGAGAACGGCCTCTTCGGACGATACCTTATTCCCGCAGTCGACAGCGTTCTGCCTGAGGGATTCTTCAGGGAACTCATCGTGGGAGATTTCGGACTTCTCAGCATGGGGCTGACTTATGCGATCTCGATAGTCCTGCCGATAGTCATAGTCTTCTTCCTGATCTTCGGGGTCCTGGAGGATACCGGTTACTTCCCGCGCCTGACCGTTCTTACAAACAATGCCTTGAAGGTCGTCGGAGTTAACGGCAAGGCGACGCTTCCATTCGTGCTTGGTTTTGGCTGCGTGACCATGGCGGTACTGTCGAGCAGGATCCTCGAGTCCCGAAGGGAGAGGGTCATCGTGATCACCCTGCTGTCCCTGGCGATTCCGTGCTCGGCTCAGCTTGGCGTCATCATGGCCCTGCTGTCCGCCGTTTCACTTGCCGGAGTGCTGGTGATCGGCGGAATAATCGCGATCGTGTTCGTGCTGGCTGGAGTCGTTCTTGGACGCATCATTCCTGGCAGGTCATCTGATTTCATGCTCGAGCTTCCTCCCCTCAGGACCCCCCGGGTCAGTAATATCCTGCTGAAGACAAAGGCGAGGGTGGTATGGTTCCTCAAGGAAGCGTTGCCATTTTTTATGGCCGCTACGGTCGTTCTGTTTGTCCTGGATATTACCGGGGCGATGGATACCCTTCACAAAATCATAGGCCCCGTAGTCGTAAGGTTCCTCGGCCTTCCTGTCGAGAGCTCAGCGGCGTTTATACTGGGATTCTTCCGGCGTGACTACGGAGCGGCCGGCCTTTACAGACTCTGGCAGGAGGGCCTGCTTGACGGCAACCAGGTCGTGGTCTCTCTTGTTGTCATGAGCCTGTTCATCCCGTGCCTCGCCACGGTGATCGTGACTATCAAGGAGATGGGTATACGTCTGGCGGCGGTGATCTTCTTTGGTGTTATGACGGTTTCTCTCTTGACCGGTGGGTTGCTGCACTTCCTTCTCGGATTGACGGGCGCACAGCTCTGACAGAGTACGTGATCTCCTACTTGACCTTCTTTACAGAATTCGTGCCGCCGAATCCGTCAGGTTCAGAACCTGTAGCGGCCGGGTCAGGTAGTTTCTGTTTTCGATCGACGAGGAATTTGTAAGAATAGGTCCCCGGCGGAAGCGCCACCGTGACGGTCCACATTCCGCTTCCGGTCAGTTTCATCGGTGTCGTCTCGGGCGACCAGTTGTTGAACTCACCTATGAGCGATACCTCGGAAGCATCGGGGTTATCTATTGTGAATGTTATCTCGCGCGGCTCACTGGAAGTGGGTAATGGCGCCAGGGATGTCTCATCGGTAGTCTCCGCGACCATCACGAAGTCCCTTACCACAGCATCAACATCATTGCCGATGCCGACAAGCGGCATGCCGTTTTCGTCACTGAGCTCAAGCTGTACCATGCCGGGATATTCGCTCCAGGCGGAAGAGACGAGTATCGCGTTCCGTCCCTCGCGCAGCATCGTGACTCCGCTTTTTGACCCTGATGAACCGGAACTTAGAAGCGGGATCTCGTTTATCCAGAAGTTTGTGATATTTTCGGAGCTTATCCTCCATCTGATTTTTCGTCGCTTGTCAGATGTCACCACTGTGTAGAGGAGCATGCACCTGTCGCTCCCGCTTCCGTAAAGCCTGTCCGGGATGACTGAGCCATACTGATCGAACGCGCCGTGCGGCACCCTGCTCCAGTAAAGTTCTCTTCCGTCTGAAAGTGTGTGAGTACCGCTAAGATCACTCTGGAACGATGTTGCGTTCTCGATCACCCATCCGCGGTTCGGCAGCGGCCCCAGATGCAGCCACCGGACCGGCCTTACAAGCTCGTCCTCGAACGCGGCTACCGTACCTCCATCTATCTTTACCGACAGGGTGAATGGGTATCGTCCCGGTGGAAGGGATTCCGGCGGATCGATCGTAATGGGCAATGTCGTGATGTCAGTGTTTTCTTTTATCATGAACCTTGCCGGAAGTTCGGGGGTGCAGCCGAGGTCGCTGTAGAAGATTCCCTCGACGATACCCTGAATGGGATGTTCCGTGCCGTAGCGTACGGTGATACTGATTGGGAGCGCATCGTCGCCGAGGCGCCGGCCCGCAGGATAGTTAAGAGAGATATCATAGCCGTTTGTGAGGATGACGCTGGCTATGGAATGAATCTCGACCCGCTTCCCGTCGTACATGAAATCAAAGAACATCGGCACGGGCATGAGGCCCGGTTCGCTTCCGGGGGGTATGCTGAGCGATCGTTGCCAGATCACCGGCGCGGCTCC
>CAYWGA010000135.1:0-3883 GCA_964457905.1 uncultured bacterium | reverse complement strand
TCGAACCCCGGACACGCGGATTATGATTCCGCTGCTCTAACCAACTGAGCTACACCGCCACGCACCAATGTATACTATAAAAAAAGGCCGTCATGTCAAGTGAAAATGAAAACAGAGGCGGCGAAACACGCTGAAAATACTGACAGTTCCGGGATTGCGGAGGAATACCTCCGGACCTTATATTACTTGCCCGGCCGATGCCCGTTTGCTATAGATACTTCGTGCAACCGGAAGGAACACGGACGTGAAAGTAATGACAGAAAAGGACGCTCCGGCGGGTAATCTCGACGGAAGCCTGATAGTCATCCTGGGATATGGAAACCAGGGGCGTCCGCAGGCTCTGAACCTCCGAGACAGCGGGTTCAATGTCGCAGTCGCGGCCAGGCCAGGTGGAAATGCGTGGGAAACGGCCGGGAGGGACGGTTTTGAGGTCATGGAGGTCCGAGAAGGGGCCTCGAAGGCCCGGGTCCTGATGTGCCTTCTTCCCGACGAGGTGCAGGGGCAGGTATACAAAGCCGATATAGCCCCGAATCTCCGGCCAGGTTCGACGATCTGTTTCGCGCACGGCTTCGCGGTCACGTTCGGACAGATAGAAAAGGAATCGTTCGATCTGGTTATGGTCGCACCGAAAGGACAGGGAGGCGCCCTCCGCGCCGCTTATGTCGAGGATTCAGGGCTGCCATGTCTCCTGGCTGTGGCGCATGATTATACAGGCGGGGCGCGCCGGACCGCGCTCAGCATCGCGAGAGGACTCGGCTGCCTCAGGATCGGAGCTTTCGAGACGACTTTCCGCGAGGAAGCGTTGAGCGATCTTTTCGGCGAGCAGGCGATACTCGTTGGCGGAGTGCCCGCGCTGATAAAGGCAGCCTTCGATATACTGGTGGAGAAAGGGTTCAGCCCCGAGGTCGCCTATTTCGAATGCATGCACGAACTGAAGATCATCGTCGACCTGTTTGCCGTGCATGGCATCGCCGGGATGAGGGAAGTGATTAGCGGAACAGCCGCCTACGGCGGGTTGAAGTACGGCGAAAAGCTGGTGACGCCCGAGACGGCCGATGAGATGAGAAAGATGTTCGACAGGATAGAAAGCGGAGAGTTCGCCCGTCAGTGGCTGGAGGAGACAGCCGGCGGGAAGAAGGAACTCGCCGATATGATCAGGAAAGAAAAGGAACTGAAGATAGAAGAAGCCGGCCGTGAAGTGCGGAAGCTCTTTGACCGGCAGTCGCTCGATAAAAAAGACGGAGGCTCGAAATGAGATCAGGATTGGTAATCCTTCTGGCAGCGGCGCTGGCCCTTTCGGCCGGGTGCGGAGGAGGCGGGAAGGATGATTCGGCCGGGGATGACGGAAAGTTCAGGGTGCCGGATTCGCTCCTCTCCCCTATAGAGGGGTACGGGCTCCTGGTGGATGACTACCACCCCGTCAACGGCGGTGTGATGGCCAATGCCGACATAGAGGTACATTATCCGCCCCAGGAAGTCGCACGGTTTATCGCCGTCAAGTCTTTCGGCGAGATACTCAGGGGATACAGGATAGTCGCGGAAGAGATCGGGAGGCCGGTCGCCGGGAAAGTAGTTATTATCGGCGCGAAGGACCTCGATGAGTACAGGGTGATGACCCGCAAGGAATGGTGGTACTACGCCTGGGTAAAGGGCGATACGATATACAGTGAGCCTCTCAACGTGCTTCTCAAACGCTGGGATCCGATAACCGGGAAGACGCTGGTCGAGATAGGACTGACACAGAGGATCGCTCAGCTCGCGCTTGACGGGCTGTCCAACGGCAGGATCCCCATCTGGATGAAGGAGGCTGCGGCTTCATTCGTGGCCGGGGAGCGTCCCGTACTGCATCAGCAGATATATCAGTTTGCAGACGTGCTGGAAGGGTATTCGCCGACGATTGATGAGCTGGAGGATCATATCCTGGCGGGAACAGATATGCAGGAGTCCCGTCTCGCGTACTTCTTCGTATTCAGGATGCTCGAGAACCTCCTGGAAAAATATGAGTTCGCCAGTGTGCCCCGGTTCGCGCGCCGCCTGGGCGAAGGCGCGTCTCTCGACGACGCCTCGAATGAGGAATTCGGGATAAGCTATGCTGAACTGATCGCGGCCGTGAGACCGGCCGATATCCTTGACGGCGCCGGGCCGCTCGAGAAACCGACGTTAAATGAAGGGACCCGGTAGGAGCATGATGACTGACAGCAGTGAAAACACCATCAGGGTAAGGTTCGCGCCGAGCCCGACAGGACATCTTCATGTGGGAGGGGCCAGGACCGCTCTTTACAACTGGCTATACGCAAGGAAAACGGGTGGCGTATTCGTCCTCCGGATAGAGGACACGGACGCTCAGCGCTCGACACATGAATCGTACGAAGGGATCCTCAGGGGAATGCGATGGCTCGGGCTCGACTGGGACGAAGGGCCCGATGTCGGCGGCGATTACGGTCCGTATATCCAGTCGTCCAGGGGTGTCCTTTATCATACTGACGCTGCCAGGCTGATCGACGAAGGCAAGGCGTATCACTGTTTCTGCACTCCGGAGAGACTCGATGAGGTCAAGGAGGAGCAGAAGGAGAAGAAACTTCCGATCAAGTACGACGGACTCTGCCGCGGACTTTCCGTCGAGGAGGCGGATGAGAAGATAAAGGCAGGAGAGCCGCACGTTCTACGGTTCAGGATGCCGGAGGATGGGGAGGCACGGTTCCGGGACCTGGTCAGGGGTGATTTCAAGATCGCCAATACCGAGCTCGACGATTTCGTGCTGATAAAGTCTGACGGCCTTCCTACATATAACTTCGCCGTCGTCGTCGATGACGCGAGGATGAAGATCAGTCACGTGATCAGAGGCGACGATCACATCTCCAACACGCCCAGGCAGGTACATATCTACCTGGCGCTCGGATACAAGGTGCCGAAGTTCGCGCACCTGCCGATGATCCTCGGAGGAGACAGGACAAGGCTCAGCAAGCGTCACGGAGCAGTATCGGTGGACTGGTACGCCGACCAGCAGTATCTGCCCGATGCGATGGTCAATTACCTCGCCCTGCTCGGATGGTCCTTCGATGACCGTCAGGAGCTCTTCACGCGCAAGGCGCTGACGGACAAGTTCTCGCTGAAGAAAGTGTCGAAGAATCCGGCAATGTTTGACAATGACAAGATGGAATATATAAATGCCGAGCACTTCAAGAAACTGTCGCCTGCACAGAAGGTCATGCATGTCTATCACGTCCTCAAGGACGAAGGTTATATTCCAGGTGATTTTCATGTCGACCTGGAGAAACCTGTCGACCTGAAACTGGTTCCCGGGAAAGAGCCGCTGACAGGTAACGGGGAAAAGAGCGAGGCCGACGAACTGGGGCGCCTCTTTCTTATCGTTACAGCACTGGGGAACAGGTTGAAACTCCTCAAGGACGCGCCGGGACATATCGGGTATTTCTACAAGGATGATTTCGATGTTGACGACAACGCAGTCGAGACCCATCTGAAGCGCAAGGAGGTGCCCGAGCGCCTCGAAAGGCTCGCCGATACTCTCGAGGGATTGAATTATTTCGACAGGGAGAGGGTGGAGGAGTCAGTCAGGGCCCTGGCCGACGAGATAGAGATCGAAGCAGGCGAACTTATTCATCCGAGCCGTGTCGCCCTTACCGGCGGGACAGTGTCTCCCGATATCTTTCAGGTAATAGTCCTGCTCGGCAA
Organism: uncultured bacterium; assembly: GCA_964457905.1. Lineage (GTDB taxonomy): Bacteria > Krumholzibacteriota > Krumholzibacteriia > Krumholzibacteriales > Krumholzibacteriaceae > JAUWCL01. The sequence goes on along the minus strand of CAYWGA010000135.1, from coordinate 190 downwards.
GACCAAGTCGGTCGAACGGCTGAGAAAAGCGGCCGGAATCGCGAAACACTGATTTTTTTTGACAAAGGATATTGCGCAGACGAATCAAATATTGTAACTTGTCTTGTACTTTCTGGAGAGTCGTCCAACGGTAGGACAGCTGACTCTGGATCAGCCGATGGGGGTTCGAGTCCTCCCTCTCCAGCCATTT
>CAYWGA010000134.1:0-3995 GCA_964457905.1 uncultured bacterium | reverse complement strand
TCAAGGCCATGTTGATATCCAACACGACGGTCGTCACCTTCGACGGTCGCCGCCTGCTGATTCCCAATCGCAAGATCTGGGCGGATATCATCGAGAACCGGTCGGTCGAACCCCTGCGGCGGACGGACATTACCGTGCGGGTGGGGTTCGATGAGGACATAGACCGGGTCATCGCCATCCTGCATGATCTGCTCAAGGGTGAGGAGCATGTGCTGGACCGGCCCGCGACGTCTATCTTCGTGTCGGAGTGGGCCGATTCCTGGGTGGAGATCGCCGTCCGGCCCTGGTCCCGAAACGAAGACTGGTGGTCGCTGCTGACGAATCTGCCGCGTCTGGTCGCGCTGCGCTTCGCCGAAGAAGGCATCAATATTCCGTATCCGCGCCTGGAAAGGTCCGGTTACCCCGATCAGCAGCCGCCTGTCTGACGGGGGTTCCTTCCCATCAGAGATCAACGCGCTCCTGATATGCGGCACAGGGGTGCTTTGCGGAAGTCACTGCACGCATCGTGACCATACGGCCGGATTTCCCGTAAAATACAGCACCGATGATACTTGACAGGCACCGGCGCCCTGTTCTAGCCTGTTGCCGGGAGTATGCATCGATCGGATCACCTTCAGGGGGTTACTATGGGCCTGCGATGGGATAAGCTTCTCGAGTTCACGAGGGGCGAGGTTCGGGAAGAGAGCAGGGAGATCGCCCGCCTGAAACGGAAATCGTCTCTCGGCGAGGCCGATATCGATGAGGTCCTCGAACTCGCCGATCTATATCTCCGCAAAAGAAACAGCCAGAGGGCGGAGGCCTGCCTGCGCGACGTGATAATCCACGAACATGCGGACGAAGAGGAGATCCTCGAAGCGTGCAATATGTTCGAGAGGATGGGCAAGTACGAGCTGGCCCTCGAGGGATACCGCCGTATCGACGGGATGGGCGATACGGAGGCCCTTCCGCTTTACAGGATGGGAAGGCTCCTCGAACTTCAGGGCCGCTTCGACGAGGCTGTGCGGTTTCACATAAAGGCGATCGAGAGGGAACCGGACAATCCGGAGTGCTACTACCGTCTCGGGGTGGCGTTCACTAAAAGCCGCAGGTACGAAGACGCGGAGAAGATGTACCGGCAGGCTATCGCCACCGACCCGACACATTCGAAATCATATACGAACCTCGGATATATCCTCGACCTGTCAGGACGTCGCAACGCCGCGCTGCAGCAGTTCCGCAAGGCTGTCCAGCACAATCCCCGCAACGCCGAGGCGCATTTCAATCTCGGCGCGCTCTACGGAGAGGAAGGGGACAAGGAACAGGCGATCAAGGAGTTCAGGATCGGACTCGAGATAGATCCTTCGTCGGTTGAGGGCCACTATAACCTCGGCCTCGCGCTGATCAACGAGAAGATGTACGACGACGCGGGCAGCGAGTTCAGGAAGATACTCAAGCTGGAGAGCGACAATGTGAACGCGCTCTTCTACCTTGGATTCATATATTACCGCAAGGGAGTCTACGGCAAGTCGCTGAAGTACCTCGAGCAGGCCGCCAGGCTCAATCCGGGCAACGCCACGATCCTCTACTATGTCGGCGAATGTTTCAACAGGCTCGAGCAGCCGAACAAGGCGATCGAGTATTTCAAGAAGGTGACCGAGATAAACCCGGATGACACCAGGGTCAATTCAAAGGTCCAGTTCGGTATGGGAATATCGTACGAGAAACAGGACGACAAGAGAAAGGCCCGCGAGTGCTACCGTATGGCAGCCGGCGTAGATCACGAAACGGCCACGGAACAGGGACAGCCCGCCGAATGAAGCTCCGCATTTCGATTCCCGCAGCTATTGTCATCGCGGCCGCGCTCCTGCTCCAGGTGGCGCTGCCTGTCCATGCGTCCGATGAGACGATCCCGCCTCGCAGCTGGGTCTATCCCGCACTGAAAAGTTTCGAGATCCTCGGCCTCGTCGAGCTCGATCCCGTTTCCCCGTACTCACGGTCCGAGATCGAGTTCTACGTCGACCGCATCCTTCAGTCGATGTCCGGCGGCGATGTCGAGCTCACGCCGAGGCAGGAATTCATCCTCGGCAGGCTGCGCGCCGAGTTCCAGGGGATGGAGAACTCACCGGAGGAGAGAGAGAACGCTCCGGTGTGGACGATGAGGGAGGGGAACCGCTTCTTCACCCTCGACATCGCCGCGGGAGCCGGTGCGGTCAAGCGTGTCGAATACGATGACGGTGAGATAAACGGCCTCTTCGTCCCGACATTCCTTCTGGGAATGGGGGGTGCGGTGACCTTCGAGGCGGACTATATAATCAGGATGGGGCCCGAAAGAGACGACGAGGAACTTGAATATACGAGGGTGCGGAGCTGGAGGGGAGTGACCTCCGAATATGAGCGCGGCTATGTCGCCTTCGCCGGAAAGCGATGGAGGCTGCAGCTCGGGAGGGACTACATACAGTGGGGGCCGCTCGGGCCGGGCGGGCTCCTGATGTCGTCGACGGCCCGTTCACACGACCATCTCGGGTTCGACATATCGATGGGAAGATTCACACTGAGATCGTTTCAGGCGGCGCTCGATTCTTATCTTCCGAGAAGGCTCGCCGGGCACAGGCTCGAGGTCAGGCTGCCGGCGAGGATCTATGCCGGCATCAGCGAGACGGTCCTCTACACGGGCAGGGATTTCGACTGGGCCTACCTGATACCATTCGGCGCTTTCTACGCCAATCAATACAACGAGAAGGAAGACGACAACATCCTCTGGTCGGTCGATCTCAAGGTGCCTGTCACGAAAGGGCTGATCCTCTCGGGCGAGCTGCTCATCGACGACCTCCAGTACGAGAGCGATCCGCCCGCGCCGAACAAGCTCGGCTGGACCGTGAGAGCCGACGCGCTCGTCATGCCATGGGGGCACGACGTGCAGATGCGGGCATCGTACACGAGGGTTGATATATATACATACTCACACAAGGACAGCCTGCTCACTGCTTACGTCACTGGAGACGGCGCGAAGTCTGGCAACACGATCATCGGTGACCAGCTCGGCCCCGACGCCGACAGGTGGTTCCTCCGGATCTCATCTCCACTCCATCCGAGGGCGATGCTGTCGCTCGATGGGACCTGGATCAGGAGGGGCGAGGGTAACGACATGAGGCAATGGGAGTGGGGAGAGGATCCTGATCCCGTCTTTCCGAGCGGTGAAGTGACGGACCAGAGCATCTACTCAGCCGGGCTGAGAGTAGATCTCGGGCACGGATCGTTCATCGAGGCGATGGGCGGGATCGCCGCTTCATCCGGCGGCGGTGAAAAGCGGGACGAAGGATTCGGGCACCTCTCTTTTGTCTGGGATTTCTGATGCTGACCCTTCTCAAGACATTCATGATCATCAGGCCGCACAATATCGCCGCGGCCGTCCTGTCCGTCGCGGTAGGCTGCCATATAGCATCGCCCGGCGGAGACTATCCCCTCTGGCTGCTTCTGTCGACCGCTCTCGTCACAGCGGCAGGTAATGTGATCAATGACTGGTTCGACCGGGACATAGACGCTATAAACAAACCGCGCAGGCCGATACCATCGGGGGGCGTCCCGCCCCGCGCCGCTCTTGTCCTCTACATCGTCCTCCTTGCGGCGCTCGTTCTCTGCCTGACGCGGCTGCCCTCTCCGGAGGCGTTATGGGTCGCCGTATGGGCGGTCCTTCTGCATATATATTCGTGGAAGGCCAAGAGGGCATACCTCGCCGGGAACCTTCTTGTCGCCTCGGTAGTGTCGAGCGCCTTTCTGCTCGGCGCCTTCGCTTCGGGGGATATCTTCGCGGCGGTCGTCCCGGCTCTCTTTACATTCTTCTTCATCCTGGGCAGGGAACTGGTCAAGGATACCGAGGATCTCGCCGGCGACCGCGAGTGCGGCGCGAGGACCGTGCCTGTCCTTTCCGGGTCCGGAGCGGCCCTTACAGCCGCCGCGGTGATCTTCATCGGACTGGCTATATCGATCCCGCTTCCATATATATACGGCATCTTCGG
>CAYWGA010000133.1:0-4007 GCA_964457905.1 uncultured bacterium | reverse complement strand
AAGCGCTGGCGATGCTCGACAAGCGCAGATTCGACATGGTCATCCTTACGATGCGTATAGATGAGATGAGCCCCTTCGAACTCTGCACAAAGATCAGGGAGAAGGAAGCGGATATCCCCGTACTCCTTCTGCTCAGCGATGACAAAGACCTCGCGCTTATCGAACATGAGGGCAAGCGCCTCAGGCTCTTCGACAGGATCTTCACATGGAACGGCGACGCAAAGGTCCTGCTCGCGATGATCAAGTATATCGAGGACAAGATAAACGTCGTCAACGACACAAGGATCGGACTGGTGCGCGTGATCCTGCTTGTCGAGGACTCTATACATTACTACTCCCGCTACCTCCCCGTGCTCAACACGCAGATCATGAAGCAGACACAGAAACTGATCGCCGACGAGAACCTCGACGAGATGAAGAAGTTGCTGAGGATGCGGACCAGGCCGAAGGTGCTTATTGCCGCGACATATGAAGAAGCGGTCGAGATATTCGACAGGTACCGCGACTATCTTCTCTGCGTCATATCCGACGTGAAATTCCCCAGAAAGGGAAAAGTCGACGAACGGGCCGGGATAAAGCTTGTCAAAAAATTCAAAAAGGAGAAAGATTCGCTTCCTGTCCTGCTGCAGTCATCGAATCCGGAGAACGCTTCACTGGCCGACGAACTCAAGGTTTCCTTTCTCAACAAGAACTCCCATACCCTGCCGCACGATCTGACGGCCTTTATCTACGACCACCTCGGCTTCGGCGATTTCGTCTTTCGCGACAGGTCGGGGAAAAAGATCGCACGGGCCGCGAAGATGGCCGAGTTCAGGGACCTCCTCCATACCGTCCCCGATGAATCCCTTATATATCACTCCGAGCGCAATCATTTCTCGAGCTGGCTGATGGCGAGGGGCGAGATACAGGTCGCCAAGTTCATCCAGCCCCTGAAGATCTCGGACTTTCCCTCGTACGACGAATTGAGAAGGCACCTGATCGAGGTCTGCGACATAGTCCACAGGCAGAAAACGAGGGGCAAAGTCATCCATTTCGACGAATCGGATATTTCCGGGGAGGAGAATCTCTTCCAGCTCTCAGGCGGATCGGTCGGCGGCAAGGGCCGCGGGATGGTCTTCCTCAACATGATGATCGAGAACCGCGAGCTCTTCACGATACATCCCGACGTGAATGTCGTTATCCCGCGAACCGCTATCATCGGCACAGAGGCATATGACAATTTCATGGAGGATAACGAATACGTCGACAAGCTGGCAGGCGGTGAAGAGCCGGATGACATAATCAGGACCTTTCTCGATGCCGATCTGTCCGGCGGGTTGAGGGATAAACTCGCGCTCTATCTCAGGCATGCTGATTATCCACTCGCGGTAAGGTCATCGAGCCTCTTCGAGGATTCAAAGTCACAGCCCTTCTCGGGCATATACGAGACATATTTTCTCCCGAACAACGATCCTGACTTCGATGTCCGCTTGAGTCATCTGGAAGAGGCAGTAAAACTGGTATATGCCTCTGTCTACTCGGGAGACGCGCGCTCATATCTCGAGGCGGTCAACTACAAGGTCGGCGAGGAAAAGATGGCCGTCCTTCTGCAGCGGGTCGCTGGAACCGGTCACGGCGGCAGGTTCTACCCGCATATCTCCGGACTGGCACAGTCCTATAATTACTATCCAGTTTCGTACCTGAAACCTGAGGACGGTATCGTCCTGCTCGGGCTGGGGATGGGCAAATATGTCGTAGAAGGCGAGAGATCGTGGCGATTCTGCCCGAAGTACCCGAAGATGGATTTTATCTCCCAGGAAGATATGCTCAAGGAGACCCAGACGCGCTTCTACGCTGTCGATCTCGAGAACGCGAAATTTGACCTGCGGGCTGGCAGCGACGCGACGATGACGACCCTCGACATTGAAGAGGCGGAAAAGGACGGCACATCCGATCACCTCGTCTCGGTCTGGGACATGAACTCGGGAAGCATGAAGTCGGGGACGCATCTGGCGGGGCCGCGTGTGATGAACTTCGCTTCTATTCTGAAGTACGGTTACTTCCCCCTCGCCCAGATACTAGAGGCGGTTCTCGAGATCATCACCAGCTCGATGGGCATGCCGGTCCAGATCGAGTTCGCAGTCGATCTAACAAAGGGCCCCGACGGCAGGAGCACCTTTTATATCCTTCAGATAAAACCACTTCTGGGGGATATGAAGGATTACATGCTCGACCTCGAAGGCATCGACCGGGAAGAGATGGTCCTGTACTCGGAGCACGCCATGGGCAACGGCATAATCCGGGACCTGCATCACATCATCTTCGCCGATATCGAGAATTTCGACAGGAGCAGGACGCTCGAGATGAGAACCGAACTCGAAAAACTGAACACGAAGATGAGAGAGAGCGGAGAGAAGTACATCCTTCTCGGCCCCGGCCGATGGGGCACCAGGGACAGGTTCCTCGGGATCCCCGTCAGATGGTCCGATATCTCTAACGCACAGGTAGTCGCCGAGGTCGAACTGGAGGACTTTCATTTCGACGCTTCGCTCGGCTCGCATTTCTTCCATAATGTCACTTCGAAGGGTGTGGGGTACTTCTCCGTTCCCCATGCCTCAAAGGACAGTTTCGTGGACTGGGACCACCTTTCCGGCCTTCCCCAGGTCGAAAGGACGGAATTTTTCATCCATGTAAGGTCCGATGCCCCTCTTTCGGTTATGATGGACGGACGCCGGAGTGCTGCCGCCATATGCAAATACTGACCTTTCCAGTCAGTATTTGTCCTCTGTAACTTATTCTCTTTACACATGATACGGCTCTATGCTATAATGCGACCCTCGCCAGCTAGATACCCTTATCAGTCATGAATCGGCAGCCTGTCCGTGATTAGAGTCCGGCTGTCACAAGAAATACTACCGATGGAATCTGAAACCTGAAGGAGGTCTTTCCAGGATATCTCGCCCACGCCAGGAGGGGAACAGAACTCGCGAAATTACTTCAGAGCCTGACGAGTGAGGTGTTCATCGATGAAGAAGTTTGCTATCGCTATTTTTCTTGGAATGCTCCTGATCGGCACTGTCCCGGCCTCTTCACAGCAGGTCGTCGACAATTTCTTCGTGACCGTCGGATCAGGGATCGTTACGGAAGGCGGCGGCACCGGGTACGCTGACGGCACCTGGTACGCCTACCCTTCCAACTGGATCAATCAGTGGTTCTACGATCATCCTTATGATGAGAACCGCGGCAAGATCGTCCACATCGAATTCGACTGGGTCGCCATGGACCCGACCTGTACGACCGACATAACCGTTGCCCTGAACTGGACAACCGGTGACTGGTCGGCCCTCGGTCACGGCGACCAGCTCCCGCCGCTCCCCGGCGAGAATGAGGAGCTCTACATTGAGCGCCGCATCATCCTCGACGAGTGCGCGGTATTCCCCGAAGTACAGCATGTCGTCTATGATTTCATTATCTGGGATTACAATCCCGAGTGGGTCTCGATCGACGTGATGGGCTGCAACTTCGTCATTACCAACGGCGTCATCGTCCACGAGTGCGCTGTCGGCACAGAGGACAGCAGCTGGGGTTCGATCAAGAAGATCAACCGCTAGGCGGACCGCTTTCCTGAAACGGGGATCCTTCTCTCCCATCCTGTGGGGCGAAAGGGTCCCCGTTCTGCATATCACTGGCATTATCAGCCCAACACTGCTAGATTATAAAGGTCCCCACCAGGCCCTTCTGAATTGCTATGGTCCATACCCGAACCGGGCAATGATGAACAACATTATGACCTGCAAAAACAACAAAATCCTCAGATACACACTTTCGATCTTTATGGCAACCGTCTGCCTCACCCTCACAGCCGCACCTGCCGGCGCACAGGACGAGCTGCTCCATGACAGCATGCACCAGGGAGCGCATCCGGAGTTCAAATGGTATACCACTCTCGTCAGCTGGCGCTTCTCTCTGGATGGGTTCGTCTCGGGCCTGCCCGACATAGGTTTCCGCTCGGCGATAATATCCGGGAT
>CAYWGA010000132.1:0-4058 GCA_964457905.1 uncultured bacterium | reverse complement strand
CTTCCCGTCAGAAGGAGAAGTTGAAGATCGGGAAGAAGGGCAGCATGCCGCCTTCCTTGATTATGTTAATAAGGCCTATCTGCAGCCCGTACATCGACTCGGAGTAATTGACGAACCCGAGCATGAAACCCTTGGTATGCCCCGAGTAATTGACGAAGCCCCACTGCCAGCCTGTAAAAGTTCCTTTGGTTGCGTTCACGGTTCCATACTGGAGCCCTTTGAAATCAGCTTCCACGTAGTTCACAAAACCCAGCTGGAGAGCCTTGGATTCCCCCGCGGTCAGGTGGTTTACCAGACCCATATCCAGACCCGTCAGCGTAGCATTCTTCCCGTAGATAAGGCTGAAACGAAAATACTTGACGGAGGTATCTTCCGGAAAAATCTGAATAGGATTAAACAGCGAGAGCTGCACCGCATTCTCTTCGGCAGAGCCTTCCGCCGGCAGAACCGCCAGCGCTGTAAGGACCAGCAGTGCGACGATAACCATAAATCTCATGATGATCTCCTTTCAATATGATTGTCCAGGATCGCAGGGGATTTCCCGTTAGGATTCCATGATAAGATAGAGCCCGGATTATTCACACCCTTTTCTCCATTCAGGGATACTGCGGATGATCTTCTTGCTGAATTTATCAGGGAAGTCATCGGGTAACCTGCTTGTTTCCAGCATCTCAGGCGATATGTTGCAGCAGAACACCCTGGTTCCCTTCTCGACCTTTTTCCACCTGCCGTAAGACTGCTCCGGCGGTATCCAGACCTCGACAGTCTTTGCCTTCGCTTCCGGAAGTTTTTCCGCTATCGCCAGAGCCGCCGGCGCGAGATCGAGATCTCCCGAGAGGAGAAGCGCCTTGTCGAAATCATCGTGCAAAAAGGAATCCATCAGCATCTCGACGGCGATGTTGACGTCTGTCTGTTTCTCCTCCCTCGGTTTGTGATCATGTTTCTGATAGTACCCCTTTATTATCTCGAGGCCATCGATGTTCCTTGCCGCCTGGAGCCACAGTTTCTGTCTTTCCTGTTCGATGACTCCTCCATGTTCGCCGACGAGAGAAGTGAAATACTTGATCTTGTCCAGTTTATAGTCATCCGTAAGGAGATGTTTTTCCGCGAGCTTTCTGAAATCACACCAGCACAGACACCTGTGCAGTTTCTTGTTGTTGTATATCGAGTAATAGAAATTAAACCCGTCAATGTATAGTCTCGCTACTTTCTTCTTCAAGCGCCCCCCCTTGAAATAGTTTCAGTCAGGTATCTGTCCGTTCCCAGAACTGTATCTCTCCCTGAACTACGTTAAACAGCGGATGTGGTTTCGGATCCTTCAGATCCTTCATCGAATCGAACTGTTCCCTGTTACGGCTTTCCAGCTTCCTCAGGAAATGGTTCCATTCGTAGATCAACTGGCCATCTGTCTCTGAAATAATATTCACAGGAGAATCAGACCATATTTTCGAACGGTCGAACCGGTAATCCCTTACTTCCGCCTCAGCATGGACCGCTGACAGGTAAGATCCGATCGCTCCGACCGGATCAGGATGAGCCTTGAAACGAGTCAGCTGCGGATGGGCCCTGTACCCCCTGGTGAGTCCACGAAGCACCTTCTGGGCGAGAAGTGATTCGCGCCAGAGCGCCAGGAGGCCCTGCCTGTCGAGATACTCGGGATGAAACGTCCATATCCTCATAGACAGTCTTTGTCCGTTCAATCATTCGTTTCATTCAACAGTATGGAAATCTCGTCTGAAATAGAATTGGCAGTGACTATATCAAGATCGCCGTCTCCATCGAGGTCGGCGCATTTGACCGAATGGGGGCCATCTCCCACTTTGTAGTACATCGGGGATCTGAATTTCCCCATTCCGTCGCCGAGCAGGATAGCCATGTCATCGGTATTCCAGTTAGTAACGGCCAGGTCCAGATTGCCATCCCCGTCGATATCCCCTGAGGATGCTGAACATGGTCCTCGCCAGGACCTGAAGTGCACGCCATCTTCCAATGTCCCGTCCCCGATACCTGAATATATCGTGACGATGTCATCATACTGGTCGGTTACAACGATATCGATATTTCCATCCGCGTCAAAGTCGGCCGCGTGGATGGAATAGGGTCCATTTCCAGCTGGATAGTTGACCGCAGCGGCGAATGTCCCGTCCCCTTGGCCCAATAGAACCGAGAAAGAATGCCCAAACTCGTTTGCAGTGGCAAGATCCTCGTTACCGTCATTATCAAGATCGCAAGCGCAGATGGACCTTGGCCACCTGTCCACTTCAAAGCTGTCAGCTGGAGCGAAAGTGCCGTCCCCATAACCGAGAAGAACAGAAACGTTATTTGACTCCATATTCGCAGAGACCAGGTCCAGGTAAGTATCCCCGTTGAAGTCGCCAGAACATACCGATCTGGGTGACCTGCCGACCCCGTATTCCACCGCTGCCGCAAAAGTCCCGCCCCCATTTCCAGTCAGGACAAAGATGCTGTTTGCCATTCTGTCCGATACCGCGAGATCGATAATCCCGTTCCCATCGAGATCGCAGCCATGGATCTCGCTGGAATAGGTGCCGACTCCGTATTTTACTTGTAACCCGATGGTTCCATCACCGGTTCCGCGTATTATCGAGATGTTCGCAGAGATAGTATTGGACACGGCGAGATCGATGACGCCGTCATCATCAAAATCCTCCAGGCAGAGAGACCCCGGTCCGCAGCAGTTCGTATAATTCACTGCCTGGCTGAAGGGTAATCTGAATGGAGGTTCCGCCGGATCCGCCGCTGTTTTGGAGATGTCATCTTCGAAACACGATATGGCCAGGACCATCGCGGCCAAAAGGCACGGGAACAATAAAATGCGGCCTGCATGTTTCACAATCTCATCCATCGGATCAAGACAATATCTTTTTATCGATTGATTATCACTTATCCGCAGGCATCGCCGCAAGGTAGAAACCCGCAGCAGGCAGTGGACAGATCACCTGCTCATCAGAAGCCAGGTGGCTGTCATTATGCCGGCTCCGGCGGTTATGTGGGATAGTACAGGAACAGCGAGCCCTTCATACCTGTCAGCGATACGGCGCCAGAGCCATGAGACCAGGACAAGTATTACGAAGACCACGATGACCCAGGGCGTTTTCATGAAATGGACCAGGACGAGAACATGGTAGGCGGCGAAGGCTGCATCCACGATATCGATATTTCCTGTATCAGGTGCCGCCACCCCTCTCCAGAACAATTCCTCCAGAACGGGATGCAGGGTGACATAGTAGACGACAAACAGCCACCAGCTCGCTCCATGTAGCCCGAATGCTTCCAGTGTCGGGGCCATTCCGCCCTGCGCATTCCCGATCATGGGCCAGAGAAGAACAAGCAGAGGACCGCACATGGCACATACAAGGATCAACAAGGCTCCGACGGGAGTATTCCAGCCTTTTAACAGGCCGGGGCGGGATTCGCGTCGCCGCGTGATGATCAGGTAGATCAGGATAACAGCATGGTATAGCAGGATCGCCGCCCATGCCGATCGAAGGTACTTCATCCCGACCAGGACGGCTATACATGGCAGCACGAGGATGATATTTGCCGCATTGAAGTATCGGGACATTACTCGCTGTCTTCTTTGTACCGGGCAAGCGCCTCATCGAGTGTTGTTACGAACTCTTCGGGATTTTCCGGAGTCATCAGGACCCGGTGAATAATACCCTCGCTCTTGTCGATTACCACGTGTTCGACAAAATTCGCCCAGTCCACCTTGAGGGCCGGCCTGAATCCTTTCAGATGCAGATCGCCTTTCATGAGCCCTTTTACCTCGGACTCGCTTACTCCGGCAGTCTCGATATGCTCGAACGGGATCGTCATGCAGCCGAAGTGCGTATCGATTTCGACCCGGTTGCTGTATATGCGATACTCCTGCCAGATACTCCTGGCAGTGCTTACTGATACATAGATAGGATCAGTGTCCATCAGGTCCCTCCTTCTGATTCCCCGTTCAGCCACGCATTTGCCTCGTCACGATCCTTGAAGGCATGAAACTCGAAAGGAAGTGAAGCGAATTCCCCGAAAGCTTCCGCCATCCT
>CAYWGA010000131.1:0-4220 GCA_964457905.1 uncultured bacterium | reverse complement strand
GCCTCCATCACCGCAGCCTTGTCAGAACCGGAACAGGCAGTGAAAGGGCTGAGGTACGGATACCTTCCCGTCATCACGAATTCCTCGACTGTAAAGGGCAGATAGCGGGAATCAGCCTGCGGCACGTAGGCGATCTTTGAAGCAAGTTCCTTCTGTCCCGTAGAACTGATCTCCTTACCCCTGATATTTATACTGCCGCCTGAAAAGGGAAGGATCTTCATAAGGCATCGCAGGAGTGTGGTCTTACCCGCTCCGTTCGGCCCGATGAGTGAGACGAATTCTCCCTCTGCTACATCAAACGATACTGAATCGAGTATCGGGGCATCGCCTATTGAACAGCTGACAGAATCGGCCATGAGTGCCGCGCTAGCGTTCATTCGCGATACTCCCTGATATCTTCGAGTGGTTTCATCTTTTTATCGCCAGTCTCACCCTCGGGAAACCCCAGCGTTATGAGAGCCGTGATATCCCATCCTGAAGGAAGATTAAGAAGTTTCCTGATCTTCCTCTTCTTGAACCAGCCCAGCCAGCACGTTCCAAGCCCCAGTTCGGCCGCCTGAAGCACGAGATGCTCCCCCGCGATGCCGGCGTCGATCAGTTCATAATCTGTACCCTTGATCTTCGCCCCTATCCTGTGGGTCACGAGATCGCTCGCTGAGGCCATTACGATGATGACAGGCGCCTCTGCAGCCCACCTGTTGGGAACAGGAAGTTCCCCGAGGCATTCCTTCGCTATACGGTCCTTCAGAGCGCCCTCAGTCACTATGAACCGCCACGATTGCGTATCACAGGCAGTCGGCGCGTATCTGGCCGCCTCGAGGCATTTTTCGATCATTTCCCTTGGAACGGGATCCGGCCGATAGCGCCTCACGCTTCGTCGCTGTTTCACTATGTCGATGAATTCCGGCATAACGGATTCCCGGTCAAGGCCTGGCTTATCCGAACAGATCTTTCTTCCGCCGGTCGAACGAATCCTTGCCGCAGAGAAGCACCGCCCCCGAGGGGATCTGCTCCTCTGCCTGGGTGCACATAAGGTCGGCAAGCTCCCTTATCTCCCACTGCGCGTGTATATCGCACCTCATCCTTGAGAAGTGATAAAGCTCTCTCAGGTTGATGTCGAAGAGCACCCTGCGTCTGTGCGCGTTGAGAAGCGAATATTCACATGCGTTCCCGGTCCGGGAACCTGACTTCCTGTAGACCTTTCCAGCAAGGTCCGCAGCTTCCCTGAGCAGCTTTACCTTCCCTGCTTTTCTCACCGAAGCGGGGATCGATATCCCGAGGGATGGCAGATAGTCCTGAGCTATTATCGTAGCCATCCTGTGGCGTTTTAGCTGGGCAAAGCATGATGACGAGACAACAACCTCATAAAGGAGGCGGATATTCTCGAATTCCCTCCATACGCTGTCGTGAGATTTAATCTCTTCCATAGTGGACGCTATAAGAGCTGTGCATCTTCTCTTGCCGAGCTTCGCGGCCCGTTTCATCGCCTCTGAATAACTCATTCCAGTCGAAGCGAAGATGAGCGATGTGGCGAGCTTCCTGTCAGCATCCGCAGTGACCTCTATCAGTTTGGACTCCGGTCCGTCGCCGGCCACCGGCTTTACGGATCTGCCTGCCAACTTCTTTATCTCGTCACGCACCACTGGAAAAGCTCTGAAATAATCTGTTGGATCGGGATATTTAACAAGTGACGGAGCGATCTTTCCCGCTGCGCCGGACAGTTTCGACGCGAATTCTCTCAACTCGGCGAGTGGATGGGAAGCAAGCCTGCTGATCATGTATTCAAGTTCCCTGGCGTTCACCGTCATCCCGAATTGAGCAGTAGTGGCTAGCGGCATCAGGTACCTCGCGTCCTCCTTCGCCGTCTCCTCCTCCGCCCCCGTTGCCTTTATGCTTTCATACATCTCCTGGTATGATTTCTCCAGCCAGCTCATCAAGGTCATGAAGTCCCGCTTCATCCCCGCGCTGACTACCTCATCGGGCACTGTAAAATCACGACCGAGTTTTATATACCGCTGTGATTTTTCGGTAAACGATGCGAGCCTGAAATGCTCCACCGCTTCCACGGCAAGCCTCGAGATCCCCATCACATCGATATTGAAGACGGCATGCTCGGCGATAGACGAATGGCCCAGGCCGAATACTATCGCAGTGTTCGATTTCCTCGCCTTCTCAATATCCTTTCGTGCTTCTTCCCGCAGGCGGCTCACTTCCCGCGGGTCACGGCTGATCCTGGCATATGACGCCGAGATGATCTCCGGTGTCATTTCCCCGTAACGGTCCCCTGCCAGTTCTTTCATGGTCCTGGAGTCTATGTTGTATCCACCCAGTATTACCTTCATGTTATTCCCGTCAGAATGCGAACAGAACGCTGCCGTAGTATCTCCAGGTTTGTCCCTCGGTGTAAGTGAGGCCCTCCACGAAAGGATCGTCGAACTCTATTGCGTCGAAGCCGTATGCTCCCATGAATGTGACCGCCAGCGGATAGGCAAAGAATGTAAATCCGCTGAGCCGCACCTCGTATCCCGCCCCTGTCCGCGGTTCGTCTATGTCGAATGTGTTCTCGTTCCACGCCTTGCCCGCTTCAGCGAATACTGCGGCATAAAGAGACTGGAAGTAAAGCCCCGGGATCTGCTGATCTATGTTCCTCCATATCGGGAACCTGTATGTCACCCTTCCCATCGCGTTCTTCGTTCCTCCGATGCTGTAGTACGAGTAGCCTCTCAGCCCGTCCCTGCTGCCCAGATAGAGATAGAAGAAGTCATCGATCTCTTCACGGTCTATCCATCCGCCCCGCACATACACCGTAAGCGCATGAGCCCAGAACGGAAGGGGCAGGTATTCCTCGTACATGAACCTGTAGCGCATGAAGTCGTTGTTGTTGTAGAGGGGCTGAAAGGAGTACTCGAAATCACCGGACGAAAGTTTCGCCTGGACAGCCGAACCCTCAAGGTGAAGTTTTCTTCCGCCCCTCGGGTTGATATTTGACTCGATTCCCTTTTTGATGCTTCTGTAGTCGTACATCAGCCCGATCTCATCAGCCTTGTAGTAGTTCCAGCCGAGTTCTATACCGACAGATTCCCAGGCATTGATGTTGACCCCGTACTCCCCGTGGTTGTACCGGATCGACATGTCATTTCTCCTGCGAAGCGTCTCCTGCTCGAACTCGAGCTTACATGTAAAATAGGCATCCCAGAGATCGTACCTGTACGTGATGTCACCTGTATTCGAATCGTTGATCTCCCAGTATTTGCGCATCCTGAGAAGGTCAAAGGAAAATGTCGGCTTCAGCTGTCTGAACTCTGCTCCGAGCTGCAGGTTGAACTCGCCATCGAATGAGGCGTCAGCCGCGGCATATACGCTCTGGCGGTCAAGGTAGTCTCTCGAATCGATCGCGAAGCCGATCCGGAACTTGTTGTCAAAGACCATCACCCTGGGAAAGATGAACGGGATAGTATAGGCGACCTTGTAATTTCCGCTTACAGAGAGGGTATCCCCGCTTAAATCACGGGTTCTGTCCCCGACGATACTTATCCTCTCATCGAGCAGCCTCCGGTCTATATCAGGATCAGGGGCTGATGCCGACGAGGACCAGTCAACAAGACGCCTGATCTCGTATCCGTTCCTGCCGAACGCGGCAAAGAGGAGGTCGTTTCCATCTTCGCTGGCCTGGAACGCACTGCCTTCGACATCGGTCACCATGCGGTCCGTTCCACTGCCTATATCCCGGTAATAGACGTTGAAGATCCCTGTCCTGTCGCTCGAGTAGAAGAAACCGGCGCCGTCGGCCGACCAGTACGGATCCCGCTCATCGGCATCTGTACCGACAAGGACTGACTCTTCGGATGTTTCCATGTCGATCAGGACTATGTCCCTGCTGGTGCCGTCGAATCTCGCAGCCAGAAGCCCCTTCTGCGACCATGACAGGCCCGTATACCGCCTGCACGGGACATCGGGCGTCAGCATCTTCACATCACCGTCATCCAGATCCTTTTCCGCAACACTGCTGAATCCGTCTCCGGTGATTATAAACGCCACTCTTGAACCATCAGGCGAGCAGGCCGGCCCCATCGCCTTCAATCCGCTTGTCAGACGACCATCTTCCCTCGTATTCAGGTCGAAGAAATATATGTCATTGAATTCGTATCCATGCTTGTTGTCATCCGATTTTCTGGAATAGTAAAGCTTGCCGCCATCTGGAGAAATGGAGACGCCGGAAC
>CAYWGA010000130.1:0-4261 GCA_964457905.1 uncultured bacterium | reverse complement strand
CCCCTGATCACACTGATCGTGCCGCCCGGGAAGTCGAAGTAGAATCCCGGATCTCCCTCTTTCGAGCACTCGCCGGCGATGATCTCGGGGCCGATCGTGGCGCGCAGACCGATATCACCATAATTGTAGTTGCCGGCATCGAGGGCCGCGAATGACGCGCCGTCACTGCTGATGAAGCTCTTGTCCGTTTCAATCGGACCGCTGTCATCGTAAGGGATCGGATAGTCGTACGAACCTGTGTTCAGATCGGCGTAGATATACACAGGATCCCCGAGCGAGACCGCGACGGGTACCGGCAGATCTATCGTGTAATACCCCGCGTCATCGACGGTCGCCGTAAAGGGGCCGGCAAGAAGAGTCGTTGGCATGTTTGTGCCGTTAAAATTGTCGTAAAGCGAGACTGTGTAGGTAGTCGGGCTTGCCGTGGCCCAGAAGGAAAGCGAATGAACGAACTCGCCGGTTCCCTGCGGAGTGATCTCAACGACGGCGAAGTCATTGCCGTCCTGGAATCCTATCGAGGACCACCATCCCCAGTCATCATAGTAGTAGACCGTCATGTTCGGGTCGTAGTCCCTGAAATCGGTTATCACGTTCGAGTTGGAGCCTATCGAAGCGCTTCCCCATTCGATGTAGAAGTAACCGTTGTCACCCCAGGCTGTTCCCCAGGAGTTCTTCACGATCCAGCCGCCAACTCCCGTGCCGCAGAGCTCATCGTCCCAGCCGACGATCAATACGCCATGGTTGGTCGGTTCGACACCGGTGTAGCTCATGCAGCCAGTACCGTCGTAAGTACTGAATCCCGGGAACGACGCGTACATCGAGGTATAGACCGGACCGTATGTCTGGAGAGCGGCCTTGATCGCGTCCACATCGTTCGCGATGACCTTCCACTCGGTGACCTGCTTGAGATAGCTGCATGCGGGATTGATGCATGTCGGAGCAGGGCATCCACCTGGATAGGTGTCGCATGACTCATCGACCGTGCCGAGGATCGAAAGGTAGTTCGTCGACATCCACGCGTTACCGCCGGCATTACAGTCGGTCGACGTAACGTTGCATGACTGGATGTTCAGCTCGGAGTAGTCGTAGACTACGCTTTCGCTCAGCAGGACCTTCGATTCGAGGTCACCGATAGCGGCGAAGGCCCAGCATGTTCCGTACGGGTTCTGGTTCTTGACCGGTGTGACACCGCTCATCGTCCGCCAGTCCCACGAGGCGGCGGGCGCCAGAAGCATATTGCCCGGGTCCTGATAGGGCTGTATATGGCTCAGGTCGTGCGGGGGCCCTACATACCCGAACTCGGTCGGGCCTGCAGGGAACGTCATATATTTCTTTGGGGCGGCCGTCGGCTGCTGCGCGAAAGCATCCGACGAGACAGCCGCAGCCAGTA
This sequence comes from uncultured bacterium, assembly GCA_964457905.1. Classification (GTDB taxonomy): domain Bacteria; phylum Krumholzibacteriota; class Krumholzibacteriia; order Krumholzibacteriales; family Krumholzibacteriaceae; genus JAUWCL01. Next base: position 2,871 of record CAYWGA010000130.1, on the reverse strand, counting down.
AAACGGCGAGAAACAGCAGCAGTAATCTCGTTCTCATCCTTCGATCTCCCTGTCCTTGGTTTTTTCCTTTGGATTCAGCCGCATCAGCGGCAGCTACATGGCTGTCTCAACCGGCCCGTCCCACCTCCTTATTACGAGCATGGCTGTATCTGGTTTTTTTGCAAGCCCCCATCTATCCCACCCTCAACCGGCACCGATTATATCAAATATATCGCCATATATCAACGATTTATGCCCTCAAGGAAAGCCGTCCCTCTTTCAATCGGGACCTTTTCCGCTGGAACGAGCGGACTGTATGGGGTATCTTTCTATTCCCTAGCAAGAACCATAACAACAGGGAGGGGTAAATGACATCCACCGGGCGCCGTTCCCCGGCCCGGATGCCGGCCGGTCTCGCAATCCTTTTATTTATGACTGCTCTGGTCCTGCCGCAGGCTCACGCGCATGCGGATTCCGCCTTCATCAATGGCAGTCCTTCCGCGAGGATCCAGGCCCTTGGCAGCCACTTCGCCTGGATCATTCCAGATGAGATGACCGACCTCACGCTGAACCCCGCGAGAGCATGGGACGTTGAATCGCTCACTCTCAATTACGGGTTCAGGAAACCTGGCACATCCTCACTGTTGTTTCCGATGGTCTCATCCTTCAGGGAATGGGATTACTATTTCCGGAACAGCATCAACACGAATGAGCTGAAGCTCTTCGGAGCAAGTGCGTGGGGATGGAAATGGTCCATCGAGACCGAGTGGAAACTGGAACATGAAGACGACTGCAGCCAGTCGGGGAACGATGTGTTCACCCGGAACTGGAATGGGGACATGAGGCTGAGAATGAGCGAGACGTGCTCAGTCAACGACAACAACTTCGTACGCTTCGATATCGCCTCAGCCAGAAAGCTCGGAGAAAAGACCTTGCTCGGACTGAGAGCCGGAGGTGCATACAGGTACTTTGACCGCAAGAATCGACGCCGTTCCACGTCTGATGAATACATGTACGATAGCGATACGGGTGAATACCTGCCGGATTACAGCCGGTCCAATGACGCGATGAGTGACGGCGCGGAAAAACACTTCTCCGGGTACCTCGAAGCGGGCATGACATGGAAGGAATCGGGAGAGCTCGTGCTCCGTGGCGGCTACGCCCAGGGCAACGCGCTCGTCGATAACTACGACCTGTCGGTAGAGACCGATTACGACCGGTACACGGGGGAAATGGACGATTACAATTACCGTATCTCCGGATGGCGAGAGGACCTCCAGGGGGACTCATGGCTCCTTTCAGCCAGGGCAAAGAAAAGATACCATGGCGGCTTTGTCATCGTCATGTCCGGAAGTTATGAACGGGGCAGCTTCGATTCCGACTGGGGTAATGAATACATGAATTATTCGTGGGGAGGCTACAGCGACCTGCAGATCGAGGACCAGATGAGGTTCATCTGCGAGGGCGTACGTTCCCACTCGGAGGCGGTCTTCAGCATGGGCAAGACCTATCCCCTCGAACGCAGGCTCGACATCACTCCCGGGGCTCATGTCTCATACAAGCGGGAAAAATTCGACGAAGATGGGACATCTTATATCTCGTCCACGATAAACGAAGACGGGGCCGCGTCCTCACTGCAGTCCGAGTTTCCTGTCGCCTTCGAGACGACGATTTCGCAGACGAGGGTCACACTGCCGGTCGCCATCGAGTTTCGCCCCGCATCCTTTTTCCGTCTGTACTCCGGCTTTGCGATAAACTTCACATGGAACCGGACCTCGCAGAAGAACACTTATCTGCTCGAGCAGGTCGGGATCGATGATCCTGCACTCCCGGACGAGATCGAGACTGACGGAAACGCGTTCGAAAGCGGCTACCTTGCGAAGATAGGTTTTTCACTGAGATACAGGGACAAGCTTATTTTAGACATGTATACAGGAAGCAGCATCACGCCACTTAGCATCTACAATTACATATTTGACCTGAGATATGTCTTCTGACAGGAACCCTACTCGTCGCCCCCACCCTGCTTCATAGCTACGATACAGGCCAGCCCGATCGAGGCGAGTTTCGAGCGGGCCGAATCCCCCCGTGACGTAAGGACGATCGGCACCCCCGCTCCCATGATCACACCGGCAAGATAGGCACCGGAAGATACGGTCAGCGATTTGTAGACTACGTTCCCGGCCTCGATGTCGGGCATGAGAAGTATGTCGGCGTTCCCCCTGATCCGTCCCTGGTAATGCTTCTCCTTCGCCGAATGAGGATCCATCGCGACGTCGAGCGACAGCGGGCCCTCGACTATGACGTCCTCGCGGTCGACGTAGGCGGAGGCGAACTCGTGCGCCTCGGTGGAGGATTCTACGCTCGGAGTCACCGTCTCGACGGCGGAGATAACAGCTACCCTCGGCTTCTCGATATTGAGGTAGCCGCAGACGGTCAGGGCGTTCTGGAGGATCTTGTGTCTCAGCTCGCTGCTCGGATTGGGGATCAGGGCCGCATCTGTGACCGCCAGCAGTTTCGGGTATGTGGGTATCTGGAAAAATCCGACGTGGCTGTATATCGAGCCCTTTTTCATCCTGCCGCTGCTCTTGAGATACCTCAGCGTCCCGCCCATGATCTCGGCAGTCTTCACGCCGCCCTTCATCAGGAAATCGGCCTCTCCGGAGTCGAGCAGTTCGACCGCCCTGGCGACCGGGTCGTCAGAATCGATGATCGTGTAATTGTCGCCGTCGACCTTGATGTCGTATTCCCACGCGAGCTTGTTAACCTCGTAGTAATCGCCGACGAGCAGGAACTTCGCTATCGGGAACCGGCCCTCCTCGTTAGCCTGTTTCGCGGCGATGAGGGCATCCTCGTTTTCTGCACCGACGATTGCGATCTTCGGTGCCGTCT
>CAYWGA010000129.1:0-4279 GCA_964457905.1 uncultured bacterium | reverse complement strand
GCCAGACGCGAACGATCAATTCGATCTACTTCGCCGATGACGATCCTCTCCGGCCCAAATCTCACGATACGGGAAGGGATGTCGTATTTGGAGGACGCGGCAGCGGCGACCTGCTTCTTATACAGGGCCCTTTGACACTGAACTGGAAGAACCGGAAAAAGGGTATCCTTCCGAAGATCGAGAATTCGGACGTTCATAATACGAGTCCGTTTTCACGCGACCGCATCAACCTCTGGCTGTCACAGGGGATATCGGTGCGAGGCAGAGAGGATACAGTCTTCGTGAAGGTCCACACACATGGCCTGAAACCGGCGCCATTCGAATACCTTCTCGGCGGCGGCGCAGCAAGTGGATTCGACATCCTGGAGAAAGAGTTCAATGACGGAGACAGATACAGACTCTTCTACGTGACCGCGCGCGAGATAGCCAACGTCGTAATGGCTTTCAACAATGGTGATGATCGTTCTGTGGAGGAGTTGTTCGACTACAGGCTCGTTATCACCTGACCGCGAGGATGACCCTCTTCTCGACGACGTTTCCGCCCGGGTCCCTGATCACGATGAAATACCTCCCGGCCGCGGCCTCCACGCTGTTGGTGTTTGTGCCGTTCCATTCGAGGTTGGTCTGTCCTGTCCAGGTAGTCTCCCAGACCCTTCTCCCCTTGAGATCGTAGATGCAGAGGTTCCCGTCCGCCGGCAGGTTCTGAAACTGCAGATTGCCTTCGGCAGGAAGAAAAGGTACGGGGAAGATCGATATCTGCACGCCCTGCACGATCGGGGGGTTCTCTGTGCCGCCAGGATCGTTGTCGTCCTCGACCGCCGATATATCGGTGGGAGGCACGAAGAATCCGGCCGCAGTGGCCACGATGATCTGGGCGCTTCCATCCTCATTATCCTGGTCCTCGGCCGCGCTCACCGTCACGAACTGGTACTGATCCCAGTCAGTTGCCGTAAATGTCAACGCTGCGCCGGACTGGATCGCTATGTCGGAATCCCCGCCGGTCACCGCTACGAGGACCTCGACCGTACCTGTCGGCATCGCGCTCAGCCTGACGCCGAACTGGCCGGTGCCGCCCTCGGGCACATCGATCGATGACGTACTCACTTCGAAATCGACATCGGCTCCGGTTCCGCCTGTAGTATGGTATTCGATGCAGGAACGAGTCAGCGTGCCTACTCCGTCATGCGCGACTGTCTGGATCATATAGATCCTGTAAGGGTCAAGTCCCGATATCGTCACAGAATGATCCGTCGACATTGTAGAAGTCGACTGGATCTCTTCGATCACGGCTGAACCCATCAGCCAGTATCTGACCTTGCCGTTGGAAGCAGTCTCGCTGCTCCAGTCGATACGGCAGGTGGTCTCGTCAACAGCGACTATCTCGTTGATCCTGCACTGGTCAAGCTCCGCCTGGGTGCTGGATTCGGTAAGGGTAAGTCCGGATACGACGCTCGAGAAACCGCTCTCCGCGCCGAAGGCGTTGGCGGCCCTGAGGCAGTAGTAGTAACGCACTCCCTCCTCGAGCCCCGAATCGATATATTCCGAATTTAAAACTGGAGTCGATCCGATGTACTGGTAGTCCGACTGGTCCGTCGAACGGAAGACCCTTACCTCTACTACGGTGGGATCAGTTACGGGATTCCAACTGACTGTATAGCGGGCCGCACTCTGCGCCGGAATAGATATACCGGCAAGAAGAAGGGCAAGACAAGAGGCTGCTACGATCTTATGAAATTTCATTGCTCCTCCAGGAAGACCTTTCATGCGGACAATAAAAGCGCCATGAGTCCTTTGTCAATCCAAACCGGTGAACATCTCAAGACAGCTTCATCCGCCGCCCCTTCCTCATCTGCAAGGAACGGCACGGGGAGGAGAATATCAAGTGATTTTCTGAAAATGAGTGTTTTCACCGTATACCTCGGACCAGACTCATATTGCAACATCCCGCATCCCTGTGCACCGCCGTGGGTCCCTGCCGGGCTCCTGTGGACCTGTCCCGGTGATTCCGGATGATTTCCCGTGGTTCCCCCACGTTCGTATCGATTCCTCCGGACAGCTGTCTGTGTCGGTGCAATGGCTGCATAATTTAAAGAGAAAATACTCTCGTAAGGCTGGACTGCAAGAGGTATTCCACTTAGCGGGATGACGGAGCGGAGCCGTCGGCCGCGGCTGACAGGATCCCGGCGAGGGATCCGGCATTTTCCTCCCAAGTGCCGGCTGGAGAGACGATCGCACCCCTGTCCCAGTCCCTCGCGAAAGCCCGGCTCAGTTTCAGGACAAGGTCCTCCGCGTCACCCTTGCGGAACAGCATGCCGGAAGCCTCGCTTATGATCTCGGGGATTCCTCCGGTATCGGTCGCAACGACCGGAGTTCCGCATGCAAGTGACTCGAGGACCACGTTCGGCATGCCCTCGTCGTAACTGGGGAGACAGAAGATATCGGCAGCGTTCATCCAGGTGCCTATCCGGTCAAAAGGCTGCCTGCCGTGGAAGACGACATTACGCTCCCCCGCACGGTTACGCAGCGCCCCCATCGAGGGGCCATCGCCGAGTATATGAAGTGTGAGATCCTCGATACCGGCAGCTGCCGCCGCATCTATCAGCAGGTCGACTCCCTTTCCCGCATTGAGGTTCCCCACGAACAGAACGATCTTTCCCTTCCCGGAAAGGCCCAGCTCGTGCCTGGCCCCGGACCTGTCCTCCTGGTGGAAGATCGCCCGGTCGATGCCGTTGTACAGGACCTCGATGGAGCCGGGATCGATTCCCTCCTCCACCAGCTTCTTCTTCAGGTCCACGCTGACCGAGATGATCCGGGCTGAGCCCTTCAGGCCCTCGAGGATCAGCCTTTTACGGCCGGGGTACCTCATGTAATCGTTTATATCGCTCCCGTGAAGCCTGGAGACGACCGGCACTCCCAGCTTTCGGCCCATACGAACCGCCGCCCAGCAGTCAGGGTATGCCCAGGTTGCATATATCACGTCGGGCCTTGAAGCGGCCACTGCCCTGTCGACCGCCCGATATATCGAGTTGTAATAGAACGCCCCGTAGTGGTCCCTGAGGATCTTCGGAGGGTAGTACCAGGTCGGATACTCGATAGCCGCCCTGCCCTCAAACTCTTCGGGCGGAGCGGGCGACTCTCCCCTCAGCCCCATAGCTAACCGCCTCGTCCAGGGAACGGGAGTTATCAGCCGAAGCTCGCAGAGCGCCGAGAGATGGAACATCTGCTGCCTGTTAAAGGTAGCAAACCCCGGACGGGAGCTGTCGGGGAACAGATTTGTTATCGCCAGTACTTTCAAAGTCTTACTCCGCATCAGGGTCAGGCGCTTCCGCTTTCTCCCCCTCGTCTCCACTCCACCTGCCAATGAACCATTTGAGAACAAGCAGCCCTATCATTCCACCGATCACACGAGATACCAGCGTCACTACCGCCGCGCCGAGGGCTCCGTACCTCGGGATGAAGATCAGGTTGCCGGTGAAGTTCAGGACGAGGTTGATACCCGCAATGATGACGAACACCTGGGGCTTGTTTATCGAATGCCCCGCCAATGTCAGCGGATTGAGAAGCGCAAGTGAAATAAAGGCACCGACGAGGATCTGAAAAAGCCTGACCGAGTCCTCGTATTCGGGGCCGTATACAGCAATGATAAGGGGCCTTGCGGCGAAGAGCATGATGATACCGAGGACGCAGACAAGGCTGGTGACCTTGAGCGTATCCCTGAAATATTTCGTGATCTCCAGCTTCCTGGTAAACTTCGATACCTTCGGAAGGAAAACGGTGTTGAACGTTTCCGGGATCATCTCGAACGGGATGATCAACCTGAACGCTACGGCATAGATCCCGATCTCCGCCGTCGTCCTGAAATACCCGAGCATCAGGACATCGAGCCTGTCGAACAGGACAAAAATAAGGCTGAAGAGATACATCCAGCGGCTGTAGGAAAAGATATCGCGAAGGGGGTACTTCCTGTTCACCTTCTCGGTAAAATACTTTCGCGGTATCACCAGTGAAGTGATTATAAAAGCGATCAGCACCTGGGCGATATTGACGAGCATCGTGTTGTTCACGTTGAGGCAGAAGATGACATAGGCCATCAGGGCGATGAATCCGGTGCGCAGCAGGTGCGAGATCACCAAGATGACCGCCATCTGCTTGAAACGCTCGTGAGCCCTGAGAATGCCGCTCGAGAGACTCCAGATATTGAATACGAACGCGCCGAGAAAGGCAAGCCGCAGAGGGGTTATCAGTTCGGGATTGTTGTAAATATTGATCGCGATCACCG
>CAYWGA010000128.1:0-4582 GCA_964457905.1 uncultured bacterium | reverse complement strand
AAAAAAGTCGAAGAAGCCCGCCGCGAAGGAACAGTCCACGCCGGTGGCGAGGCAGGCTGGCCTTGATATGGCGGTGCTGGGGATCGGCGATGACCTGCAGTTCAATCCCGCGTTCCTCGACTCGTTTAACACGGTGATCGGCCGCGGCCGGAGGATCTATTTCATCTTCGGCGAGAACGACAATTTCAAATGGGAATTCAACAGCGAGTTCCTCGAGGGGTGCAGCGACGATGTCGCGCGTGCCGGAGACCTGATAAAGATCGACGAAATAACACACGCCAACCATATGTACACCCTGAGCGAATGGCAGGACGAGATAATCCTCAAGTGTATCGACTGGGCCTCAGGGGCCTGACCCTACTTATTTTCATCCAGACGATTCCTCACGGCTTTGAAAATTCTCGATGATGAACTGTCTCAACCAATGGAGTTACGGGAGTTCAGGCTTTCCCGGCGTCCGTCATCGCAGCCGGTTCAGAATCGGCTTGTAACTTGAAGGGGCATCTCGTAGATTCGACCACGAAAAACGACCTTGAGATCGACCCGCTGGAAGGAATAGGGATAGATGAAGACTGTCTCCCTGATGTTCCACGATGCAGTAAAAGACGGTGATTTCGACGAAAGCGGCTTCCCGGGAGCGGGGGCCGACCTGTACAAGCTCGATCTCGACCAGCTCGACAGTCATTTCAGGACGGTATCCGGTGCGAGACCTGACGGCTCGTCGAATATCCTCGACCTTATCGGTGACCGCCCGGAAAAAACAAACGTCGCCCCGCCTCTTTTCATGACTTTTGATGACGGCGGAGTTAGCGCCGTCCTCTACATAGCCGGGATGCTCGAAAAATACGGCTGGACCGGACATTTTTTTATCACCACCGACTATATCGGCAAACCGCGTTTCGTCAGTGAATCCCAGGTCAGGGAGCTCCACGAGAGGGGACATGTGGTCGGGAGCCATTCGGCTTCCCACCCCGAACGGATGTCGAAATGCTCCCCGGAAGAGATGCATGACGAATGGTGCGGCAGTATCTCGAGGCTGAGTGAGATCCTCGGATTTTCAGTGAAGGTGGCGTCTGTCCCCGGTGGGTTCTATTCGAGGAAGGTCGCCGCCGCGGCGGCAGCCTGCGGGATCGAGGCGCTCTTTACATCTGAGCCCGTGATGAACTGCTACCATGTCGATGGGTGCCTCGTCCTCGGAAGGTATACGGTAAACAACGGGATGGAGCCTTCCATCTCGAGCTCTCTCGCCGCGGGAAAGATGACGGGCGGGAAACTCAGGCAGCACATGCTCTGGAATATCAAGAAGGCGGCCAAGACGGCCGGGGGAGGTTTTTACGATTCGATCCGGGAGAAGATCCTGAAGAAATAGCCCGTCTCTTATTGATCCCCTTTATCGGCGCTCTTCCATCTCACATCAGCGGTCCCCGTCAGATATCTGAACAGCCCCGCGACGGCTGCCGCGTTGAGAGTCAGGAATACCGATATGAAACTGACCAGCCTGTTTTTCCTCAGTCCACCGGACTTCAGGGCGGCGATTCCGAGGCCGTAGGCGATCACCTGGCCCCAGAATATGACGGCGAAGGCTGTGCCCTCGAGTCTCGACGAGGTCATCAGCACCATCAGCATCGCCCATGGTACGAGCAGGCGGAAAAATTTGTGTGAGACGGCCTGAACGAATATCCGGTTCTTCCAGGGGACGAGAAGCCAGGGATTGCGCGCGAAGAGCTGGTAGTTGCCGGCCAGCGTCCTGGTCTTTCTTCTGAATTCGGCGTCAAGTTTGGTCGACGGGGTGTCGAATGCCCGGGCACCCGGTTCGAAGATCACGCGGTATCCGCCCCGGAACGCGCCGAGTGGGATCTCGATATCGTCGAGTATCGTATCGGCCGGAAGCGGCGCCGCCAGTTCACGGCGGATCGCGTATATTGCACCGGTCACTCCGAGGGTCGAGTCGACCCTGCTTTCCGCTTCTCTCAGTATCTTCTCGTAGGTCCAGTATAGCCCTATATGGCCTCCGGTCGGATCCTCCGGGGTCATGAACACGAGTTCCCCGCTGACACAGCCGACACGGTCATCCATGAAATTCCCGACGAGCCTGCGCAGCGCAGCCGGATCATACATCTGGCGCGTGTCGGAAAAGACGAGGACCTCGCTTTCAGCCCGGCTCATCGCCTTGTTCAGCTGATGAGGCTTCCCATGGTTTTCCGGGTCCTCGATGAATACGATGTCGTTGCGGGCTCGGAGAATATCGGCCGTACCATCGGTGGATCCGTCTGATACTACGCATATCTCGAGCAGCTCGGCTGGATAATCGAGTTCACGGCAGTTGGCCAGCTTCGCCTCGATCCGTGTCTCTTCGTTGAAGGCCACGATGATCATCGTGATCGAAGGGAGCATCTCCGGGGCATCGTCTAAATCGACGGACCGGCCCTTCAGCCTGCTGAGCGTTACGATGAGCAGGGGATAGAGGAGGTAGGTGTACGCGATGAACACCACAGATATCCAGAACAGTATAAGAGCCATGATGGTATATCCCTATGCAGGAGCCGTGCCGCCCTGAAGTGTAAATGGTCTAGAGGGTCCCGTCAAAGAAAGGATTCCCCGCTTTTTCCTCTCCTATCGTAGTGGCCGGACCGTGACCCGTATAAACGATCGTATCCTCGGGAAGTGTGAAGAGCTCCCGCCTTATCGACTCGAGGATAGTCTCCATGTTGCCCCCGAAGAAGTCGGTCCTCCCGATCGAGCGCGCGAAGAGGGTATCCCCGACAAATACTACACCGTCGAAAAGGAGGCTCATGCCGCCCTTTGTGTGCCCCGGTGTGTGCAGTACCCTGCCGCTCATTCCGCCGAAATCGATCGTATCGCCCGCCGCGAGCTTTCTGGCGATCTGGACATTGTCGGGATTTCCCAGGCCCCACATCGGCGCGTCGGTAACCGACATCTCGAGTGTTTCGAGATCATCGCCGTGCATAACGACTTCGATCCCGTATTCAGCTGCCAGCCCGGCCGCCGAGGCCATGTGGTCGCTGTGGCCGTGAGTCAGGACCACGAGGGTCGGTTTGACTCCGGAGCGTTCGACGTACTCCCTGATCCTCTCGGGACTTCCGCCCGGATCGATGATTATCGCTTCAGATCCACAGCAGGGATCATCGCAGGAAACTACGTAACAGTTTGTCGCGAGGGGCCCGACGACGATGGTCTCGATGTGCATCGTGTTCCTCTATTCTTCATCGGGGCAGTACAGTGCCCCGGTGGGACATACAATGGCCGCCTGCCCGCAGGGGCGGCATCGCTCGGGGTAAACCCGGAGGGTCATGCCCTCGATGATGAGCGCTTCGTTCGGGCAGACGGCAGAACATGCTCCGCAGACAATACATTTGCCGCGGTCTATCTTTACATCCGTTCCTGATTCCTTCATGTGACTTTACCTTTTAACAATGGCGCCCGCAAGTCTGAAGAGGAGCCCCGGATTCGTCGACGCGAGGACTCGCAATATCTTGAGAGGATCGACGCTGGTCTCCGTGATCAGGCCCGGCGTGTCCTTCAGCTTTTTGATTATCTTCTCCATCTTCTCGTCTTCCAGTGCGTAGAATGCCTGTGCGGCGTGCCAGAAGATCTCGTTGGCCCTTCCGGTCGACTTCTTCCATCTCTTCGTGTAACGGCCGAGGGCCCGCGCTGAGATATCCCCGTCGTCTATCGCCTCGATAATGGTATCAGCGGCGATGTCTGCTCCCTCGAGGGCGTTGATTATACCCCCGCCCGAGAAGGCGTTGTTCTGGTTCGCCGCTTCGCCCACGGCGACGAAACCGCCCGCCGCAAGAGAGGGAAGCCCCCTGGCGACTACAGAGCCGCCAACTACCAGCCTTCCGCGCTGCGCTCCGGTGCAGCGGCTTTCCAGGAACCTTTCGAGATACTCGACAGCCTTTACTTTACCTGCCGCCGCCGGATTGACACCCAGCCCGACATTGGCCCTGCCTGCTCCCTTGGGGAAGACCCAGGCATATCCGCCGGGGGCGAAGTGCCGTCCGAGGTGGAACTCGATCCTTCCATCCCTGGCATCCATGCCTTCGATGAGATACTGCGCGCAGGACATGACCTCACGCGGGCGGTAGGCGCCCTTCAGCCCGGCCCACCTGGGAGAGAGAGATTCGACGCCGTCCGCACCTGCTGTCACGAGGGCGCCGACGGTGTACGTGCGGCCGCTCTCGAGGTCCGTGACCTCAACGCCCTTGAACCTGTGATTGTTTGTCAGAAGGCCCGTGACCTGGTGGGATGTCCTTACCACGGCGCCCGCTTTGGCGGCTATATCGGCGAGGCGCCTGTCGAAGAGTTCGCGGTCCACGATGAATCCGACACCGCGCTTGTCAGCCTCGAACCATTTCCCTCCGGGAGAGACGACGGCAAAACTGTCGATAGTAGAGCATATCAGTTCGTCGTCGAGGGTGAGAAAGCGCTCGACGTCCTCGCGCGGACCGATACCCTCGGCACACCTCACGGGGAAGCCTATCTTCTTTCTCTTTTCGAGAAGGAGAGTCGATAGCCCCGCTCCGGCGGTGAGCGCGGCAGTCCTGGAGCCGGCGGGACC
>CAYWGA010000127.1:0-4601 GCA_964457905.1 uncultured bacterium | reverse complement strand
ACCTCAGCCCTTTCACTGCCTGTTCCGGTTCTGACAAGGCTGCGGTGATGGAGGCGCTCGAGCGCACCGGAACATCAGTTTTCTCCGCAAGAAGGATGTCCGGATTGAGCGGGGGCGAGAGGCAGCTTGTGATGATAGCGGCCGCCGTCGCGCAGGGAGCAGGAATCATGCTCCTCGATGAACCGGCTGCCTTCCTCGATCCTGGTCATGAGAGCAGCATCATGAATCTTCTGAAGGAGATCAACTCCGGCACGGGTACCGCTGTGATCATGGTCACCCATGACATCAACAGAGCCATCCTCATGGGTGGGCGCTCCCTGGTCCTCGCTGATGGCTCGGTCCGTTATTTCGATGATGCCAGGGGACTGACCTCCTCCGGAATCCTCGAACAGGTATATGGCAGGGAATTCGAGTATGTCAGGCATCCCCGTGCGGGGTGTGATATCATTATTCCGGATGTGACTGAATATGACAGCTAGAGAAAAGACGATGATAACTGTGATGGCTGTCGTGACGGCGGCAGTGCTTATCGCCGCTCCGTTTATCGGGATGGAAAGGATAACTCCATCCGCCATAGCCGCGAAAGAGGGGATGGCAGCGGAGATCTTTTGGAGGATACGGGTTCCCCGGGTGATCATCGGCTTTATAGCTGGAGCTTCTCTCGCGCTGAGCGGCATGGCCTTTCAGGCTGTATTCAGAAATCCGCTGGCGACTCCGTTCACGCTCGGCGTTTCGAGCGGCGCCGCATTCGGAGCTGCTCTCTACATGAAAGCAGGTATCGTATTCGGACTTGCCTGGCTTCCCGGGCAGTCGGTCAGCGCCTTCATCTGGGCGGCAGTGTCGATAGCCCTTGTGTACGGGCTGACCAGGGTGCGTCGGGGATTCTCGACAGCGACGATGCTCATTGCCGGAGTAGCGATCAGTTTCTTCTTCTCGAGCCTGATACTCTTCATGCAGTACATGAGCGACTTTACCCAGTCTTTCAGAATCGTGCGATGGCTCATGGGCGGGGTAGAGACGATCGGATATTCCAGTATATGGACGTTGACCCCATTCGTGCTTTTCGGCGCGGTTATCATTTTCTCCAGGCTGAGGGAACTTGACCTTCTCTCTCTTGGTGATGATATCGCCGCCGGCAGAGGCGTCGAAGTAAAGAGCACGAGAAAATGGATTTTTATCGCCGCCTCTCTGCTTGTGGGAGGAGTGGTCTCGATATGCGGGCCGATAGCGTTCGTTGGCATGATGGCTCCTCATATCTGCAGGCTGATAGTCGGTGAGGGACACACGAGGCTGGCTCCTGTTTCGTTCCTTTTCGGAGGCGCATTTCTCGTGTTATGCGATACACTTGCACGCACAGTGATCGCGCCTGCCGAGATACCGGTCGGAGTGATCACCGCGCTTCTGGGCGGGCCGTTCTTCCTCTGGCTTCTCCTTGGAGGAGCGTCTGAAAAGAGCCTGATGTATGGAAAGGGATCTGTCTGATGGCCGTGAAATTAACCGGTGATATATTTGACATTAAACGGTTTGCGATACATGACGGTCCGGGAATCAGGACGACCGTATTTTTCAGGGGATGTCCCCTGGTATGCTGGTGGTGCCACAATCCTGAGGCCCGAGTCGACTGCGGGCGGAACACATACAGGAAGAGATCGATCGATCTTACACTCCCTGTCACCGATAACGTCATCGGTCCGGAAGTGAGACTTGATACTCTCGTCGCAGAGATATCCCGGGACATCGTGTTCTACGAACAGTCGCGCGGTGGACTGACCGCTTCCGGGGGTGAGCCGATGATGCAGATCGATTTCCTCGAGGCTCTGCTGAGGTCCTGCAGGAAGCTGGGAGTCGAGACGACCGTAGATACCTCGGGATATGCCCCCTGGCCCGAGTTCGAAAGGATATCCGGACTTGTTGACCTGTTCATGATCGACCTGAAACTTCTCGACGACAGCCAGCATGAAAAATATACCGGTGTCTCAAACAAGCTGATCCTGGAGAACTTCGAAAGGTTGTTAACAAGAGGGGCAGCAGTCAGGGCCCGATGCCCGATGATACCCGGTATTACTGATACAGATGAAAATATCGACGCACTCATATCGTTTCTCGGGCGGCACGGGGATGTGGAACTCGTGAGTCTCCTGCCGTATAATCGTCTCGGGGAGGACAAGTTCGACAGGCTCGGCCTCGACTATGGCCCGGGAGCCCTGAAGACACAGCCGCCGGACGAGATGAAGGCCATAGCTGGCAGGTTCGAGGAAGCCGGCCTCAACGTCCGGATCGGAGGATGAAATGATCAACGAGCGGATCGCGCGGCTGAGAGAGCAGAGTATAGAAGCTGAGCCCGTTATCAGCATGGAAAGGGCTTCGCTCATTACAGAATTTTATTCCAGCGGCGAAGCGGACAGGCATTCGATCCCTGTCGCGAGAGCTATGGCGTTCAAATACATCCTCGACAAGAAGGAACTCTGTGTAAACACAGGCGAGCTTATAGTAGGAGAGAGGGGCCCGGGACCCAAAGCGACGCCGACTTATCCCGAGATCTGCACCCACACGCAGAAAGACCTCGAGGTCCTCGATACGAGGGAAAAGGTCAGGTTTTCAGTATCTGAAAAAGAGAAGAGGATCCAGGAGAAGGAGATCGCTCCTTTCTGGCAGGGCCGCTCGATGCGTGACAGGCTCCTCACCGAGGTCAGTGAGGAATGGAAAGACTCCTACGCCGCCGGAATATTCACCGAGTTCCAGGAGCAGCGCGCCCCGGGGCACACCGTACTCGATGACAAGATATACAGGAAGGGGTTCACCGACTTCCGGGAAGAGATATGTGCCAGTATCGATTCTCTCGATATTTTCGGTGATCCGGAAGCTCTGGACAAGAGAGATGAACTGAAAGCGATGTATATCGCGGCGGGCGCTCTCATCGGATTCGCGGAGAGATACGCGGGAATTCTGTCTGACCTGGCGAAGAAGGAATCCGATCCGGGGAGGAAGGCCGAGCTGGAAGAGATGTCCAGGGTCTGCTCGAAAGTTCCTGCCCGTGCGCCTGAAACCTTCTGGGAAGCTGTGCAGTATTACTGGTTTGTTCATCTCGGTGTTATTACAGAGCTCAATACATGGGACTCTTTCAATCCAGGCAGGCTTGACCGTCATCTGTATCCTTTCTACCTTAAGGGTCTGGAAGACGGGACTCTTACAAAAGAAAAAGCCAGGGAGATACTTCAGTCTTTCTGGGTCAAGTTCAATAACCAGCCGGCTCCCCCGAAGGTAGGGGTCACCGCGCAGGAGAGCAGCACCTATACCGATTTCTGCCTGATCAATCTGGGCGGTGTCGACGAGAAGGGGGAGGACGCTGTCAACGAAGTGACCTTCCTTATACTCGATGTTATCGAGGAGATGCGCCTGCTGCAGCCCAGCTCGATGGTGCAGATCAGTAAAAAGAATCCGGACGAATACCTCAAGCGAGCGCTGAAGATCATCAGGACCGGTTACGGCCAGCCGTCGATATTCAATACGGAGGCGATGATCCAGGAGATGATCCGTATGGGCAAATCTATCGTAGATGCCCGAAACGGGGGCGCCAGCGGATGCGTGGAGACAGGAGCGTTCGGCAAGGAGAGCTATATCCTTACGGGGTATTTCAATATCCCCAAGGTCCTTGAGATCGCGATGCACAACGGGATCGATCCTTCTTCAGGGAAGAGACTGGGACCGGAAACAGGGGAACTTTCGACGCTCGACACATTTGATCGTTTCTATGAGGCCTTCGACAGACAGCTGCGGCACTTTATCGATATCAAGATCCACGGCAACCGAATCATCGAGCGCCTGTGGTCGAACCTTCTTCCCGCGCCTTTCCTTTCCCTGCTGATCGATGACTGCATAAAGACCGGGAAGGATTATAATTCGGGGGGAGCGAGGTACAACACCTCCTATATCCAGGGTGTCGGCCTGGGAACAGTGACTGACTGCCTCTCGGCCATAAAATGGCATGTCTTCGACAGGAAGAATTTAAGCCTAGAGGAACTCGTCACGGCGCTGGACAACAATTTCGAAGGTTCGGAAAAGCTGCGCCGGACGCTTCTCGATGAAACACCGAAATATGGAAACGATGAGGACTACGCCGATATGCTCGCCGTACGTGTCTTCGAGAGTTACTTCAGTGCGATCGACGGGAGGCCCAATACAAAGGGAGGGCAGTTCAGGATAAACCTGCTGCCGACCACATGTCACGTATACTTCGGAAGCGTTACAGGAGCTCTGCCGGAAGGCAGGAAAGCCGGAGAACCCCTTTCGGAAGGTATTTCGCCGGTACAGGGCGCTGACAGAAAGGGGCCGACCGCTGTGCTGAAATCGGCCTCAAGGATCGATCATCTCAGGACAGGTGGAACCCTTCTGAACCAGAAGTTCACACCTGGTGTTCTGGAGGATGAGGACGGGCTCACCAAGGTGGCACATCTGGTGAGGTCCTACTTCAAAATGGATGGACATCATATCCAGTTCAACGTCGTTAACGCTGAGACTCTGAGAAAAGCGCAGAAAACGCCCGAGAAGTATCGTGATCTGATAGTCAGAGTAGCAGGGTACAGCGATTATTTCGTCGATCT
>CAYWGA010000126.1:0-4619 GCA_964457905.1 uncultured bacterium | reverse complement strand
ACGGCCGGGCTCGATTCGGATCTCCACAGTGTTGGTTCGATCGAGGATTCTATCGGAACCCGTCTGGCGGGTTACAGTGAGAGGATAGATTCGATCCTCTCGAGATTCCCGGATGTGAGGTGCATGGTACTGGGGGATCACGGGATGTGCGACGTGACAGATCACATCGACCTGATGGGAGCGATGGAGAATGCGGGCCTGAAGATCTGCGAAGACTATATACCGTTCTATGATTCGACGATGGCCCGCTTCAGGGTCTTCAGCGAGGAAGCTTCAAACGCCATATCAGAACTGCTGAACGATTTTCCCGGAGGACGATTTCTCGATAACGGGGAATTGAAGTCGCTCGGAGTCTTCTTCCCGGGGAGCCGTTACGGGGACCTCGTCTTTTTATGCGACCCGGGAACTATCATCCTGCCGAGCTATATGGGAAGCGACCCGGTCAAGGGTATGCACGGTTATCACCCCGATTCTCCGTGTATGGACAGCATCATGCTTTCGAACGAGGAATATGGGGGCGAGGCTCAGATTACAGATATAGCTGGATTCCTGCTCCCCGGATTCAAAGAGGGCGGAGTACAGTCATGATAGTGGAGAAGGCCGGAAGAGCTATGTCGTGGAGCGTGGTGGCAAAGGTCGCCAGGTTCCTCGCAATGCCCCTCTCTTATATCATCATCGTTCGTTCGCTTGGAGAGCACGACTGGGGCGTACTTAATGTCCTCAGGACGATTACCTCGTTTGTACTGGTCCTTGTCATGCTCGGTGGCGAGAAGGCCCTGTTGCGATATATACCCGAGGTAAGGGTAAAGGGGGGTATGAGGGCCCTCGTATCGGACATGAGGAGGCTTGCCGCGTTTCAGGTTGCGGCATGGGTGCTTCTGACATTGACCGCCTATCTCGCGGGTGACTGGCTCGCCTCGATCTTTCACCAGGATTCCTCCGTCTTCAGGAACTATCTGGTGATCGCAGTCGGACTCGTTCTCTTCGAGGCAGGGATGACACTCACTATGAACGCCCTTCAGTCCTGGTATGAGACCAAGAGACTTGCCGCAGTAATGGTCGCAGGTAATGTACTTTACATAGTTCTTATAATCTTGTTTATGAAGACGGGGATGGGTATCACCGGTGTCCTGGCCGCGGGAGGCGCCGTCAATCTCGTTATGATCCTGTTTCTCATCCCTGAACTGGTCGAATTGACGAAAAGGGCAGTGACAGATGACGCTCCCGGGCCGGGGACAGCAAGGATGCTGAAATATTCCCTTCCATTCATCGCCACCGGCATACTGAATCAGATCGTATGGAGGCATTCGGAGGTCCTTTTTCTCGGGCATTTCAGTGGGATGGAGGCAGCCGGCCATTTCGGGCTCGCCTACAGGATCCCGCAGATGGCGCTCGAGTTCATCCCCCTTTCGATATGGCCGATAATCATGGCAGGCATGTCCGAGGCCTACTCAAGGAATCCGGAGAAGTTGTCAGAATCGGTCGATGTATATTACCGGCTTCTCTTCCTGCTCGTAGTTCCGGTAGCAGCGATGGGCTTCGCTTTCTCGGGCCCGCTCGTGCCTCTCCTGTTCGGTCCGGAAATGGCCCCAGCGGCTTACATGACCAGGCTGTTTTTCGTTGTCTTCTCGTATTCCTTTCTCTATACTCCACTTAGCGTGGCCCTGTATGTCATGGAGAAAAGCTGGGTCAACATGCTCGTGTTCGCCGCCCTTGCTATAGTCAATATCGGTCTGGATCTTGCATTTATCCCCAGATTCGGACTTTGGGGGGCGTTCTTCCCCGTAGCTGCCGTCATGCTGCTCGCCATAGCGGTGTTCAGGACGGTCGCCGGAAGGTTTGATTCCGGCCTTTCGATTCCGGCAGGGTTTATTGCCAGGTGCTATCTCGCCGCTTTGCCGACCGCTCTGCTCGGATTGAGCGCTTCCAGATGGGACTCACCCATCGCGCTTGCCGCGCAGATGCTGATTGGTGTAATCTTGCTGTTCGCGGGTATAAAATTCCTGCGCTTGTTCGGTGAGAGGGAGAAAGCTCTCATGATGAGGCTTCCAATCCCGCTGAAAGAGAAGATCGTATCCATACTCTGAAGAAGGAAAAATAATGTACCGTGATAAGAAACTCTCCGTCGTTATACCGTGCTTCAACGAAGAAGAAGGTATAGCAATGGTCATCGAGTCATTGCCTCCTTCGATCGATGAGGTCGTAGTCGTCGATAACAATTCGACCGACCGGACAGCGGAAGTAGCTAGGGAGAAGGGTGCCAGGATAGTCTTCGAAAAGCGAAAAGGTTACGGAGCGGCGTACAAGGCAGGGCTTCCCGCCGTAACGGGGGATATCACAATAACGATGGACGGGGATGGAACGTACGCTGTCGAGCAGATCGAGGAATGCGTCGATTACCTGCTCGATAATGGACTCGATTTCGTAAACGCCTCGAGGTTCCCTCTTCAGGATCCGAAAGCGATGAATTTCTCGAACAAGGTCGGTAACGGGGTGCTGACCTTCGTTACCCTGATCCTGTTTATGCGCGGTATCAAGGACTCTCAGTCCGGGATGTGGATATACAAGAGCGAGATCTACCCCAAGCTCCAGTTGAAGAGTAACGGGATGCCTCTGAGCGAAGAGATAAAGATCAACGCGATCAGGCACCCGGAGATCAAGTTCGATGAATATATGGTGAACTATCACCCGCGGGTCGGCGAGGTTAAGCTCAACAAGTGGAAAGACGGCTTCGAGAACCTGATGTACCTGGTGAAGCTGCGGTTCACGCCGCTGGAGAAATAGGAAAGGGAAAAATGCTGAAGAGCCTGCTGTTGATAATCATGACCGTATTCCTGAACACCGCCGGACAGTTCATGATGAAAGCGGGGATAAACAAGATAGGGAAGATCGATCTGTCGAGGTTCTTCGAGTTCCTTCCCCGGGTCGCGACCTCCGGGTTCGTTATCGGAGGATTCTGCGCCTATGCCGTCAGTGCGGCCCTCTGGATAGTGATCCTGTCCCGGGCGGAGTTGAGCTGGGCCTTTCCTATGGTGAGCCTGTCATACGTACTCACAGCTATCTTCTCGCCGATGCTGCTTGGTGAGTCTTTCTCTATACAGAGATTCGTAGGCATCCTGGTGATCTGCCTCGGCGTATTCCTCGTGAGCCGGACCTTTTCCGGTCAATAGGGGGGCGGCGGTCCTTGACCAGACGAACCACTTTTCTCATCGTAAATAGTACGATAGTAATGCTGTCTCTGCTTACCGGCCTGAAGATCATTCCGGGACCGGACAGTATCGGGATAGCTCTCGCTTTTTATACTCTTATCATCCTGCCCGGCATCCTTCTTTCGGACCTGATGTTCGGAGGCGCCAAGGCTGATTTTGAAGGTATCACGAGGATATTTCTCACGGGGTTGTCCTGTGCGTGCCTGTTTGTCTGCATCGGCTTCATACCCGGAGTAACATATTCGTTCATCGCGATCTCATACGTGACCGCTATTGTCATTGCTCTCGCTTACCGGGGGATCGCCACAGGAAAGGAAGAGGAGGAGAGAGGCGTTGATCTGGTCGGCTCGTTCTCACGCAGGGAGGATTACTCCGCGAGGGAAAAGAAGGCTATGCTGGTCGTCTTTATATTTCTCTTCGGTATCTGCGCGGCACTTTTTGCCGGCAACGGTGAACTGGGATGGAACACCGATGCCCCTGACCATATCAGTTTCGTCAGGAGGAGTCTCGACGGCGGCGGTCTTCTTCCCGGAGATTCATTTCACATCGATGGGGACGGGGTCGCGTTCGATCCGCGAAAGGGACTGTGGCACCCTGTCGTATCGCTGTGGGCGTGGCTGGCTGACACACCGCCTCATGTCCTGTGGACCATGATGCCCGCCTTCCTTTCATTTTTCGCGATCGTGGTATTCTGGTTCTTTGCGGGAGAACTTTCGGGGTCGATCCCCGTGAAGACTCTCTCAGTTCTTTTTCTCTTTCTCTTTTTCAGAGGCGATGGATTCGCGTGGCTGACCAAGCTGTCTTACAGCCGCAATATCGCGCAGATAGTATTCTGGGGAACCTCCGGTTTTCTGATCAGGTACCTGAGATCCCAGAAGGGGAAGGACCTGGGGATCGCTGCACTGGCGGCAGCGGCGGGGACAGCGATACATATCTCATTCGCTCCTGTCCTGGGACTCTTTCTCCTTGGCTTGATGGTCTACGTTTCGATACTTCGCCTGGGGAGTGACTGGATGAGCCGTTTCTGGAAAGCTGTGCCGCTGGTCTCAGCCGCGGTAGCCTTTCCACTGGCAGTGCGACTGATCAATTTCCCAGACCACCCGAACATGATCCATACGCACATGCAGGGGATGATGGAGATCGGCGCCGGGCTGAGGATGGTCGATCCCGCCGAGCTTATTGCCGGTATGGGATTCCCCTTTCTATTTGCCGTCCTTATGATCCCCGTCTTTCCGGTCCTTACCTCTGGTTACAGGAGATCGCGCCTAGTGTGGCTCCTCTTCACCATTCCAACACTGCTTGTCCTGGTTCCACTTACGGCGACTCCGCTTGATATGGCTGCTGGCTACATGCACTATCGGCTTATCTATGCCGCACCCGCCATGGTCTATCTGGCGCTTGCCGTATTCG
>CAYWGA010000125.1:0-4715 GCA_964457905.1 uncultured bacterium | reverse complement strand
GGGAGGAACAAATCGAGCTGGTCTTCCAATCTGGTTCTGGAGCCGGCGAAAAGCTCCTGGTTCCTTATTTGCACCTCGGACTCCATCCATCAGCACTTTATGGAGTTCTTTAATCAGCCTTAATGACAGTGGTAAATGGCCATGGGAAACGTACCTTGACCTCAAAGCTCTGCCGTAATTGAAAACCTCTTGATATGCGTTATTTGGATCTGATTCTGAGCTTGGATATTTCGGATCAATTTCAAAAATAAGCTGCTTCTCTGGCTCAGTGATTGTTCCTTCAAGCCTTGATGATCTTTGCGCCTCTCTGTTCTGAAGGGGTCTTATCAGTAGCTGATGATTTGGCAGATGTTTTGCCGTCCCATCCAAGCTGCCTAAAGCAGTTCTAGCCTCAACAAGCAGGGGCCATAATCTATCAGGCCATTCCCAATTGGGAGGAAGACTCTCAGGAACAAACGCATGCGACACGCCCGGTAATCCACCTACTGGGATTAAAGTCCCGGGGCTAGTTTCTGCGAATTTCGATATATCCACAACATTCCACCTAACCTGAACTTATTGATATAGAATCATTTATTCATTCATAGGGAGTTTATTCAATACATCACTGATGTCAACATTAAAATATTGTGGCATATATTTTAATCAGGTGCACTGCGATTAAAGTGCACTTGAATTCACTCCCTAAATGTCTGTAATTGAATATGTTATACGAGTGTGTACAAAAGCAGAAAATCTACAGCATCTCTGATCAATAAATATTAGTCACGGCCACGACTTGACGATAAATATCGCCAATACCCCCATAGCCAGTGCTGCTTTTACGAAGTAAGCCGACAGCTTCCCGACAAACGCCCAGAACCCTGTCTTCAGCGCGTCGTCCAGCTTCTCGTACTGGATGTACTCAGCCAGGACCGCCCCACCGAACGCCCCGAGCAACCCGAAGATCACGCTCCCGATCACCGGCAGCACAGAGGTCCCCAGGATGGCCCCGATGATACCCCCGGCAAACGCCCCGACTGCCCCCCACTTCGAGGCCCCCTTCTTCAGGACCACGACGGTACCGAGAAAGGCCTCTATGATCTCCCCGACCACCATAATGGCGACCAGGACGATCCACCACTGCCATCCGACGACGGTGAACTTGTACGCGAGGTCATATATAAAGATGATCCCGAGGCCTATCCAGCCGCCCGGGACTCCCGCAAATATTAAAATGTCCACTATGAGTACTAAAAGATAGAGCAGGACCAGTCCCGTGTGCTGCAGCACCGATACCAAATCCTGCTCCTTCCGAAATCTATCTAAGCTCTATCTATCAGGCTTTCTGCGTCTGTGTCTTCGCGACCTGCGTTTTACCCGTTGTCTTCTTGCGTCCGAGCCTTTTCTGCCACTCGATGAGCACAGGGCTGGCGACGAATATCGAAGAGTACGTTCCTACGACGACACCGACCAGCAGCGCGAACGCGAAGTCGTGGATGACCTCTCCTCCAAATAAGTAGAGAGAGAGCACCACTATCAGCGTCGTCAGCGATGTGATGATCGTACGGCTCAGTGAATCGTTGATCGAGATGTCTATCATCTTCTCGTACGACTCACGGCGCCTGAGGCTGAAGTTCTCCCTGATCCTGTCGTAGACGACGATCGTATCGTTGAGCGAATAACCGACGATAGTCAGCAGCGCCGCAACAATGACGAGCGATATCTCCTTGCCCATTATCGAGAACAGACCGACCGTGATCAGAACATCATGGATCAGCGCGACGATGGCGCCGATGGCGAACTTGAACTCGAACCGCCACGAGATATATACAAGGATGCCGAACAGCGATATGACGATCGCCGCCCAGGTCCTGCTCTTGAGCTCTTCACCGATCTTCGGGCCGACCGTCTCGGTACGGCGCGATTCGATCTCGCGGTCGGGGAAACGCTCCCTCATCGACGCAAGCAGCTTGCCAACGGCCTGGGCCTCGATACCGAGGTATGGCAGGCTGAACGCCACCGCTCCTTCGCTCTCGCGCGTAAGCTCGACGACGCCTACTCCCGCCTTTCTGACGCCGCTCTTGAGCTCCGCCATAGGCGGAATCGAGTCGGCGCTGACGATGACGAGGTTACCGCCCTCGAAGTTCGCCGAGAGGTCGGGCTCGAGCTCGCGGGACGATATGACCGCCCAACCGCAGGCTGGATAGGCCTCGTTGAGCGCCCCAAGCAGCTTTTCAGAGGCAAGGCCGCCCTCGCTGATCTTCTCGATAGTGATCAGGTACTCGTTCTCCGCCCCGAACTCCTGGATCTTGCCGTCCTCGTAGCCGGCCGCTTCGACCGTCTCGCGCAGTTCGCCGATAGGCACGGGCTCATCGAACCTGACCTGTACGAGCGTACCGCCCTCGAAGTCGATACTGAGGTCGGGGCCGCCCTTTATCGCCAGAGAGACGAGTCCCGCGACGATCACGACCGCCGACAGGATGAACGCCTTGTACCGGTGCTCCGCGAAATGAATATGTGTTTCACCGAAGAACTTCATTTCTTCTCCTCGTAGGAATGACCTCTATATACTGAGCTTCTTTACCCGCCCGCTTCTCGTCCACAGATCGAATATCATCCGGCTGAACACGAGCGCGGTAAACATACTTGCGATGATGCCGATGCTCAGCGTCGTCGCGAATCCCTTGATCGGGCCCGTTCCGAACTGCCAGAGCACGACGGCCGTGATCAGGGTCGTCAGGTTGGCATCGAGGATCGTCGTGAAGGCCCGGTCGTAACCGGCGTCGATGGCCGATCTGACCGTCTTGTCCTTCCTGAGCTCCTCGCGTATCCTCTCGAAGATCAGCACTGCCGCATCGATCCCCATACCAATCGTCAGGATCACCCCGGCGATGCCGGGCAGCGTCAGCGCGGCGCCAAGATAGGCCAGCGCCCCGAAGAGGATTACAAGATTGAACACAAGGGCTACAGCAGCGATGCCGCCAGAGAGCTTGTAATAGATCAGCATGAATATGACCACCACGATGAGGCCCATAAGCGCCGCACGGACGCCCTGGTTGATCGAATCGGTACCGAGACTCGGGCCGACCGTCCTTTCCTCGCGGGGGATCAGGTCTGCAGGCAGCGCGCCGGCGCGGAGGATGACCGAAAGGTCCCTCGCCTCTTCGTCGGTGAAGCTGCCCTCTATATAACCACGCCCGTCAGGGATCTTCGACCTGATGACGGGGTAGCTTCTTATCTTGCCGTCGAGAACGATCGCTGTGAACCGTCCGACGTTACGTCCGGTAAATCTCGCCAGCTCGCGGCCGCCCTTCCTGTTGAACACGAAGGAGACGTTCAGGCGCTGGGGGTTCTGCGGGTCGGGCTGCGGCGTCGCCTGCTGCAGGTTTGACCCGGAGACCATGTCGGTCTTCGAAAGAAGGAAGAGGTACTTCGCGTTGCCACCCTCCTGAAGGGGGATCCACTCGTCGAACCAGACGAACTCGGCATCGTCGGGGATGGCGTCGATGACCTCCGGCTGAGCCAGAAGATTGCGGACCATCGGGATATTGTCTTCGTAGACTACGAGCCAGTCTCTGTAGAAGTCTAGAAGCAGCGAGGTGAACGGCCTGTCCTTGTTGACCGTCTGCAGCGGAAGCGCTCCGAGAGGAGTGTCCACGTTCTGCCCGAGCATCGTCGAGTCGATGAGCGACGGTGGCAGCGGCGGAACATCCGAGTCAGCGGCTGCCGAGTCGGGATCCACCAGGGCTCCCATACCGGTGTCCGGTGACATGGCCTCGACTTCCTCGAGCGAATCGCCGAGCTCTGACTTCAGGGCGCGGTCGATCTGGCCGAGAATGCCTGCGACCTCTGCCTGCTGCATGACGAGTTTCCACTCGAGCATCGCCGTCTGGCCGATAAGCCTCTTCGCCCTCTCGGCGTCCTGGAGGCCGGGCAGCTGGACGATGATGCGCTTTTCGCCCTCACGCTTGATATCGGGCTCAGCCACGCCGAACTGGTCGACCCTGTTTCGGATGACCTGGAGGGCCCGGTCGACGACATCGACTTTTTCGTCGTCGGAGAGCTGGGAATCATCCACCTCGAGAACGAGATACATCCCGCCCTTGAGGTCCAGGCCCGGCTTGATGGCCTTGCTGATCAGTTTATCGTATTTCTCGGGGTTCTCGATCTCCATCGCGTCCCGATCGGCCTGCTTCATCGTCACAACCTGAAAGGTCGGATACAGTGCCCACAGCGACGCTAGAAGCACTATAAAGACCAGAATTACCTTGAACCTGAGATTCCTGCTCACGTTACCTCGCTTTATTATCCAGATCCGCTTGAATCATGAATGATGTATCGGGGAACCCCTCAGGGCACACTTCTCCCCAATCTGGTATAGAGGAAACAATTTAGTACATTTGAGGGGGTAATGTCAAAGGGGAAATGAAGTGGTGCTGCATATGAGTTCTTGCTTCCGACATCATGCTCAGTAGCCCCTTTGAAGACAGCGAGTTCATACCCCAATAGTACGCATTTTCACTTCAGCGTCTAAAATCGGTGCTATATAGTACGCAAACTCTACATAATGCGTACTCTCAACCCGTTGTAAAAAGGAGGTTTGGAGATGGTTGGAAAAACCACACGAGGCAGCCGAAAACTGCCCGTGGCGCTTGGCAAGGCGGAAGTAAGGGCATTGCTTCACTCCCCTAATATAAAGGCCCCTACGGGCCTGAGAAACCGCGTTATCCTAG
>CAYWGA010000124.1:0-4891 GCA_964457905.1 uncultured bacterium | reverse complement strand
ATTTCAACTCACATATGGAAGCGCTGTCGCGCTACTACCATTTCCAGTCGTGCGGAGCGGCGGAGATCAACTGGGATATTCTTCCCGCCGGGGAGACCGGAAGTTACAAGCTCTCCGACCTGGCCGATTACGGCCCGGGGCAGGGTGGGCAGTGGACGATCGAGAGTCTTGTCAAGTTCGTACAGGACGCGGTCGCTGCCTGTGACGATTCGCTGCAGGCTGAAGGGTACCCTGCGAGACTGAGCGATTACGACGCGATCATCGTGGCGCACGCCGGGGCCAATCTGCAGAGCGACGTGCTCGGTAACAGCCCCAATGACGTGCCCTCCTTCTTCGCGAGACTCGGCGACGGCGACGAGATCGTCATCGAGGGCGGACATGTCATCACGGAACTTTCCGTGATCCCCGAGACGGCGATACAGGACGGATATGTCGGCGGGGTCGCGGCGGTTCTCGCCCATGAGTTCGGACACGAGCTAGGCCTTCCCGATCTATACGACACATATACGAACATGGCTTCGATAGGGGTCTTCGACAATATGGACAGCGGCGGACAGCTCGGCGCCATCCTTGTCGACCTCGAGGGTGAACAGCATTACGCGGAAGGGTTCATACCGGGCGGGCTGTGCGCCTGGTCGAAGTATTTTCTCGGATGGCTCGAGGCCGACACAGTCGGGACCTTCGATGAAGCGATCTCCCTTTCCGCCTCGGGCAAATGCCCCTCTAAAGGCGTGCGTGTGGAGATGTCGGCAGACGAGTACTGGCTGATCGAGAACAGGGCGGCCGAGCTGGACGATCTCTATACGAGTTTCGTCTTCGACGATGTCACCGGTGTTATTCTCGGGCCGGGCAACTGTATGAACTGTGAATCGGGATTCCCCGATGAGATAATATGGGAATACACCAACGGATACGACTACCTGCTTCCGACAGAGGAACCCTGGCCGAGCCCGCAGTGGGGCCCCGGCCTGCTCGTCTGGCACATCGACGAGTTCTTCATCGAGCGGAGGTGGGAGGAGAACGAGGTCAACTCGCGCTGGCCCTTCGGGGTATCGCTAGTAGAGGCGAACGGCGTAGTCGATCTCGGCGATCCGAGCTCGAGGTACGGCCTCGGTTGGTACGATGACGCCTTCTACGATGGTAATAACACGGAGATGAACGACGAGGGACTTCCGCCGGCCTGGAGCAACTGGCAGGTGCGAAGCGGCCTCAGCCTTGAAAACGTTTCGGGCAGGGACACCCTGATGACATTCGGAGCGGGGTGCGCCGAGCGCATGGTGACGAGAATGATAGAGGGAGGCATCATTCCCTCGCGGTACGGTGTGCTTCCACTGGTCGGATCGGACAACTCGCTTGTCATCGATGAGGATGGAAAGGGCTGGATACCGGGGAATCCGTCAGCAGTCTTCGACATCGGTGGTCCGGTCATGACCCCGGCCGCACGGGTCTTCCCGATGGGCGACTGCGCCGGCTCGATGACAGGCGGAGTGATTGTCGCCGAAACGGACGGCACGATCCACGTATTCAACGCGACCGACTGGACCGAATGCCCCTCATGGCCAGTGACGCTCGATACTCTCGCGACATTC
The DNA here is from genome assembly GCA_964457905.1 of uncultured bacterium. GTDB lineage: Bacteria > Krumholzibacteriota > Krumholzibacteriia > Krumholzibacteriales > Krumholzibacteriaceae > JAUWCL01. Next base: position 3,302 of record CAYWGA010000124.1, on the reverse strand, counting down.
CCCGTGCCGGCTCAGAACGTGGACGGAACATATATTGTAGCGGCTGAATACGATGGCCCGATCCATCTTATCGGGACAGATGGCACCGATGTCGGCACACCGGTCTCACCTCCGTCAGGCTACAGCGTAAAGGGTAATCTTGTCATCGAGAAGAATGTGAACGATAACGCAGTAGCGGTCTGTGCTCTACTTGAATGCACAGGTGAAGGTTGCGGCAATCCGCGATTGGTAAGTTACGAGATCGGGGTCACTCCCGACGACGGATTAGACGCACCCCTGGAATTACCCATAGATGTTCCGCTTTCGGCTTCGGACCTTTCGGGAGAGATATTCCTCGTTGGCGGAGATATAGTTCCAGAGGCGCCCGGGTCCGAGATATGGGTAGCCGCCGCGGCGACAGGGAGGATCCTTCTGTATGGCCGGGATGGTTTGATAAGCGACAGAAGTGTCGGCGGCGCGATACCATACCCACCCGCACTGCAGGATATGAACGGTGACGGGAGACTCGATCTCGTATGCACCGATGGAAGTACGATCTACGTCGTCGATCCGTCCGGCGCCAACATCATGGGATGGCCGAGGGATCTCAATGACGGTACATACATCCTTCCTGTTGAGGTGACGATCACTGCGCCGCCGGTAACCACCTCGAACGCTGAGGGAGCGTGGATCCTCGCAGGTACTGACGCCGGTATCATGTACATCTTCGATTTCGAGGGTAATCTGGTGCCCGGCTGGCCGAGGAAGGTAGCCGGTACGCTGACAGAGCCTTTCGATGTGACAGCAAATGGATATTACTCACATATAGATATCATAACGAACTCGGATGAAAGCGAGTTCGGAGATTGGAGGCCGGAGAGCGGCAGGGCGAGGTGGCACGAGCTGCCCTTCGAAACGCCCGTGATCTCCGGTTCATGGTCGTCCGCATACGGCGGAGCCGACAGGGGCTCATGGGCCCAGCCGTCGTCCGGATTCACCGCCCCGCAGGCGCAGTGGGCCGATCTCGACGAGAACCTCGTGATATATCCCAACCCCTCTAAAGGAGACAGGGTGGCGTTCCATTTCAGCGCGCCCGACGAAGGCGATGCGACTCTTGACATATTGACGCTCGAAGGGGAGAAGGTCCTCGAGCAGTCGATGCCGATGACTGGCGGCCAGGCTGAATTCGTCGTGAATATGGCTGACCGGGCCTCGGGCGTATACCTCTGCCGTATAGTCGTCAACTCGGGCGGCACGACAGTGGAGACGAGAAAAAAATTCGCGATAGTCAATTAACGACCGGAGGATATCGATGCGTTTTGTCATCATCTGCATGCTTGCAATACTTCTGGCAGCCCCACCCACGCGCGCAGACTCCTTGAAGGAGGCGGGCAAACCCGTTTCCGGCCTCGAGAACTGGAGAATGAACGAGACGCTGAAGCTCAACGGAAAACAACTCGAGATGCCGATAGTCTCCCGTGAGGAGCTCACGGCCCAGAGAGCGGGGTATGCAGAGACAGGCTCTGCCGTATCGGCGCGTCCGGGCAGGAACACCGCGGTCGCCATGCTCGCTTCCGCCGTACTGCCGGGTATGGGTGAGCTCTACGTCGCAACAGGTTCGAAGAAGTTCTCGCACTACCTCAGGGTCCCCGTGTTCCTCGCTCTTGACGCCTACTGCTGGTATGCCTACCGCGACAATTACGACAAGGGCAAGGAAGTAAAGGCACAGTACGAGATCTTCGGCGACGAGCACTGGAGCGAGGCGAGGTTCCTCGAGCAGCATCACTACTGCGTAGGGATCGGCGGTTGCGACAGCTGGCAGCAGTATAACGAAGAGGCGAAGGGTGACTACTACTACTTCGTCTATATACCGCGCGACCTCGACCACGAGGAATATTACGAGAACATGGGCAAGTACGACGCCTTCTCGTTCGGATGGGACGACTGGGACGGGAACTACGAGAATGTCACGGCCTGGACACCGAACAGGACGACCTACTGGAATATGCGCACGGAGAGCGACGACTATCTCCTCAAAGCGGACCGTTTCGTGATGGCCCTGATATTGAACCGTGTCGTCTCGATGCTTGACGCCGGATATCTCGCGTACCGCTACAACAAGGGTGCGTACGATGAGAACGGATTGACTCTCGACCTGCGCCCCGGCCTCGAGTACACTTCGGTCGGACTGAGCTATCGTTTTTAGGGGGAGTGAATGAGAAAGCTTACAATATTTCTGCTTGTGATACTTACAGCCTCCCATGGAGCGATGGCGGCGAAGCCCTTTTCGACGGAGCTTCCGTCAGAACTGCCTGCCGGCGGACATGGCTGGAACCTTGCATCCGAAGGGCTGCCTGAGGATGACACCGCGACAGCGAAACCCGGCACCTATTCACCGGCCAAAGAGGGAGCCTGGAGTTTCCTGCTTCCGGGACTCGGCCAGTACAGGATGGGAAGAAAAAACCGGGCCTACGTCTACTTCACTCTCGAGGCAGCTGGATGGATAATGCTCGGGACGCAGTACTACAGGTCGAATTCCAAACAGAGCGACTACGAGGATTACGCGGCCGCCTATGCCGATGTAGACGGCACAGGTTACGAAGAGACCTACTATGAGAATGTCGGCAGGTGGATCAGCAGCGATGGCCCCGGCGGATACAATGAGTATGTCAGGCGCGAGGCGCGTGACCTCTACCCCTACGACCAGCCCGCGATGGATGCCTACTATCTCGACAATTACGTCTCATCAGAGATGGCGTGGCGGTGGAACTCAACCGACGCCCAGCACAATTTCAACACGCTCAGGGGCGACAGTCAGGATGCGGAGAATTACGCTCTCTACTCTGCCTTTTACCTCTTTGCGCTCAGGATCGTAAGTTCCGTCGACGCTGTGTTTATCGCGCGTAAAACGACGAATGAAGTCGACACCTCGTCGAGGATCCCCGTAAGGTTCGAGGCGGGGCCGAGACCCGGCGGATTCTTTTTTGCGGTCAACAGGCCGTTCTGACGATCCGTCGGCGCGAAGAAACGGACGTCAGATGAAAACTCCTTCGATATTTTCAGGCATCGTACTGTGCGCGGCCCTTTTTGCGGGCGCCGCGGCGGCGCAGGATGATTCCATATCCACAATCGCGGTTGATCAGTTACGTGCCGAGCGTCTGGAGATAGTGCTCGGGGCGGGGGACCTGCGGGAACCTCTCGGGCTGGCAGTGGACGACAGGGGCTTCGTACTTGTCGCCGACGCTATGGCGGGCAAGGGCTACAGGTATTCAAAGGACGGTGCGGCTGTCGAGTTCGAGGGGCCGCATCTCGACGCGGGGTTT
>CAYWGA010000123.1:0-5266 GCA_964457905.1 uncultured bacterium | reverse complement strand
TGGCGTTCAGGCTGCTCACCATGCTTACCATGACGGCAGGAACGATCTTCGTGATGTGGCTCGGGGAGCAGATATCGGAGCGGGGAATCGGAAACGGTATCTCGCTGATCATCATGATCGGTATCGTCGCTCAGTACCCGACCTACTTTCTCAGCTCCTGGAGAGCGCTTAAGCTCGGACAGATCACGCCGCTCAGGCTGCTTGTCTTCGTTGTCGTACTCGTGGGAGTAGTGGCCAGTGTGATCCTGATCACGCAGGGCCAGAGGAGGATCCCTGTCCAGTACGCCAAGAGGATCGTGGGCCGTAAGGTCTACGGGGGACGTTCCCAGTATATCCCGTTGAGGGTAAATACCGCAGGCGTTATCCCCATCATCTTCGCCCAGTCGATCATGGTGTTCCCGACGACGATCGCGTCGTTCTTTAACCTGGGGTTCATGGATACCTTCCAGCTCTACATGTCACCGGGCACGGTGATGTATATGACGATCTATTCGTTGATCATCATATTCTTTACGTACTTCTACACGGCGATCGTCCTTAATCCGGTCGATCTCGCCGACAACATGAAGAAGTACGGCGGATTTATCCCTGGCATAAGGCCGGGAAAGAAGACAAGTGACTACATCGACAGGATCCTCTCGAGGGTCACGCTCCCTGGAGCTATGTTCCTCGCGTTTATAGCGGTCCTGCCCGATATCCTCTACAGGAAGGCCGGTCTTCCGTTCTACTTCGGCGGAACGGGCCTGCTGATCGTTGTCGGCGTTATGCTCGATACCCTTCAGCAGATCGAGACGCACCTTCTGATGAGGCATTATGATGGATTTATGAAGAAGGGCCGCCTGCGCGGAAGGCGCTAGAAGGACCCGATAGAAGAAAGTGAATGTAATGGCCGCAAGGCATGTAATAATAATCGGCCCTCCGGGATCAGGCAAAGGCACACAGGCGATGAGAGTCGCCGATCAGCTTGATCTGAAGCATCTCTCCACCGGCGACCTGCTCAGGGAAGCGGTCTCCGAGGGAACGGAGCTTGGAAAGAAGGCCGAAGAGTACATGAAGGCGGGGCTGCTCGTTCCTGACGAGATCATGCTCGGCCTGATTAGGGAACAGCTCGACGTCCTCGCGGGCGGCGGCTGGATGCTCGACGGGTTCCCCAGGACCCTGCCACAGGCAGAGGCCCTTACGGAACTGCTCGGAGGGAAGGGACTGGCAGTCGATATGGTCCTTCTCATCAACGTCGACAGCGAAGAGATCGTGGGCCGGCTGACGAGCCGCCGCGTATGCGGTGACTGCAAGGCGGTCTACAACCTTTCGATGCTGGCCGATGGAGACGAGAGCGTCTGCGAGAAGTGCGGCGGAAAGCTCGTGACAAGGCCGGACGATAGGGAAGAGACGGTAAGAAGGCGCCTGAAGGTGTACGAGGAGCAGACCACTCCCGTCCTGGATTTCTATCGCAAGGTGCCCGGGATAACGGCGGTCGCAGGGTCAGGCGACATCGATGAGATCACCGCGGAGATTATCCGCTTGATGAGATGATAAATATAAAGACCGAGCCGGAACTCGAGAAGATGAAAAGAAGCGGGGAAGTCCTCAAGGAGACCTTTTCCGTACTCGAGAAGATGATCCGGCCCGGCGTGACGACCGCGGAGCTCGATGCGGCGGCAGAGGATTTCATAAGGTCGAAGGGCGGTGTCCCGGCATTCAAGGGATACCAGGGATACCCGGCGACGATATGCGCCTCGGTCAACGAGCAGGTCGTTCACGGGATTCCCGGCCCGCGTTCCCTCGAAGAGGGAGATATCGTGGGGATCGACATGGGAGTTATCCTCGAGGAGTTTTACTCCGACGCGACGAGGACGTATCCCATCGGGGAGATATCGGAAGAAGCGGCCAGCCTGATAAGGGTCACGAGCGAGTCACTCGACCGCGGCATCGAACAGGCGAGACCTGGCAATCATCTTTCCGATATTTCGCATGCGATTCAGAAGCATGCCGAGAGCCAGGGGTATTCGATAGTAAGGGCTCTCGTCGGTCACGGGATAGGGCGGAGGATGCACGAGGAGCCGCAGATCCCCAATTTCGGGCCTCCTGGAAAAGGCCCGGAACTCCAGGCGGGGATGGTTTTCGCGATCGAGCCGATGGTCAATGTCGGAACACACGACGTCCTGACGCTCGAGGATAAATGGACCTTTGTTACGGTAGACGGGAAACTATCCTGTCACTTCGAAGATACGGTGGCGGTCACCGAAAACGGTCCCCGGATAATGACCCGGTGACCATCGGCCACGCAGACCGCGGCCGAGAGTAAACGAGAAAGGCTGTATGGCCAAACAGAAGGGCATACCGGTAGAGGGAACGGTCGTCGAGGCGCTGCCTAACGCGATGTTCCGCGTCGAGCTCGAGAACAAACATATCGTGCTCGCTCACGTTTCCGGGAAGATGAGGATGCATTTCATCAGGATCCTCCCGGGTGACAGGGTCGCACTTGAACTGAGTCCCTACGATCTTGGCAGAGGAAGGATCACGTACCGGTATAAATGACCCCGGGTTTCGGGATGGCCGGTAGAAGATTCCCCCGCCATCGGCGCGGCGAGGACCGTGCCAATGGACCGGAAAGGATAGAATAGAGATGAAGGTCAGAAGTTCAGTAAAGAAGATGTGCCCCAGCTGCAAGATTTTAAGGCGCAAAGGCGTTCTTCGGGTTATATGCAAGAACCCGAAGCATAAGCAGCGTCAGGGATAGGGGCTGCAGAAGTAACTGTGAATACGAAAGGAGACCACCTGTGGCGCGAATAGTCGGAGTCGATATACCCGACAACAAGCATGTTGAGATCGCATTGACTTATATCTTCGGAATAGGTCGTACGAGTGCTGTCGAGATTCTCAAGAAGGCCAGGATACCTTTGATGACAAAGACAAAGGCGCTGACCGACGAACAGACCGCGAGGATCAGGGAGATCATCGAGAGTGATTACACGATCGAGGGATCACTCAGGACAGAACGCACGATGAATATAAAGCGGCTGATGGATATCGGCTGTTATCGTGGTCTCAGGCACAGGCACGGGCTGCCCTGTCACGGTCAGCGGACGCATACAAACGCCCGCACCCGTAAGGGTCCCCGTAATCGTCCGGGTTCAAAGAGGAAAAAATAGGGCTAATACGCATATTGGGGCTCTGCCCCGGTTTTGACGGACTTATTAGGGAGGTTACAAATTGGCCCGTCCGCAGAAGTCGAAGAAGAAGAAATTGAAGAAAGTGGATGCGTATGGTATTGCGCACGTAAAATCCACGTTCAACAACACCATCATAACGATAACGGACCGTGAAGGCGCCGTGGTCGCGTGGTGCAGCCCGGGAAAGGTTGGTTACAAGGGCTCGAGGAAGAGCACGCCTTTCGCCGCGCAGCAGGCCGCGCAGGCCGTCGCACGGGACGTTCTCGCTATGGGGATGAAAAAGGTAGAGGCCTGGATCAAGGGCCCCGGACCGGGCAGGGAAGCCGCGATACGTTCGCTGCGCGCCGCCGGTCTCGAGGTTTCCGGGATCAAGGACTGCACTCCGATCCCTCATAATGGCGTGAGGCAGAAGAAACGCAGGAGAATCTGACCGTTAGATGAGAATCAAGAGGACGATCGGCCATGTAAGGCCGGGGAGGTAACTGTAAATGGCGAGATACACAGGTCCCGCATGCAAACTCTGCAGAAGAGAGGGGACCAAGCTGTTCCTTAAAGGGGACCGTTGCTACTCCGACCGCTGCGCAATCGAGAAGAGGAACTATCCTCCCGGTGAGCACGGGCGAGCAAGGTTCAGCAGAAGGAGTAACTACAGGATTCAGCTCAGAGAGAAGCAGAAGCTGCGGAGAATGTATCAGCTGCTTGAGCGTCAGTTCCGCAACTACTTCAAGGAAGCAGAGAAACGCACCGGTGTAACCGGTGAGAACCTGCTCAGGCTGCTCGAGCAGAGACTGGACAACATGGTCTACAGGATGGGCTTCGCGCCCTCCCGTGCGACCGCGCGCCAGTTAATTCTGCACAATCATTTCGAAGTAAACGGCAAGAGGGTCAATATCCCCTCTTACCAGCTTAGTGTGGGCGACCATGTCGCTCCGAGGGAGAAGAGCAAAAACCTTCTAGTCATCGAAGAAACTATCAAGGGATACGGAAGCCGTGGAACGGTTCCCTATATCTCTGTCGATGTCAGCAAGAAGGAAGGGACCTACGCCGAGGAACCGACGAGAGACGTCATACCGGTACCCGTCGAGGAAAACCTGATCGTGGAGCTTTACTCCAAGTAATCTGGCATAAGCGGCTCGCCAGCCGCAACAGGAGGATTGCTTAGATGAAATGGCGTAATCCTTTGATGCCCAAAGAAATTGTTATGGACGAGACTTCGTCCGGCCCGAAATTCGCCAGCTTCAGGGTTGAGCCGCTCGAGCGCGGTTTCGGAAATACGATTGGGAACGCCCTTCGCAGGACGCTCCTGTCATCGATCCAGGGCGCTGCCATGACGGCAGTCAAGATCGACAAGGTGCAGCATGAGTTCAGTACGATAAAGGGCGTCAAGGAAGACGTTACCGACATCGTGCTCAACCTCAAGCAGATCATTCCAGTGATGCACTGCGACGATCCGAGATTCCTGACCATCGAGACGAACAAGAAGGGTGAGATCACCGCGGCCGATATCAAAGAGGACGCGGAGATCGAGATCCTGAACAAGGACCAGATGATCTGCACGTGCACCGAAAAGGTGAAGGTGAAGATGGAGATCCTCGTGGGTCACGGCCGGGGATACGTTCCCGCCGAGGCGCATGTTCTCGAGGACTACGCGATCGGCCTCATACCGATCGATTCGAACTTCAGCCCCGTGACACTGGTCAACTATACGGTGAAGAATACGCGAGTCGGACAGAGAACCGATTACGATTCGCTCAAGCTTGATGTAACGACGAATGGAAGCGTTACTCCCGAGGATGCCCTCGGGTACGCATCGAAGATCCTCAAGGATCACATGCTTCTGTTCATCCATTTCGAGGAAGAGCCGGTCGAAGAAATCGAAGAGGAAGTCAACGAGGAATCCGAGAAGATGAAAGAGCTGCTCGATAGAAGTGTCGAGGAACTCGAACTTTCAGTCAGGTCCTCCAACTGTCTCAAGGCAGCCAATCTCAAGACTCTCGGCGAGCTCGTCACGAAGTCGGAGAGCGATATGCTCAAGTATCGCAACTTCGGCCGCAAGAGCCTCAAGGAGATCGCGGATATTCTCGACGGCATGG
>CAYWGA010000122.1:0-5295 GCA_964457905.1 uncultured bacterium | reverse complement strand
CCGTAAAGCATCATGCTACAGGACGGGTACCCGACGTGGGGCGAGGGTCCTGTAGCCTCGAACTGGTTATAGGAAATGGTGCTGTTCTTGAATGCCGCCTGCATGTTCGTGTAATCATTGTTCCGGAAGATATTCCCCGAAACAGTGGCGTTCTGAAACTGGGATGACAGATTCAGCATACAGCCGTCGAACAGGTTGTCGACGAGCTGGAATCCAGTCGAGTTGAAGACCTTGTTCCCCGCGAATATCGCACCGCCGAGGAACTCGTTATTCCCGATATACAGGTTATCGAATACATCGGAGTCGAAATGTGCCGTAGGATTCGCGTCGGTCCAGAGACTGGCATCGATAACATTGTATTCCAGTACGATGTCGGGCGATGTCACGTTGAACCAGAATCCCCGCACCGCAGTTCCATCCATCACGCAATTGCGCATCTCGAATCCGGAACCGTGACTGTCGCAGTTGCCGAGGCGGCCGGCCGCGGCCGTACCGGTCAACGTGAGTCCGTCGAGGACCACATCGACAGCAGCGACTGTCACGAGATGTCCAGATGCGCAGGTCAGGATCGTCTCGGAACCGGTCCTGCCCCTGGCGTCTACACCTGTCTGTGCGCCGTTTAGTGTGAGTGACTTGTTTACGATGATGTTTTCTATGTATGTCCCAGCGGCTATCTGGATGATGTCCCCGGTCACGGCGGCATTGATCGCCGACTGGACCGTCGAGTAATCTCCGGGGACGTTCAGTGTTGCCGCCGACAGGCCTCCCGCCAACAGGATGCAGACGAGAAGACTGGCTGCGGAAAGTAACGCGAGATTTTTCATTTGCCCCTCCAAAATTGATAGGAAGTAACGAAAGTGAGTGCCGTAACCTGACAGAGCAAGGCCTACGACGGTAATCCGGTCATCGCATTCCTCCCCTCGCGGGTTTCATATATTTAAACGGGATTATTCCCCTGTGAAAGCGGGACAAAAATGCCTCTCCCCTCCTGGTCCGGCACGGGCCGGACAGGCAGGCACATCACGATTATGTGATTGTTGAATCCCCTAAGTAAGTACCCCTCCGAGATCCGTAGTCGGGCGTGACGGCTGGTCCCTTACCGGCCGTCACGCCTGAGATATCGTAATAGCTTCCCGGCCTACTTGTGCATCTCCTTGATCGCGCCCCAGGTGGTTTCCTCGGTAGCGACCGGCCCACATTCGATATCGGTCGTGATGGTGCAGAGGTTGAACAGTTCGCCTGAAGTACCGCACGCCCAGTCCGGGTAATCGGCCGGCATAGGTCCTGCCAGAGGATCCCATGCACGCTCCGCATTAAGGATCGCATAATTGATTATGCAGTTGGGGCAATCATCGAATACACCCCTGATGACTATATTCGAGGTCAGCCCGACGACCTGGCCGCCGCTAAAGGTGATCCTGGTCCCGACATTGAGTAAGGTCACTGTACCTGTCAGGTCGGTACCGTCACCCCACGAGTGACCTCCCCAGAGCCAGAACTGGCCGCCAAGGTAGTTCGTCGAGTAGTCCACGAATCCGTTCCCGTTCGCATCGACCGTATTGGTCTGCAGGACTGCACCGTTGCCGTCGATATACATCCCCCAGAAGTGCCACTGGGAATTGAGCATCGTACCGTCCCATGACATCGCGTCCTCGGTGTTCCCCGGGTATCCGGCACGTTGTTCCGCGGGAGTGCACCATGCTTCGGATGAGCGCCCTTCCAGAAGAGTGCCGGCACTACTGCTGTAGATCCCGGCATAGGGGGCCGAATTAATACCGTCGCATGCCTGAGCCAGGACAGCCGTCGCGAGAACCATCATCCCCGCGGTCAAGAGCAGCATTTTCAAAACCTTCATAAGTATCCCTCCGGTTCCAGTAAAAGTGACGGATCTTAATATCCATCGGAAACCCGTCTTGCGAATCTACCTTGCAACCACCTCCCTTATGCGGGTCGATGAGTAGCAATGCGAGTAGTATCACCCCGCAAGTTATCGTTACGTACAGGCGGCCCCGCGGAAAGGACTACCTGTACATCTCCTTGATCGCGCCCCAGGTCGAGTCCTCGGTGCCAGTCGTTGTACACAGTACCGAAGCCGTGAGGCAGCACGCGTAGTGCAGTTCGCCGCTGTTCGCTCCGCAGAGGAACGGCGGATAGTTGGCTGGCATCGCAGCCGCGTCACCGGTCTTCCAGGTCTGCGCCGAGTTGCCGATGATCTGGATCGAACACATCTGACACACGTCGAAGACACCTTCAATCGTGATGTTTGAGGTCACTCCGACAGGATTGCCCGCTATCAGGGTTACCCTGGCGGTAATGGCGCAGAGTGTCACGTCGCCCTCGAGATCGGTCCCGTCACTCCAGGACGTACCGCCTTCCAGCCAGAACCGGCCACCTTCGTAATAGGTAAGGTAGTCGATCCAGCCGATCCCGGCGGCATTGACGTCACGGCCGACTTCGACCGCTCCGGCACCGTCGATCGCCATACCGGAGATCGTCCACTGCGTGCCGAGTGTCGCGCCTTCCCATGATGCTGAATTGAGTGTGTTTCCGGTGACTCCGGAATAGAATGGTGAGTAGCACCATGCCTCGGAGATCCTGCCCTCTAGCAGTGTCCCCGCGGATGTGCTCCAGCTTCCCTCAAAGGGGAGCGCGCCGTCACCACATGGATGACCCTGCGCGAAAGCGGCACCGGTCAGTGAGACCGTTGCCACGATAGCGAGAATCATCATAGGAAACTTTCGCAGAAGCTTCACCTTGCATCCCTCCGTTCCTGGTGTTAAGCAACCTGTTCCCGATTCTGATGTAAATCAAACAACCCTCCCTGCCGCCACACCGCACCACGTCGCCATAGAGGGGATGATTGGGTGCATTGTATCAGAAATAGGGGTATATATCTAGGGAAAAAATCGCTATGTGTCAACTATATATGACAAAAGTGGTCAATATTGGAGCGAACGCACGTAACCGTTACAAGTTATAGAGTTCAATCGACGCCAGGCTGGACGATTTTTTATGGCGTGAGCCGGTTGAGCAGCCGCGGGAAGGGGATCGTCTCCCTGACATGCTGTATTCCGCATATCCAGGCGAGGGTCCTCTCCACTCCGAGGCCGAAGCCGGCGTGGGGGAACGTGCCGTACCTTCGAAGGTCGAGATACCACTCGAAAGCCTTCTCCGGGAGGCCGTGCTCCTCGATCCTCTTCTGCAGCAGGGCAAGGTCGGAGGCGCGCTGGCCGCCGCCGATGATCTCGCCGTAACCTTCCGGCGCGAGCAGGTCGACCGAGAGGCTGTAGGTAGCGTCTTCAGGATCGGGATCCATGTAGAAGGCCTTGATCGCCGAGGGGAACCGGTGCACGAAGACGGGCCGGTCGAAGTTCTCCGCCAGCACTGTCTCGTCGGTGCCGCCGAAGTCTCCGCCTTCCGCGAAATCGACGCCCTTCTCCTTGAGGATACGCGCCGCCTCCTGGTAGGAGATCCGCGGGAAGGGCCCCTGCACCTTCTCGAGCTGTGAGATGTCGCGCTCGAGATCTCCCTCGAGCAGGTCCCTGTATGTCTCGACCGCACGGCCGACGATCTCTACGATGAAATCCTCAGCGAGCTGCATGATGTCGTCGAGGTCGGCGAACGCCACCTCGGGCTCGACCATCCAGAACTCGATCAGGTGGCGCCTCGTCTTCGACTTCTCCGCCCTGAAGGTCGGGCCGAAGGTGTAGACCTTGCGGAAAGCTGCCGCGGTCGCTTCGTTGTAGAGCTGTCCGCTCTGCGTGAGGTATGCCTTGTCACCGAAGTACTCCGTCTCGAAGAGAGTGGTCGTCCCTTCACAGGCGTTCGGCGTGAAGATCGGTGTGTCGCAGAGGATGAATCCCCTGTTATCGAAGAAATCCCTGATGAAGCGGACCAGGCCCGCTCTTATCTTCAGTATGGCGTTCTGCCTCCGGCTGCGCAGCCAGAGGTGGCGGTTGTCCATCAGGAATGTGCTTCCATGATCCTTCGGGGTGATCGGATACGGCTCGGCTATCTGGTATATCTCGAATCCAGTCACGCCCATCTCGTATCCGCCCGGGGCGCGCGAGTCCTCTTTGACCATCCCCGTCACTGCGAGGGAGGATTCCTGCGTGAGGCCCGAGGCCAGTTCGAACTGCTCGTCCCCCACTACAGCCTTCTCTATGATGCACTGGATGATGCCGGTGCCGTCACGCATCTGCAGGAAGAGGAGCTTCCCGCTCGAGCGCATGTTGTATACCCAGCCCTTGAGCGTGACTTCCTGGCCGCTGAACTCGCCTATTCCTGATATCTCTGCCGACTTCATCTATATCTCCCTGAAAAAACGACCATGCTTTTTATATCACCGGTCGGTACCCCTGTAAACAAACAAATAAACACCGTAGCGCCGCGAAGTCAAACGCCACGATGCGGCACGATACTTGCCGATGAGTAGTCAACGGTAACAAAAACGGTTTCAATATAGGCAGGCGGGGAAACAGGGATAGTGAAAGTTCTTACACTGCAAAGAGTTAAGCAGGCAGGCCGAACGGGTGCACTTATCGCACTCTTTCTCACGGTTGCATTCTGCAAACCGTTGCTTGCCAACCCGTTGGATGAGATAGACAACGAGATACTCAAGTCATACACGACCGCGGAGCTCCAGAACGGGGCCTGGTCACTCCAGGTTCCGGCAAGGGCGGTATACCGCGACGCGATAGAGACACTCGAGGCCGGGGACCGCGATATGGCCAGGCGAAAGCTCATGCTCGCTGCCCGCATGTCGGGCGATTACTCCGAACCGATGTTCGCCCTTGCTCGCATCGACCTGCGAAGCGGAAATGCCGATTTTATCATTCACCTGATCGAGGGATACAAGCGCAAGGTCAGGGGCTTCTATGGACAGGCCCTCCTCGCGGCAAACGGGGTCATACTGCTGACTACCGTTTCCTTCGCGGTACTCTTTCTCACGCTGATCTTCCTGCTTGTCAGGCACTGGCCCGAGTACGACCACAAGATCAGGGAGATCTACGGCGGAAAGTTCGCTTTCCCGCCGGCGAGATTCATCGGCCCTCTCGCGATTCTTGGACTTCTTATAGCGCGAAGCGGGATAGTACTCTACTCGGCGCTGATGATGGCGGTCCTCTGGCCGGTCATCGGCCGCAGGGAAAAGGGAGCTGTTCTGACCGTCACGATATTCCTCTGCGCCGTCTCGATCCTCACCCCCTGGCTCGAATCACTCACCGCGGCAGTCGATGAGGGGAGCGCGACGCGGCGGCTCGCGATGATCAATGAGAGCGGAACGGACTCGCGCCT
>CAYWGA010000121.1:0-5391 GCA_964457905.1 uncultured bacterium | reverse complement strand
TCTTTCGCAGGTACATCTCGACGAGCCTCTTCGTCGCGCCCATGACACCCTTGGGTTCAGCGGCCTTGTCGGTCGATATGAAAACGAAACGCTCCGCTCCGCTCTGCTCGACCGACCTGGCGAGGTTGATTGTAGCGGCGACATTGTTGAGCACCGCCTCTTCGGGATCCCGTTCCATATAGTGCACGTGCTTGTGAGCGGCGGTATGATATACCACGTTGGGCTTCAGTCTTTCCATGACCTTGAAGAGCCTCTCCGGCTCACGCATGTTATTGATAACAGTTACCAGTTCGAGCCCCGGGTTGTCGGCCCGGATCTCCTGCTCTATCATGAAGATCCTGTTTTCTCCGCGGCCGAGCATCATCAGCGCGGCCGGCTTGACCTTCGCCAGCTGCCTGCAGAGTTCGCTGCCGATCGTCCCGCCGGCTCCGGTCACGAGGATCTTCTTGCCTGTCAACCTCGCCGCGGCAGCCTCGAAATCGAAGCTCACCGTCTCCCTGCCAAGCAGGTCCTCTACCCTGACCTCACGGATCTGGTCGATATGAACTGTGCCGCGGATGATCTCCATAACGCCGGGGACGATCTTGTATGCGACTCCCGCACGCCGGCAGCGTCTCACGATATCACGGACGAACCTGCCCGGAGCGGTCGGTATCGCTATGATCACTTCATCGATCTCTTTCCCGGCGACGACCGATTCAAGTTCGGTCGTCCTGCCAAGCACCGGGATCCCGTCGACCTGCGTTCCGGTGAGATCCTCCGCATCGTCGAGGAATCCCTCGACAGAGGCATTGATCTCTTCTGAACATACTATCTCCGAAGCGACCATCCGGGCCGCTTCGCCCGCGCCGACTATGAGTACTTTCCTGCACCTGTCGCCGATCACCTGATCACCGCAACCTTTCTCATGGAGGTTCCCCCCGGACCCTTCACCTGTACTATATATATTCCAGACGAGGCCTGGTACCCGTTCAACGTGAGAAGGTCCCACGCGATACCGCCCTCGGTCACTCCACTTACCTCATGGACGAGTTCGCCTTCCAGATTGTAGACGCGTATATCCACGGGTGAACTTATCTTCGCGATCCTAAGCGCGTTGTCTCCCCTGGAGGTATGGACCGGATTGGGATAGAGGATCATTTCGGAGACGGGCAGCGTTTCCTCCTGCGGCTCGTTCGAGTCAAACCGGGCCAACCCGTTCTCCGTCCCTACCCAGATGAATCCGCCGGCAGGATCGTACGCCAGTGCCCTGCAGGAATGATTCGGGAGGGGCGCTATTACCTCCTCCGCGCTATAGATCAGGTTGAGTTCGTTCTGCCACTCGAGCGCTGTCGTATAAGCTGCCGTGATCGTGCCGTCCTCTTCTATCCTGTTTATCCCCTTATTGGTGGCGACCCACAGTCCGCCTCGCCCGTCAAACGCGAGGTCATAGACGGTCCCTCCGATCAGGCCCTCTTCATCCGCCAACGTCTTTACAGTAAACGAATCGATAACACCCTGATTGTACCTGACGAGCCCGGCCGATGTTCCTACCCAGATGCTGCCGTCCTGCCCGCGTTCGATCGCCCATAGTTCGGTACTTGGCAGCTGGTCCTCATCGAGGATCGTGACCCAGTAATCGCCGGAGCCAGAGATCAGCGTCGGCCAGTCAAAACCACCGGTGCGCCAGTACATCACTCCATAGCCCCTCATGGCGAAGTACGCCCCCTGGCCGTCGAAGGCACAGTCGAATATGTTGCCGCCTTCCATTCGCGGATAGTATCCCGGGGTGACTATCAGCCAGTCGTCCCCGGCCTCGTTGCCGATGTTGACTCCCCAGATCCCGCTCTCGAATCCGGTATCATCCGACATGAACCACCTGTTGCCGCCCGGATCCTCGCCGGCACGTATGAACCTGTTTGATTCGATCGTCCCTGTACCAAGGGCATAATGGGCCCAGATGTCATCGTCCTTGTCCAGCGGATCCCCGACATCGATCCGGTCAAGATCGAAGTTAAGCGAATTGCACCAGAGAAATCCCTGCGAGTCGTAGAGGAGTGCGAGATTGTTTATATAGTACGAAAGCGCGTCATCGTTGCCGACGTCGGCCCTGATCTTCGTATACGAGTTCCAGTCGCCCGAGGTCGAGCGGTACGAGAGCCCGAACTTGCCCGTGCTCGCCCATACATTGCCTGCCTGGTCGCAGTCTAGAGATACTATCAGGTTATGTGTGAGGCCGTCCGGCATGAACGAGTTCCAGTCCGCATCGGCATAGCCGGCGAGATAGATCCCTCTCGATCCTTCCTCGAAGAAGCCCCCGGTCCACGGCACCCCGTCTCCGTCGACAGCGAGCGCTCCCAGGATATTATCGGACCAGCTGATCCGGAAATCCTCGCGGATCATAGTCTTCAGTTCATTGGTGGCCTGATGTGCCCAGTACGATCCGGTCCACAGGTAGACCCTTTCAGGCGTTATACAGTAAAGGTTCCCTCCGCCCGATGCGACACTGACCGGGTCCATGTGCAGTCCCCCGCCCAGCGGCGGCCAGCTGCCATCCCCGAGGTGCAGTACATCGGCTCCGGATACGCAGTAAACTTCCCCGTCGAAAATACATACCGACAGGACCTCTCCGATTCCGTAGAAGAGATACTCGAAGGTGCCGCGATCATAGCTCGCTATTCCATCCTCGCAGGCGACCCACAGCAGGTTGCCGGAAGGATCCCACGTCATATCATATACCGTCTTGCCGGCGAGGCTGTCTGTCAGCACCGGTTCGCTGGAAGGAATGTTATTGAAGAACTTGGCCACTCCGCCGGTACAGCCGTAGTAGATGTCATCCTCCACCCTGAGGATGCAGATGACGCTGTCACCGAGGATACCGTCGAGCGCCTCGGTATATTCCTTTACCGAGAAGTCTCCACCGGGATCGTCGATCCGGGCCACCCCTGCGACCCTCATGGCGGCCCATATGCTCCCTCTCCCGTCGACCGTCACCGCCGTTATGTCGTTCGATCTCAGGTCCAGCCCGTCGAGGTAGGTGGTGAATGTCGAATCTGTGAGATCGAAAAGGAGGATTCCGCCTCTCGTCCCGCACCACAGACTGTCACCGAGCGCCGTCACCCGGCTGACCGAACTGGCGTCCATATATACGTTCCAGTCTCCCGGCGCTCCATGCGCGGCAGGAGCCGCGAGCAGAATCGCGAGAATGATGCATCGCATGGTCTTCATCGGTCGTCCCCCTTGCTGTAAAACCATTCCGGATATCTGCCGGCCAGACAGGGGATGAGTGACCGGAGCATCAGCAGGATTCTTCCTGCAAATGTCTGATTGTTCAACATCAATATTTCGTTTTTCACGGCAGCGGCCGGATCGGAGACCGGTTTGACGCGCCAGCTGCCCGATATCCCCGGCCTGACGACGGGCCCCTCACCCGGCGACCCTGCCTCCCGCGCGGGAGGCCCGGTGAGCGACAGGCGCCCTGCCACGAGCTGCATGGCAAGCAGCGGCTTTACGATGTCGGAAGCCTCGCGTCCCGAACGAAGAACGGCCCTCGGCCAGCTGAGATCCCCCCTGACTCCCTTCCTCACCTCGGTGAAAGTCCTGATTCCTCCTCCGATCCTGCCCAGAGTCGTAAAGGGCAGCCAGCAGAGAACCGAGACGGGAAAGAGGATCAGCCCGGAGATGATATCGATCAGCCGGAGTACGCCCCTTGTCAGGAGGAACGATGTCCCCCTTTCGACGGCAAACATGAAGATGCCTCCGAGATTCTCCGAACGGGTGTCGCGCCCGGTGACCCTGGCGGCGGGAGATATTATATTTATCCTTATCGATCTCGATACGGGGCCGGTCATTATCCTCACGATCCCTTCATCGTCAGCCGCTGAGGGCAGGATCATCAGCTCCTGGATCCTGAACCTCGCTACTATCGAGGGAAGGTCCCCGATATCACCAAGCGTACCATCTCCGGTCCCCACACGTCCGATAATATCGATCCCCGCTTCCGGGGTGTCAGAGACAGTCGCGGCAAAATCGGCCGCTTCAGCGGCATCTCCCGCGAGAAGGACCCTCCTGAGGTCGAAACTCGCCGAGACCAGGGCACGGTGGACCCGCCTAAGCAGCCTTCTCGACATGGTGACGAGGATCACCGAGAAGACCGCATGCCCCAGCAGGACGGCCCTCGAGAATATCCTGACCTTCGTCAGGTACGACGCCGTCAGAAGTACCGAGAAGATTATCAATATCGCCCTGATCACCTGAGAGAGTTCCTCTTCGACTCCAGTTCCCCTCCGGATCCTGTAAAGACCCATCGCGGTAAATGTGATTAGAAACAGAAAGTTGTAAAATATGATGAAGATCGTGTACCAGTCGAGCGGGTAGAGCCGATACACGAAGTATGGCTGCAGAGCGTCCCGCAGGTAGTATGCTGCGAGAAAGCTGATATTTATAGCTATCAGGTCGCTGACTACGAAGACGAGCGACTTGATCGTCCCCCTGTAACGCCTGAAGAAATGGAATACCGTGTTCCACTTCTCGTAATACCTCATCAGGCTCAGTATGTGCAGAAGATACGGCTTGCTCAGAACCGACTTGGCGCTGGAACGTTCGTACAGGTGCACCATCTCCGACTGTGGGACGTACCATACCTGTTTTCCGTGCTGCTTCATCCTGTAGCACCAGTCGGTGTCCTCGAAATAGAGGAAGAACCTCTCATCCATCAGCCCGACTTCGGCAACATCCTCCCGTCGGACGATCATGCAGGCGCCGATGATCCAGTCTACCTCTCTAGCCTCGGCGTGGTCGTAGTCACTCATGAGGTGTTCCCGGAGCGCCTTCGCCTTCGGGAAGAGTTTTCCGAAGAAGGTGCGCCTCAGAAAGAGGGCCTTTATCGTATAGAAGGCTCTGCAGGAATCCTGGACGGTTCCATCTGGAAAGACGAGCTTCGAGCCTGCGATGCCGGCCCCGGGATTTGCGTCCATGAACCTGACCAGTTCGTCGATCGAACCCTTTTTTACGATTATGTCCGGATTGAGGACGAGAAAGTATCTGCCGGTCGATTCGAGGAAAGCCTGGTTCACTCCCTTTGAATAGCCCCTGTTGTCCTCGTTCGCGATAAACCGGGCGAAGGGGAACGAATCGCGTATCAGCTCCGGCGTGCCGTCGCTGCTCGCGTTATCGACTACTATTACTTCGTATTCGCCCCCCGGCGGGTGTTCCTTAAGGGAACGGAGACATTTCTCCACCGGGGAAATACTGTTATGGGTGACGATGACTATAGATAGATCCATATAGCTTCGATCGAGGGGTTATTTCCATCGTTTGGGATTCATGAACCTGAGCCTCCAGACCATGAACATCGCCTCCCAGACGATCTTGCGCGACATCTTCGAGATGCCGACCCGCCTGTCGGTAAAG
>CAYWGA010000120.1:0-5669 GCA_964457905.1 uncultured bacterium | reverse complement strand
ATGGGATGCAGAATTAGCACGCTCGTCGGATTCGAAGATACCCGCCGTATCATCAGGGACCTGAGGAGTGGAGGCGACCCGTCCGGTAATCATATGACGAAGTTCAGGACGTGTGGAGGCGGAGATGTGCCGGTGAGCATGAAAGTGAATCCGGTGACCGGCAGAAACGGTGAGCTGGCAGGAGCTATCCTTCTGGCGACCGATCTGAGCGAACTGCGCGAACTTCAGTCAAAACTCCTCGAAGCGGAGAGGGTGGCTGCTATAACCGAGACGGCGATAAGTGTGAATCATGAGATCAACAATCCGCTCTGCTCGATTCTCGGGTATACCCAGCTTATCCTGATGGACCGCGATTCACTGGAACCAGACGTGGTCAGGAAGCTCGAAGGCATAGAGAAACAAATAGTCAGAATACAGGAGATCACAGACAGACTCGGGCATATCAACAAGCCCGTTCTCAAGGATTATGTGGGGGGGAGCAGGATGCTTGACATGGAGCATTCCTGCGTCGAGGACGCGGACGACGAATAAATCGTTGACAAAAGCCCATAAATTAATAAGATTACCGTCCGTGGGAAGGTAGCTCAGTCGGTAGAGCAACGGATTGAAAATCCGTGTGTCGGGGGTTCAATTCCCTCCCTTCCCACCACCGATATTCAGCCGGGTCATCGATCCGGCTTTTTCATGTCTGAAATAGAGGACCGGATATAGAAAGAGGCCGAGCAGGACGCCCGGCCTCTTTCCCTGATTGCCGCTGGAAGATATCAGCGGGCTCGGGAAGAAAATCTAGTCGTTATACATTTCCTTTATCGCGCCCCAGCTCGTCTCCTTCGTGGCTACACCGGAGCATTCAGCGCTGCCCGGAGGGTAGTTCACGAAAACGCTTGTGTAGGCATAGGCCGGTTCCATCGGATAACCGGGGAGGCAATTCGCGATGGCCATATTGCCAGTGTCTCCGTGGCCCTCCAGCCAGATCGGTGCCTGTCCACCGGCGGTAGGAAGGAAGCTGACTGTGTCGAGAAGCACCCAGTCGGTCGAGCAGAGATAGAGGCTGTAGGCTATCCCGTCATACAGGTTGCCCAGGGTAACACTCACGGTAGGCCCGGGAGTGTTAGTCACGATGACATATGTACTGGGAAATTCCAGGCTGAATTCCACCGCTCTTACGCCGTTGTCACTGGGCAGGCAGAAGACATAGATATCGAATGCTGTGTATGGAATGGCCTCAGTGCACCAGGATGTGCGGGCTTCATCGGTGAAAAGCCCGATATACCCGTAATCATATGCGGCTGCGGATGTCGTCAGCATAGCGGCAAGGACGACTGTCAGTAGCAACGTTCGCATAGTCCCCTCCTTCAAAGTTGTGGATGATATTTCAAGCGCCGCGATTATAGCATATTACGGCGTTATCTTCAACTGAATTCCAGAACGGTTCTTAATCAAAGTACAGAAGCGATATATGCTCCTGTAATGGGATTAAATACTGTTGACAGTAAAATGACTGCAGGTTTATCTTTGATAGTCACTTGGGACGGAAGGGTGAATGTGGACGCGAAGATCATGGCCGCGATTGTCGCAGCTGTTCAAGCCTATATAGAGCAGGAAGATACAGTGCCCGAAATGCACAAGGGGCATGTCCTGAGCCCGTGGAAGATGGGCGCCCGCAAGGAGCAGCTCGGAAGGCGCTCGCTAGCGGCCAGGGTAAATCCCCTGCGGACTCGGTTAAACCGGTTCTCCCTGTGATAGCGGGGGCCGCCTGAAAGAAAGGCTCACATAAACGATATGCCAGCCAGTGAAAAGATACTGAAGGGGAAAAGTCCTGTGAAGATCACGGATACGACATTCCGTGACGGACACCAGTCGACGCTCGCCACGCGGTTCCGCACCGAGGACATGCTTCCCATTGCCGAGAAGATGGACGCGGTCGGATTCCACTCCATGGAAGTCTGGGGAGGAGCGACATTCGATGTCGCTACACGTTTCCTCAACGAGGATCCATGGGAACGGCTCGTCGAACTGAAGAAACGGATAAAGAAGACTCCGCTGCAGATGTTGCTGCGCGGCCAGAACCTCGTCGGATACAGGAACTACGCCGATGATGTAGTCGAGGCGTTCGTCCTCGAGGCGGCGGAGGCCGGCATCGATATATTCAGGGTCTTCGACGCGCTGAACGATGGACGCAACTTCGAAGCGTCCTTTGAGGCGATAAAGAAATCAGGCAAGGAGATCCAGGCGACCCTCTCTTACTCACTCACCGAAAACAGGCTCGGGGGAGAGGTCTTCGACCTGAAATATTACATAGACAAGGCAAAGATCTTCAAAGATATGGGCGCCTCCTCGATATGCATCAAGGACATGGCCGGCCTGATGAATCCTTATGACGCATACGACCTTGTCGGTTCATTGAAAGCCGAGGTCGGGCTGCCCGTTCATCTGCATTGTCATTATACAAGCGGTATGGCATCGATGACCTATCTCAAGGCTGTCGAGGCGGGTGTCGATGTGCTTGACTGCGCACTGGCGCCTTTCGGTCTCAGGTCTTCGGAGCCGGCGGTCGAACCGATCGTCGCCGCGCTGGAGGGGACGGGTCGTGGCACCGGCCTCGATCTCGAGCTGCTCTTCGAGCTCGGCGGATTTGTTGAAACAGTCGCTCCGAAGTACAGGCGCTTCCTCAATCAGACGAGGATGGCGGTCATCGATACAGGGGTGCTCAAGCACCAGATCCCCGGAGGAATGCTTACAAATCTCGTGAGCCAGCTCAGGGAAGCTGAGGCACTGGACAAGATAGACGAGGTCTACAAGGAGCTCCCGAGGACCCGCAAAGAACTGGGATTCCCTCCGCTGGTGACGCCGACGAGCCAGATCGTCGGGATACAGGCGGTACAGAATGTGCTCTTCGGCCGCTACAAGATGATCAGCGCACAGGTCAAGGATTACGCGTACGGACTGTACGGCACACCGCCGAGGCCGATGGACGCGAAGATACAGAAGCTTGCTCTCAAGGGATACCCCCGCGGCGAGAAACCGATTACATGCCGCGCGGCCGACATACTCGAACCCGAGATGGATAAGGCGCGCGAAGGCGCGAAGGGGCTCGCGAAAGACGAGAGGGATGTCCTGATATATGCGCTCTACCCGACTACAGGCACCCGCTTCCTGAGGTGGAAGTACGGGCTGGAGGATCCGCCTGACGAGGTGAAGCCAGTGACACTGGAAGACGTGGAGAAGGAAGAGGCGCTCGTCGAGAAACTTCGAAGCGGAAGCGTTTCAGTATCCGCCGGTACCGGGAACAGGCCTGAGAAGAGCGCTTCGCTGAGAGCGTTCAATGTCTACGTAGGAGACGAATACTATAATGTCAAGGTGGATGAGGTCGGAGGGAAGACGCGGGCACGTGCCGCGGGCAACACTGCTCCGATAGTCATGAAAGACGGCGGACGCAGGAAGGCAAAGAAGAAAAAGGAAAAGGCCGATCAGCCGGCAGCCTGCGTTGACACGGGAGACGGGTCGGAATTTACTCTCACGGCCCCGATGCCCGGTATGGTAATAAGTTACGAAGCGAAGGAAGGCGACAGCGTAAATAAGGGTGATGTACTTGTCATCCTCGAGGCGATGAAGATGCAGAACAGCCTCACTGCTGGCGTCACAGGAACTATCAAGTCGATAAAGGTCTCGCCCGGAACGTCGGTCGAGAAGAACCAGGTTCTTCTGACGATATCCAACTGACGGGAAAGTCGAAAAGGAGCCCGAGCCATAGCAGCTTCAGGATCAACGCATCGGCTTAAATCTCACCCCATACTGCCCATCAGGGAGCGAAAGGAAATCTCCTTTTCGTTCAACGGGGAAGAGATGAATGCACTCGAGGGTGAGGTCATAACCTCTGCCCTCTATGCGAACGGTATCAAGGTCTTCGGCCATCACCCGCGTGACGAAGCTCCCCAGGGAATATTCTGTGTGAACGGCCAGTGCAGCCAGTGCATGGTCGTTGTCGACGGCGTTACGGTCAAGGGATGCATGGTCGAGGTCAGGGAAGGGATGAAGGTCGGGAGTTGCGAAGGCGTCCCCGAGCTGCCATATCGCGACGGACTCCCGGCATTCTCCGGGATCGACACGGTCACGGCGGAGGTCCTCATCATCGGCGGCGGGCCGGCAGGAATAAACGCGGCGATCGAGCTGGGATCACTCGGTATCGAGACCCTGCTCATCGACGACAAGAGCGAACTCGGAGGGAAGCTGACACTTCAGACGCATCCTTTCTTCGGTTCGAGAGATGACTGCTACGCCGGGATACGCGGCATAGACATAGCTCACATAATGATGACCGAGCTCTCGAAACTCGATTCGGTCAAAGTGATAACCTCCACGACGGCTGTGGGAGCATTCGTTGACGGCAAGGTCGGGATGAACGGTCCTGACGGCTACTTCCTCGTCGAACCGCGGATCGTTCTCGTGTCTTGCGGAGCGAGGGAGAGGGGTCTCGCTTTCCCGGGGTGTGACCTGCCCGGTGTCTACGGAGCGGGAGCGTTCCAGACGCTTCTCAACCGCGACCTGATAATGCCGACCGAGCGCCTCTTTATCGTCGGCGGCGGCAACGTAGGCCTGATCGCCGGATATCACGCGATCCAGGCGGGGATCAAGGTCGTCGGCCTCGTCGAGGCCCTGCCGAAGTGCGGCGGATACAAGGTACACGCGGACAAGCTTGCCCGCCTCGGAGTACCCATATATACCTCGCATACAGTTGTCTCGGCAGAAGGGGACGGAAAGCTCGAAAGGATCACGACCGCGGCGATAGACGAATCATTCAAACCGATCGCGGGCACGGCCAGGACATTCGATGTAGATACCCTGCTCGTGGCGGTCGGTCTCTCCCCGATAGATGAACTGTACTACAAGATCAACGAGTTCGGCCTCGAATGCTATACGTGTGGTGACTCGGCCGAGATCGCAGAAGCGTCAGCAGCGATATTCAGTGGCAAGATCACAGGTCGGAAGATAGCGCGTGCCCTCGGCCGCGATGTAGAGATCCCCGATGACTGGGAATCGAAGCAGGCAATCCTGCGCAGCAAGCCCGGCGCTGTGGTCGACTGGAAACCTGCCCCCGGAGAGGGGAAGGCCTATCCGGTGATCAGATGCGTCGAGGAGATCCCCTGTAATCCATGCGTCGACTCATGCTCGCATTGCTCGATAGTCATACCGGGCGATCCGATCATGGGCCTGCCGGAATTCAAAGGCGAATGTACGGGATGCCTCAAATGCGTGGCTGCATGTCCTGCCCTCGCGATCACACTTGTACGGCCGGATGCCGGCGAAAGCGACGGGACATCTGTCGTGGTAGTTCCTTATGAACTCGACTCATCCTCCCTTGAGAAAGGGATGGAGGTCCGTACAGTCGACTTCGATGGTAATAACGTAGGCACTGGAAAGATCGTAAGAATTAACAAGTCCCCCGGGGACGAAAAGAGAATGCTCGTATCGATAGAGGTCCCTTCTGGCCAGGCGATAGATATCGCCGCTCTTCTTGAGCTGGATGCCGAGGAAGGCGCGATGGGCGGAGGGATCGCCGACACGATGTCTGACGATACGATCATCTGCAGGTGCGAAAGGATCACTGCGGGAGAAGTGCGCGGTGAGATAAGAGCAGGTGTTCTCGATATGAATATCCTCAAGGCTAC
>CAYWGA010000119.1:0-5761 GCA_964457905.1 uncultured bacterium | reverse complement strand
AAAGGGGCCTATTAATTCCAGTCTGGCATCATTCTTGCCCTAAAACATGTTTGACATATACTGTCTAAGGGGGTTAACTTCTCGCCGGTTAACCTGATTACCGGGTTCTGGCGGGACCCTCTGCAAGGGTCGATACGATGAAGGGTCGAAAAAATCTTATTTACGGCGTTTCGGCCGTCCTGCTTCTGGCAGTGACGCTAGCGTACGGGTGTGGAAACAAGGGCCGTCTCTACGACCAGGTAGGCGGCGAGATGTCCAGGGCGACAGAACTGGATACCGACAGCATACCGGCTATTCCCGAAGCCGACAGTTACTATATCGGCTACGGCGATGTGCTCGACGTGAACTTCCTCTACGAGACAAAATATTCCAGGGAAGCATTGAAGGTACGCCCGGATGGCAGGATAACATATCCCTACGCCGGGGAGATATTCGTTGCAGGCATGACTCCAACCCGCCTGGACTCGGTGCTGACCGAAAAATTCGCCGAGATCGTAGTCGATCCATTTATTACCGTCATACTAAGGGAATTTACTCCCCAACAGGTTTACGTCCTCGGAGAGGTGGGTAATCCGGGCGGCTATGATTATGTCCGTAATATGACGCTGATGCAGGCACTCGCCGTCGGAAAAGGGTATACGAGAGATGCCCGGAAGAGCAATGTGCTGGTAATACGGCGTGTCGGGGAGAACCGCGTCGTCGGGATCGAGGTCAACATCGACGCGGTACTGAGCAAGAGCGATTTTTCCATGAATGTACCGCTGCAGCCGTACGACATCATCTATGTGCCGATGTCGCGGATAGCGACAACAGAGCAGTTTATCGACAGGTTGTGGACGATAGTCGGGAGACCGATGGATATCTACCTTAAGGGCTGGCAGATAGCGAACGCCGAGGTAATTTACGAATATTACTCGAGGGGGGTGAATTAAAGGTATGGTCGAGCAGAACCTGACTACAAGTAAGGAATCGACCATAAAGGATTTCCTCGAGGTGATCTTCCGCAGAAAATGGATGATCATCGGCATAGTCGTAATCGCGACTGTGATCGTATTCGTACTCAATATGCGTGAGCCCGCGGTATACGAATCGACCGGCAGACTCCTGGTCCAGCGTGGAGAGGCTACCGGTGTATTCACCCCTTATGCGCGTACGCTGTCCTGGGAGGAGGAGATCGCCTCTCAGATCGAGATGATTAAATCAGAGGTAGTCGTCGGGCGGGCAAGGGAGATGATCACGGAGCTCTTCCCCGGGGAGTATTCGACCGAGGAACGTCTTCATGTCGGCAGGGTCGAATCAGGGGTCATCGGTACATCGAACGTTTTATGGGTAGCATACATTTCGAGTGATCCCATATTCTGCAGGGCCGCTACAGACGCCGTCCTCAACTCCTACAAGGAGTATTACCTGAACGCGAGGACCCCTCCCGAGATGGAAGACTTCTTCATGGAGGAATTGTCCTCCCTGAAGCAGAGGATCGAACACCTGCGCGAGAGGAAGACGAAACTCGGGACCGAATGGGGTATCGTCGATATGGAGCACCAGCAGCGTACGACCCTGAACAGGCTCGAAAGATACCGAATCGAGATCGACGAGGTACATAACGATATCGTGGAAAAAGAAGAGATTATTAAAAAGCTTGAAAGTTTCAGGGAACTCGATATTGACGAACAGGCAGCGCTGTCCAACACGTTGACCCAGGAAGGTACCAAGCAGACAGCGATCGAGAGATATACAAACAGGTTGATGGACCTGCGCATGGAGGAGTCCGAACTTGCCGTAAAATACACAGGGGAGCATAAGGACCTTAAACAGGTCAGGCGGCAGATCGAGGATCTCTATTTCTACATGGACAAGGAGCTGAATTCCTTCTCGACGGTGAGCCAGGCCAGACTTGAGATCATGAAATCGAGGGAAAAATCTCTCGCCGCTCTCATTGTACAGGTCGAGACGGAGAAGGATCTGTATCCGGAGATGGATGTTGAGCTCCGAAGGATAGATACCGAGCTTGCCCAGGCAGAGAAACAGTATGAAGAACTCTCAAAGCAGCATATGAACGCGAAGATATCGATAGCGAGTAATCCGGAATGGAACGTGACTATCCTTTCACCCGCGTCGCCAGGCTACCAGAAGAAGACCAAGGATTATGTGAGGATGGCTCTCGGGCCGTTGTTCAGCCTGGTCGTCGCTCTGGGTTTTGCCTTTTTCATTGATAATCTCGACCACTCTATCAAGAACGTGGCCGAGGCCGAGGAGACTCTCGGATGCCAGGTGCTTGCAAGTTTTCCTGACTCCGAGCAGTAAAAGATATGTACGAGGAATATTACGGCTTCAAAGAGCTTCCTTTCAATGTGACACCTGATCCGAGGTTTCTGTACAGGAGCGCGAGTCACAGGGACGCTCTCGCGTATATCACCTACGGGATATTCCAGAAGAAGGGATTCATCGCTGTGACCGGTGAGGTCGGTGTGGGGAAGACGACAGTGGTGAACGCGTTCATCGACCTTTTCCAGCCTTCGCTGGAGGTCGCGTTTGTCTTTACAACGAAATTCCCCTTCGACCAGCTCCTCTATCTCGTATGCAATGATTTCGGATTGGAAGTCGAAGGCCAGAACAAGGCCCAGATGCTGATGACCCTCAACAGGTTCCTCATCAGCCAGTACGAGAATAACAGGAACACGGTCCTGATAATTGACGAGGCCCAGAACCTCAGTCCCGATGTTCTCGAGGAACTGAGGATGCTTTCCAATCTCGAGACGCGTGACAAGAAGCTGATCCAGATCATGCTGGTCGGCCAGCCGGAGCTCGAGACGATGCTCAATCTTAACGAGATGCGTCAGCTCAGGCAGCGAATCCCCGGAATATGCAGGATACCGATTCTCAGCAGGGAGGATCTGGAGAGATACATCGAGTACAGGCTTAATATTGCCGGAAAACATAACGGCGGGCCGGTATTCACGCAGGATGCCATGGACGAGATATTTCATTATTCGGGCGGCACTCCGCGCCTTATAAACGTTCTCTGCGACAGGTCGCTGCTGCTAGGTTACGTATCGAATACAAGGACCATCGACGGCCGTATCGTTCGTGAGGGAATAAGGGATCTCGAGAACAAGGAAGCACCAGTCACCCAGAGGCGCAACAGACCGATGTGACCCTGAAGGGAGATCGCTTTGAGCAAGATCTTCGATGCGCTGAGAAAAGCCGAGAAAAAGAAATCGGGTCCTTCCCGGAAAAAGGGACAGGTGCGCGTCAGAAACGAGAATGCCGATGAATCCGACAGGCATTTTCTCCGCGGTGTAGACGAGAACTTCAGGCGAGGGCTGATGACCCTCAGGAATTCGATCGACTCTGAGCTGAAGGACAGCGATTTCAGGGTGGTCATGTTCACATCGGCTATAGCCGGTGAGGGCAAGACGACTATAGCGGCATTTCTCGCGAGGATGCTGGCTATCGGCGAGAGTGACCGCGTGCTGCTCGTAGATTGCGCAGTAACAGATCCTGAGATACACACCCTGTTCGGTATCGACAACGATAAAGGAATACTTGATTATCTTGCCGGAACAGCATCTCTCGATGAGATTATCAAGACGGCTGACGAGGGAGTCCTCGACATAGTCCCGATCGGACCGAAGAGAGGAGCCGACATCACCCAGCCTCTTTTCAACTCGGAGAAGATGTCGACATTCATCAAGGCTGCCAGAGAGATGTACGACTATGTCCTGATAGACACCTCCGCTATCCTCGAGGCTCCGGAGACACCGATAATCGGTTCCTACGCTACGGGTACAGTCATAGTGGTCCAGTCCGGGAGAACAAAGCGCGAGGTCATCAAAAGGGCCATGCTTACAATCGAGAAACTCGGTGGAAAGTTTCTCGGGACCGTGCTCAACAGGAAAAAATACTATATCCCCGAGTTCATATACAGGCGGGTATAATTGCAGGGCGACAGCCGTGAAGACTTCACCCCGTGTAGACCGACACGCGGGGTTTGCTGCTTCGAGCGCCGGTGCGCCGACAGCGCTCTCCAGTCATGGTACGTTGATTCCTTTCCAGGATTTATCGATGATTGCGGCCGGCTTATCCTCGATGAGGCGGGGAACTCAGGTATCGAGGGATTGATACTCTCGGGGAGTTTTGCCGCGTGTGAGGGGAGTGTCGTGATGTTCGGCGGCGATCCCGTATTCCTTTCCGATATCGATATGCTGCTTGTCGCCTCCTCTCCGGAATCTCATGCGGAACTTTACCGGCGAAGAGCGGTGATCGGAAAGGCCTGTGAGGAACTGCTGCCGGGAGCGAGATTCGAAGGCAGTATAGATATCGGCGTAATGGCCGCGGAAGAACTCGCACGGATGTCGTCTTCTCCCGGGGTCTTTGATATGAGAGAAAAGGGCCTGCTGCTGAACGGCAGTGATGAGATATTCGACCGGTTCCCCTCCTTTTCCGCGGACGAGATCGGAGCGGCTGAAGCGGGCAGGTTGCTCGAAAACAGGATGGCCGCCTTCCTCGGAGAGAGGCCGGGGACAGACAGGCCTGAAGGGGTCGCGTTATTCAGATTTCTCTACGGAGTATCACGTGTTTATACCGATATAATCACCGCCTCACTATGTGCCGAAAGAATGTACCTGCCCGGTTATGCGGCGAGAGCAGAATTCATCTCGACCTCAGCGGATGCCGCGAAAGTACGGGAAAGGCTGGGGAGGTCCCTTATCACTGATACTGTGAAGTGGACAGATTTCAAGGTCGACCCGGATGCGGGGAAGGTATGGAAAGATGAAAGCAGCGCCCTTAATATCTGGCTCGAAGCTGCGGGTGACCTGCTTGCTCTAAGAGACAGGATATCGTGGGATGAAGACGTGCCGTCAGAGAGCCGGCGCGGTTACAGGGATATACTCAGGTCCTGGAGGAATATCGCGGATGAAGCAGGTATTGCCGGCAGACTCAGGCTCTTTTCGTCGGCTCTCGTCTCTGGACTCGACCCGGGCGAACATATCAGGGAAGAATCGGTGAGACTGGTCCGCCAGGTGGCGGAGAAGGGTACGGAATGTGTCGCCGCAGGGGCCCCGGGCGGGTATCCTCATGGCAGGACCTCATGGGAACAGGCTGCCGCGGAAACATCTTCAGCGTGGCGAAGGCTCGTGTCAGGACGGGATAGTGATACTGTTGAGTAAGAGAACCGTCATAATCCTGATCGACGCTCTCGGATTCGAGATGTCCGAGAGGCACGGTTTCCGTCCGGCTGCCCTGCCGCACAGGACCAGGCTCAGGACGGTTCTCGGTTTCAGCCAGGCCGCTCTGACCTCGATCCTGACCGGAAGCGCTCCCGACATTCACGGCCTCTGGATGATGTATTCATTTGCTACCGGTAGATCGCCATTCGGGATCCTCGGTGGACTGAAGAGATTCGGAGGGCCGGACAGGCTATGGGTCCGCGATCTTCTCCGCTGGAAGCTCGCGAGGATGGACAGGATATCGGCATATTACAGCCTCTACGATATTCCCGGAGAAGTACTTCGCACACTCGATCTTCCCGCAAGGAAATCGACATTCGATCTCCGCGGAGGCGGGATGAGACGCACCATCATAGATCAGGCGCATGACGAGGGTGAGACATTCGTACGTGATTACAATACACCCGAGGTCCGGGCTTTCGACGAACTCGAATCGGCCCTTGAGAAGGGGGAGACCCGTTTTCATCTGCTCTATACGGCCGGGCTCGATTCGGATCTCCACAGTGTTGGTTCGATCGAGGATTCTATCG
>CAYWGA010000118.1:0-6240 GCA_964457905.1 uncultured bacterium | reverse complement strand
AGATCCATCCGCTCGTATGTGCGGCGTTCAACGCCGACTTCGACGGTGACCAGATGGCCGTGCACGTGCCTCTCTCGTATGAGGCGCAGCTCGAGGCGCGGACGCTGATGCTTTCATCGAACAACATCCTCTCGCCTGCGAACGGCGCGCCGGTCGCGTCGCCTTCACAGGACATGATCCTCGGCTTATATTTCATAACTATGGCAAAGGCCAGCGCCAAGGGAGAGGGCAAGTCGTTCTTCAGCGCCCATGACGCGATAAGCGCCTACACAGGCGGCGTTGTCGACATCCATGCCAAGATCAGGGTCAGGATCGGCGAAGAGACAATCAGTACGACGGCCGGGCGCGTTCTCCTGAACGAGATCGTTCCCGACGAGATCGGGTACATGAACGATATTCTCGACAAGAAGAACATCGGGCGTCTCATTATGGCCTGCTACAAGAAGCTGGGCAACTCCAGGACTGTCAGGTTCCTCGAGGAGCTCAAGGATATCGGATTCAAGTACGCCACCATCGGCGGAATCACCTTCGGTATCGACGATATCGTTGTTCCTCCCGAGAAGCCGGGTCTGATTGCCGAGGCGAACAAGGCGATTGCGAAGATCCACAAGCAGTATGCGAACGGTGTCATAACTGACGGTGAGCGATACAACAAGACCATCGACACCTGGACACATACATCGAACGACGTTGCCGACGCGATGGGCGAGGCTCTGGCCCGCGATCGCGCCGGGTTCAATCCCATCTACATGATGGCGAACTCCGGATCGAGAGGCAGCAGGGACCAGATCAGGCAGCTCGCCGGTATGCGAGGCCTGATGGCCAAGCCGCAGAAGAGGATCACCGGAGGCATCGGCGAGATCATCGAGATGCCCATTACGGCGAACTTCAAGGAGGGGCTGACGGTACTCCAGTACTTCATCTCGACTCATGGCGCGCGAAAGGGACTGGCAGATACGGCGCTCAAGACAGCCGACGCCGGTTATCTCACGAGGCGCCTTGTCGATGTGGCACAGGATGTCATCGTCACCGAGCCCGACTGCGGTACGATCATGGGAGTCGACACCTCGGCCCTGAAAGAGGGAGAGGAAGTTATCGAGTCCCTGGCCGACCGTATTCTCGGCCGTTATGCCGTAGATGACGTAATGGACGCCCATTCGGGAGAGGTCATCGTAGCCGCGAACTCGCAGATCGACGAGGATATCGCCGCTGAGATCGAGGAGCGCGGTGTCGAGCGTGTCAAGATCCGCTCGGTGCTCACATGTGAGTCCCGCCGCGGAGTATGCGCCAACTGTTACGGGCGTAACCTTGCGACACACGGCGAGGTTCCTATCGGCGAGGCCGTGGGCGTCATCGCCGCGCAGTCGATCGGAGAGCCGGGCACGCAGCTAACCCTGCGTACCTTCCATATCGGAGGGACGGCAAGCCGTATCGCCGAGCATACGCAGAAGACGACGAACCATCCCGGTACAGTCGAGCTGAGCAATATCAAGCTCGTCAAGAACCGTGACGGGGTCCAGATCGCTATCAGCCGTAAAGGCGAGATCATCGTCCGCGACGAAGAGACCGAGCGCGTCAGGGCGAGGTTCGGGGTGCCTTATGGCGCTATGCTGCGCGTAGTTACTGGCGAAGAGATCGAGAAGGGACACATCGTTTACGAATGGGATCCCTACTCCGACTTCATCATCACGGACAAGACCGGAAAGCTCAAGTACGTCGGCATCAAGGAAGGGGTCACCCTGAAGGAGAAGCTCGACGACAAGACGGGCCTGCGCCAGATGGTGATCATCGACGATCGCGACAAGAAGCGGCATCCGCACATCGAGATCGTCGACAAGAAAGGCAAGACAGTCGGTAATTTCATCGTCCCGACAGGTGCGCATCTTTCGCACCATGACGGCGATGATGTCAAGGCCGGCGACATCATATGCCGTATCCCCAAGGAGATCACGAAGACACGCGATATCACCGGCGGTCTGCCGAGGGTCGCGGAACTCTTCGAGGTCCGCAAGCCGAAAGAGGCCGCGGTCGTATCCGAGATCGACGGTATCGTCGAGTTCGGCTCCGTTACAAAGGGTATGCGCAAGATCATCGTCGTCAACGAGAGCGGCGACAAGAGCAGCTACCTCGTTCCCCAGGGAAAGCACCTGAGTGTTTACGAGGGAGACTTTATCGAGGCGGGAGACAACCTCACCGAGGGACCGGTCAACCCGTTCGATATCCTTGCCATCAAGGGCGTCAACGCGGCCCAGAACTACCTGGTAAACGAGATTCAGGAGGTCTACAGGCTGCAGGGCGTAGCGATCAATGACAAGCACATCGAAGTGATCGTGCGCCAGATGCTCCAGAAGGTCGTTGTCGAGGACAGCGGCGACACGAGGTTCCTCGAGGGAGACATCGTCAGCAAGGGCGAGTTCCGTGAGGGGAACGAGGTCACACTGGCGGACGGCGGCAACCCGGCGACATTCAAGCCGCTGCTGCTCGGTATCACCAAGGCGAGCCTCAACACGGAGAGCTTCATCTCCGCGGCGAGCTTCCAGGAGACGACACGCGTGCTTACCGCAGCGGCCGTCCAGGGAAAGACCGATTACCTCAGGGGTCTCAAGGAGAACGTCGTGATGGGACACCTCGTGCCGGCCGGAACGGGCCTGTCGAGGTACAACGCTATTGAGATCCAGGAAGAGGTCAGCGAGAAGGATCTTCTCGAGAGGGAATTCCCCGAGGAGGAGATCGCCGGGCTGGTCGACGAGATGAGGGGTGAGGCCTCTTGACGGAAGCCCGGGAAGGCCCCCCCGGATTCGGCTAAATTTATTTCTTGACAGGGACATAACGGGATGTTAAATTGCTCATCTGCGCAATGATTTGCCTGTCGGTAGTTTAAAATAATCGGCAATAGAGCGAGAGCAGGAGAAAAGGTATAACGTGCCTACTATCAATCAGTTAGTGCGAAAGGGCAGAAAGGCCCAGACAAAGAAGACAAGCGCCCCGGCGCTGGCGAGCTGTCCCCAGAAGAGGGGCGTCTGCACCAGGGTGTATACTTCGACCCCTAAAAAGCCCAACTCGGCTATCCGTAAGGTCGCCAGGGTAAGGCTCGTAAACGGGTTCGAGGTCACTGCCTATATTCCCGGAGAGGGACACAACCTCCAGGAGCATTCGATCGTACTCGTCAGGGGAGGCAGGGTAAAGGATCTCCCCGGCGTCAGATATCATATAGTCCGCGGAACTCTCGACACCAGTGGTGTTGACGGCCGCACGAACAGCCGTTCTAAGTACGGCGTCAAGAGGCCCAAGAAGGCCTAGTCCTAGAAGGAGCTATCGTAATGCCTCGCAGACGGGAAGTAGTAAAAAGAGATGTCACACCCGACCCGAAGTACGGCGACGTCCTTCTGGCACGTTTCATAAATTATCTGATGCGCAGGGGCAAAAAGAGCACTGCCGAGAAGATCGTGTATGACGCTATCGATATGATCGAGGAGAAGACCGGCACGAGTGGTGTCGAGGTCCTCAAGAAGGCGATAGAGAATGTAAAGCCGTCTCTCGAGGTCACCTCGAGGCGAGTCGGTGGAGCCACGTATCAGGTTCCTATCGAGGTCCGTCCCAGTCGCAGGGTCGCGCTGTCGATGCGATGGATCATCGGTTTCGCGAAAGCCAGGCCCGAGAAGAAGATGGCGCAGAAGCTCTCAGCCGAGCTCCTCAACGCCTACAACAAAGAGGGCCCGTCGATCAAGAAGCGCGAGGATACGCACAGAATGGCAGAGGCCAACAAGGCCTTCGCTCATTACAGGTGGTAGACAGCAACCCCGGCTACTGCTGGTTCGGGTTGCTTTTATATATGGGATGTGTGGGGTGGATTTTCCCTGCCGAAGCCTTCGAGTTGCAATTGAAGAAACCGGCGGGAAGAAGAGGGAAAGAATTAAATGGTTTGCAGGCAGCTTTGCTTTAACAGCATTTACCGCCGTATGACCCTCTGATCCCGAGTCGGGCTTTTGCCGGACTGCCGGGCGACTAGGGTCCGGCACTGGAGAAAGTCCGATGTCAAGAGACTATCCTCTAGACAAGACTCGTAATATCGGTATCGCCGCTCATATCGACGCGGGGAAGACTACCGTAACGGAAAGGATCCTGTTCTATTCAGGCAAGGTCCACCGTATGGGCGAGGTGCATGAGGGCAGTGCTGTGATGGACTGGATGGATCAGGAGCGCGAGAGAGGGATCACGATCACTTCCGCCGCTACGACATGTGAATGGAAAGATCACCGGATCAACATCATAGATACACCGGGGCACGTCGACTTCACGGTCGAGGTCGAGAGAAGCCTCAGGGTACTCGACGGCGTTGTCGCTGTCTTCTGTGCTGTAGGTGGGGTGGAGCCCCAGTCTGAGACGGTCTGGCGCCAGGCGGAAAAATATTCGATTCCGCGCCTCGCTTTCGTCAACAAGATGGATCGCACAGGTTCGGATTTTCTCAATGTCGTCGAGATGATGCGCACGAAGCTCAAGGCTAACGCGATGCCGGTCCAGATCCCTATCGGAGAGGGAGAGGATTTCACCGGGATCATCGACCTGGTCAGCATGAGGGCATATACATATGACGTCGAGGATCTCGGCGCCACATATGTAGAGACCGCTATCCCGGAGGAATATCTGACCTCGTGTGAGATGGCGAGAGAAGAGCTTCTCGAAGAGCTCGCCGATTATGACGAAGAAATCGTTCACCACGTCGTCGACGGAGCCGACGTGAGTGTCGACACAATAAGAAAAGCGCTGCGCCTGGCAGTACTCGACGCGGCAGTCGTGCCGGTCCTCTGCGGCTCAGCATTCAAGAACAAGGGCGTACAGCATCTTCTCAATGCGGTCGTCGACCTTCTTCCCAATCCGATGGACGTTCCGCCGATGAAGGGAATAAACCCCTTCACCAAGGCTGAAGAGGAAAGGCCGGCAGATCCGGATGCGCCGTTCGCCGCGCTGGTATTCAAGGTTATGACGGACCCCTACGTAGGACTGCTTCACTACATCAGGGTCTACAGCGGAACGATAAAGACTGGGACGCACATCGTGAACGCGTCGAACAAGAAGAAGGAACGTTTCGGCCGAGTGCTTCTCATGCACGCCAACAAGCGCGAAGAGCTGACCGAGATCTCGGCCGGCGATATCGTAGCTGTTGTTGGACTGAAGCATTCCGGCACCGGCGACACGCTCTGTGATACAAAGCATCCGCTCATGCTGGAAATGATGGATTTCCCCGAGCCGGTCATCTCTGTGGCGATAGAGCCCAAGACGAAGGCCGACGAGCTGAAGCTTTCGGAGGCGCTTGGAAGATTGAGCAACGAGGATCCTACTTTCGTCGTCAGGGTTGACGAGGATACGGGCCAGACACTGATTTCGGGGATGGGCGAGCTTCATCTCGAGATCCTGGTCGACAGGATGTTCCGCGAGTTCAACGTTCACGCGAATGTCGGCCGTCCGCAGGTCGCTTTCAAGGAAACAATCACGAAGAATACCCGTTCCGAGGGACGTTTCGTCCGCCAGAGCGGCGGAAGGGGCCAGTACGGGCACGTGATCGTGGAGATCGAGCCGAATCCAGGTGGCGGATTCGAGTTCGAGACGAGGATGCGCGGGGGAGCGGTTCCCAAGCAGTATGTTCGGTACGTCGAGGACGGTATTCGCCAGGCGATGGCAAGCGGTCCCGTCAATGGCTGTCCGATGGTCGATGTGAAGATAACCCTGATCGACGGATCGTCCCATGAGGTCGATTCGAGCGAGCTGGCCTTCCGCGTCGCCGGCAGCATGGCCTTCAACGATGGAGTGAGGAAGGCCGGACCGGTTCTTCTAGAGCCGGTAATGGACGTCGAAGTCGTTCTCCCGACGGAGTATGTCGGAGACGTCATGAGCGATCTTAATATGCGTAGAGGTAAAGTCGAAGGGATGTCGCAGCGTGCCGATACACAGGTGATATCGGCGAGGGCGCCCCTTTCGGACATGTTTGGCTACGCGACAACTCTGCGTTCGCTGACGCAGGGGCGGGCGATTTACAGTATGCAGTTCTCACATTATGCGCAGGTGCCCGTACAGATGGTCGCGCAGCTGCAGGGCAGGGTCAGAGGCCTGGCCTGAGAGAGTATCGTGAAAGCCTGCCCGGCCTGAAGCCGGAGCGGGTCGAGAAGGAGGAAGCCGGATGGCTAAGAAGAAGTTTGAACGCACTAAGCCCCACGTAAACGTGGGAACGATCGGGCACGTCGA
>CAYWGA010000117.1:0-6291 GCA_964457905.1 uncultured bacterium | reverse complement strand
GCCGAGGGCTTGGGATCCTCAGCGGGAAGATAGACCGTCAAGTCGGGTTCGATTTCCTCGAGGATCCTGTTGCTTTCTATTATCAGAAAATCCGCCTGCGGATTTTCCTCTTTTATCCGGGCATATGGGGTACCAGCGTGATAGAAAACATTATCCATATCTTCTTTCAGTTCCCCGTGCCCGAGCTTCACGCGTACACTTCCGGGAAGCAACCGGCAGATCCCCTCCGCAAGTGTCGTCTTGCCTATATTTGATTTCGCGCCGGCTACCACGATCGTCTTCATCGCCGTTGCCCCTCACTCGAAGCAGCCGAGCTGACAACCGACGATCTTGATCCCGCTCGTGGTGCAGTACTCGCCTATATCCTTCAATGAAATACCCGATCTCTCCGAAAGCTCGAATGCCCTCACGCAGGGCATCATCTTTTTACCGTCTTTCTCGACAGCTGATTCCTCGATTATCTTCCCGTATTCCTCAGCGTTCATCTCCGCTCCTTTCCAGGAGGCCCGAAATATATTTCTCGAACGCGTCGTCCATACCTTCAAGGACGGCCGCCCTGTACTTCTGCCATCCATCTAGCAGTTCTTTGCCGTATTCGGTAAGCTCCGTCGTTCCGCCGGCGGGTCCTCCCCTCGTCTTCGTGACGAGCTTCCTGCCGATGGCCTGCTCTGTCCTCTTTATATCGCCCCACGCCTTCCGGTATCCCCTGCCGAGTTTCTCGGCAGCCTTCCTGATAGATCCCTCCTCCTCGATCGTCTTGAGGAGGCGCCATTTCCCGTCCCCGAACATCCCGTCGCTCTTTCCATCGGAGAGGTAGAGTCTCAGTCCCGGCTTCACATGGCCCGTTTCATTATTCATCATGTCATCCTTCAATGATCTTCACCGCACTCGCCTTGATCGATGCGAATATCCTGCTTCCCCTCTCGAGGCCGAGCGATTCCACAGACTGCTCGGTCACCATCGAGACGATCGTCTCGCCAGCATCGACCGTTATCTCGGCCCCTCTTCTCGCCGGCACTATCTCACTGACCGTCCCCTCGAAGAGATTCCTCGCGCTTGTGTCTGGCCGGTAAGCGGAGAGCGTCACATCCTCACTTCGTATAAGCGCGGTCGCCTCTCCTGCCGCCGCCGTGCTCAACGTTTCAAAGCTGAATCCGTCGCCCGCGTCCGTCTCGAAGGCGGAAATCCCGTCTTCACGCCTGACCAGCCTGCCCCTGTATACATTCCTGATCCCTACAAACCTCGCCACGAATTCCGATCCGGGATGGGAGAGGATGTGCTGTGGCGTATCGACCTGCACGACGGTCCCCTTCTCCATTATCCCGATCTTCGTCGCCAGCGCCGCTGCTTCCTCGTAATCGTGGGTCACGTGGAGCATCGTCATCCCGCCGCGGTTCAGCTTCCTGAGCAGCGACCGCATCTCCACCCTCGCGCCAGAATCGAGCGAGGAAAGCGGCTCATCGAGCAGCAGGCAGTCAGGGCCGGCGGCAAGCGCCCGGGCAAGCGCCGCCCGCTGCGCTTCGCCGCCCGAAAGGGTCGACGGGCTTCGGTCGAGCAGATGCCCTACACCTGTCTCCTCCGCAAGCAGTCTGGTGAGGATCCTGATATCGGAACGTTTCATCCCGGAGGAGACCGGTCCGTAGGCGATATTCTTTCTGACCGACATATGGGGAAAGAGAGCCTGATCCTGGAAGACGATCCCGAGTTTCCTTCGCTGCATACTCTCGCGGGTGATATCGCGCCCTGCGAGTGTCACCTTCCCCGAATCGGCCGGAATGACACCGGTAAGCGTTTCGAGCAGGACCGTCTTTCCCGTTCCGGAAGCGCCGAGCAACACGAAATAGTCCCCCTCTTCGACGGAGAACGAGACATCGGAGATCTCAAACTCCCCGAGTTTCCTCGAAAGCCTGTCGACCTCGAGGATGGTCCTGGCGGCACGTCCATTATCTTTCGACATTGCTCCGCCTTCCCGCGATCATCCTGAGCGCTATGAAGAAAACGAGACAGAGCCCGACGAAAAGGACCGTGACCGGTCTTGCGTACTTGAGGCCGAATGCGCCGAAGCGCTCATATATGAGGACCGGGGTAGTCATCGGATGATAGGCGATTATAAGGACGGCGCCGAACTCGCTCATGCCTCTCGCCCACATCAAAACGAGGCCCGATACGATCGAGCGCCACGCCATCGGCACCGAGATGGTAAGAAAGACCCTCAGCGGCGAGGCGCCGAGGTTCAGGGCTGCCTGTTCGAGCCTTTCAGGAACAGCCTCGAAGCCGTCCCTCGCAGCGTTGACAAGGAACGGGACCGAAACGAAAGCCATCGCGGCCATTATCCCCGCGATACCGCCGACGAAACTCACTCCGAGTCTCTCGCCGAGCGAACCTATCGGCGTTCCCGGGGCTAGGATCCCGAGCAAAGCGATCCCGGCCGCAGAATGGGGGATCACGATTGGAAGATCGACGATCCCGTTTACCAGTCTCTTGAGCGGAAAATCCTTCCTCGCCATGATCCAGGCGAAGGGTATCGCGCCTAGCGCGGCGGCGAGAGTAGCGAGCATCGACGCGCCGAGTGTCAGCCATACGCTCGCTGTGACCTCGGGGTCCGTAGCCGCGTCAGACAGTTCCGCCTTACCGACGCTGAGAAACATCCCGGCAAGAGGCGCCACGATGAAGAGGAGCACCACTCCTCCAAGCGCCGCGAATACGAGATGCATCGGTTCGATACGGGTTTTGCGCACTTTTCACTTCTCCGGTACTATTCAGCCGGTTTCGCGTACTTTTTCAATTCTTCCGGGATCTCACTGTATGTCTCCGAGGGCGACGGCACCATCGATGGCTGCCCCGCCTCTTCCATTACCTTCATCCCCCTGCCAGAATCGAGGATGAAACCGACAAATCTCTTCGCCAGTTCCGGGTTCGGAGAGTTCGAAGGGATCGTTATCCCGTAGACCATCGGGGCGCCGCGCTTGACAATCTTCTCCCCCGGCTTCTTGCCCGAGATCTCGACGCTCACCGATTCGTACGTCTCGGCATATTCCGGGTTCTTGAGGTTTATACCGTCGGGCAGAGTCACATATAAAAGCCCGTGCTGCCGGGCCACGCTTCTATAAAGAAATATGTAATCAAGCGTCCCTGTTTCGAGCAGGGCGATAAGATCTGTCTCCTTCGGTCTGATGAAACGGATGTCCTTTTCGAGAAGCCGCGCGGCCAGGCCCTCCCACCGAAAGTACTTCTCCGCCAGCTTCATCGTCAGCACGGCTCTGTAGCCGCACGGATCGACGTCCGGGTCGGACCGCCCGAACTTGACATCGGGATCGAGCAGTATCTCTTTCCAGTTAACGTCATCGATCTCGTCGTGTTTCTTCGAGTGCTCGGTAAATACGATCGCCATCTCGTTGCTGGCGAACTTTATGTTCCACGAGGCGTGATCGGGGATCAGAAGATTGTCGATAACGGCATAGTCCGCGGAGGCCATAATGTCGCATTCCCTGCCGAGGTCGGATATCTTCCTCGCGCACGACCTGCTGCCCGCCGCTTCGAGCCGCACGATGGTGCCGGGATTCTCATCTACGAAATCCTCTGATATCTTCCTCAGCGGCACAGAGAGGCTGCCCGCGTGGAAGACGGTCAGGGTGCGATCGGCGTTATTATCCCCGCCTCCGCAGGAAGGCAGGAACATCGACCCGAGGATGACGATTAAAAGGGGGAAAATACCCTTGAAACGGGGCCTCATACGAATATTCCTCCATGTGGTGATAATCTCTCCTGTCACTGCAAGATATCAAATGACAACAGGTTGTCAACGGATATGTACAACCGTGCATATCGGTCGCCGTAATATACTCCAATAAAATAATTTATGCTTCATATCTGAATCCAAACGGTGTATATTCTTATTCCTTGATTCTGCTATTCAACAACACTGAAGGAGGCCTCACGGAATGTCTTCAAACGACCGTATCGCAAAGATGAAGGAGGCGCGCGAAGTCATAGCAAGTCTCGACTTCGAAGTCGTGCCCCTGGACAAGGGCTACGCGAACCGCTGGCTGCGCGTCGACGTCGGTTCGGGAGAGATAACGATCAATCCCGTAGACGCAGAGATGAAGAGGTTGTGGACCGGAGGAAAGGGCTTCGATCTCTGGATGACATTCGGAGAGATCGACAAGGACACAAAATGGGACAGCCCGAACAACCCGATCTGCTTCTCGTCAGGTCCGCTCGGAGGAACGACCTCCTACCCCGGTTCGGGCAAAACGATCGCGACGGCAATATCACCCCTGACGAACTCGATGATGGACTGCAACGTCGGCGGCTACTTCGGCCCCTACCTCAAGTTCGCCGGATTCGACTCGATGATGGTCATCGGCAAGACGGATGGAGAAGTCATAGTATTCATCGACGCGGTCGCCGGCAGGGTCACAGTGGAGAAAGCGCCGCTTGAAAGCGTAGATTCCCACAAGCTCGCCGAGGAACTCGCCGTAATGTACGCCGACGATGAGCTCGACCTGAGAAACATCGCATCCGTATCGGCCGGCCGCGGCGCTGAGCACACCAGGATGGGAATCCTCAACTTCTCCTTCTGGGACTGGCGGCGCGGAGCCGCGAGACTCAAGCAGGCCGGACGAGGCGGGATCGGGACCGTTCTGCGTAACAAGAAGATCAAGGCTGTCGTCATAAAGAACAACCAGGTCACACCTGCCTGGAAGATCGAGGAGAACAAGGTCGCGAAGATGATCACCCCGAAGAAAGTCTCGATCCAGTGCAAGGGTGAGGTCGGTGAGCTCCACGAGATCATCGATCGCTGGAACTGCGATCCCGAGTACGTCATCGAGATGATGCAGGACATCCAGGAGCGCTTCCGCCACATCTCCAAGACCGCTATCGACGAGATCAACCGCAAGACGGGCAAGCCGAAGTCGCACCTCTACCACATCGCGACATTTTACAAGGCCTTCTCCCTCGCGCCAAAGGGCGAGACGATCATACAGGTCTGCATGGGAACGGCATGCCACGTCAAGGGCTCGGCGAAGATACTCGACTCGTTCGAGCGGGTACTCGGCGTCGGAACCGGAGAGACCACGGAAGACAACAATTATACGCTCGAGGCGGTCGCCTGCCTCGGCGCCTGTTCAATAGCGCCGGTCGTGAAGATCGGCGAAGAGGTATTCGGAAATGTCCAGTCGAAGGACGTCGAGAAGCTCCTCAAGCA
This sequence comes from uncultured bacterium, assembly GCA_964457905.1. GTDB lineage: Bacteria > Krumholzibacteriota > Krumholzibacteriia > Krumholzibacteriales > Krumholzibacteriaceae > JAUWCL01. The sequence continues at coordinate 1,082 of CAYWGA010000117.1, read as the reverse complement.
GGCCGGAGACGGCGGAGGACACAAGAAAAAGGCGAAGATCGAAGCAGTGGCCGCCACCGTTTCAAAGATCGCTCCCGCCGACCTCGAGAAGATAGCCGGCGAGCAGAAGAAAAAGAACGAAGCGTTCAAGAAGATGCTGATGGTCTGCACCGGCACCGGCTGCGTAGCGGCCAAGGGCTTCGATATACGCGACGGACTGATCGACGCGCTCGAGAAAAAAGGCGTCTCATCCGACTACGCTGTGGTCGGTACGGGATGCAACGGCTTCTGCGCCTCGGGCCCGATCGTAGTGGTGCAGCCAGACGGAATCTTCTACCAGAAGGTAAAGGAAAAGGACCTCGACGAGATCGTCGCCTCACTCGAGTCCGGCGAGACGATCGAGAGGCTTCTCTACAAGAACCCCGTATCGGGCGAGGTAAACGAGAAGATGGGTGACATCCCCTTCTTCAGCAAGCAGCAGCTGATCGCCCTTCGAAACAAGGGGCTCATCGATCCCGAGAACATCGACCACTACATCGCCAGGGGCGGGTACGACGCGCTTCGCAAGGTACTCGGCGGGATGAAGCAGGAAGATGTAATCAAAGAGGTCATCGCCTCGGGCATCCGTGGACGCGGAGGCGGCGGATTCCCCGCAGGCGTAAAATGGCAGTCGGGACTGAAGGCGGCACAGGAACGCGAGGAGGAGATCTTCGTCGTCTGCAACGCCGATGAAGGCGATCCCGGGGCATTCATGGACCGCTCGATCATCGAGACCGACCCTCACTCTGTCCTCGAGGGCTTGCTTATCGGCGCCTTCGCTGTCGGATCGACAGAGGGGTACATCTACATCAGGAAGGAATACCCGCTCGCTCAGACGAGACTTGCCAAGGCAATCGAACAGGCGAGGGCCTACGGCCTTCTCGGCGACGATATCCTGGGCAGAGGTATGAAATTTGACATACATGTTCACCGAGGCGCCGGCGCATTCGTATGCGGCGAATCGAGCGCCCTGATGGCCTCGATGGCCGGCAAGCCGGGCGAACCGCGAGCCAAGTACGTTCACAGCGTCGAGTACGGCTTCCGCGACAAGCCGACCGTACTCA
>CAYWGA010000116.1:0-6329 GCA_964457905.1 uncultured bacterium | reverse complement strand
TCATGATGGAGAAGTTCTCGATCCAGGAGAAGTCCTCCCTGATGGACAGGTTCTCGATCCAGGAGAAGTCCAGCATCATGCAGAGAGCCTCGATCCAGGAGAAGTCCTCGATATTCAACAGGGCCAACCTCCAGGAGAAAGCCTCGATCATGGGACGCTTCTCGATACAGGAAAGAGCCTCGATATTCAACAGAGCCTCCATCATGGAGAGGTCTGCGATAAGCAGGGACATCTAGGGGGTCCCTCGCACTATTGACTTGAAGCGGAAGAGGGGATGAGTGGTAGGAAGGAGCAGCCCGGCACAGCGTCCGGGCTGCCTCCTTGCTGCCGCGTTTCAGTCAAAGGAACAATATGAGAGGTTTCACAGCGACTGCCGGCATTGTAAAGAGTTCGAGCTGGATACTTATCGCCGCCGCGGCGATCTTTCTCTTTCCTGAACAGGCTGCGGGCCAGGACGACTACGTTCAGGCAAAACCTTACCAGCTAAAATACAGGGCCTACGAGACGGAGGATCTCAGGATCTTCTATTTCTTTCGCGAGCAGGAGTACGTGATCGAACACGTAGCCCGATGCTTCGAGAATGCCTTCCGTTACCACCAGAAATTCTTCGATTACACACCGAGCGGCCCGGTTACCATCTACTTCAATGACGATGATGATTATGGCTACGCCGGTACCACGGTTATCCCCAACAACTGGATCACCCTCGGCATCGAGCCGTTCGAGTATGTCTATGATACATGCCCAACGAACGAGCGGATGAACTGGGTGATGAACCACGAACTCGTCCACGTCACCGCCTCCGACCAGGCGACAGGCTGGGACTCGAGGTTCAGGAAGCTCTTCTTCGGCAAGGTCCACCCTGTCGCCGAAGACCCCGTCTCGATATTCTACGCCTACCTCACGACGCCGCGCCTCTACTCTCCGCGCTGGTACCATGAGGGCATCGCCGTTTTCATGGAGACATGGATGGCCGGCGGGATCGGGCGGTCGCTGACCGGCTACGACGAGATGACTTTCAGGGCGATGGTACGAGACAGCATGCAGTTCCATACAGTCGTCGGGCTCGAGTCGGAAGGCACAGCGAGGGATTTCCAGATAGGCCAGGTATCATATCTCTACGGCACGCGGTTCTTCAGCTACCTCTCGCTGATGCACGGACCCGAATCGGTCATAGAATGGGTGCGCCGTAATGAGGGAAGCGGCGCCTACTTCTCGACGCAGTTTCGGAAAGTATACGGAACCTCGATCTACGATAAATGGGCCGAATGGATCGAGTTCGAGAAGGAGTGGCAGAAGACAAACCTCGACTCGATAAGGCAGTATCCCGTCACTCCCGCCAAGGGGCTTTGCGAAAGGCCGCTGGGTTCGGTCTCGAGGGAGTTCTTTGACGCCGATACCCGCACGCTATACACGGCTGTAAACTACCCCGGTGAGTTCTCGCACATCGCGGCTATCGATATAGACACCGGCAAGATGCGCAAGATATGCGAGATAGAGACCCCTGCACTCTACTACGTCACCGGCCTCGCCCACGATCCCGAGAGCGGGACACTCTTCTATACTACGGACAACAGCAGGGGCTGGCGCGACCTCAACTCGGTCGATATAGAGACAGGAAAGACGAAGGTCCTCTGTAAAAACAACCGTACGGGCGATCTCGTCTACTGCCCGACCGACTCGACAATATGGGGAATGAGACACGATAACGGATTTTCCAGCATTATCGTTTTCATCCCACCCTACGAGGACGGGTACGAGCTCCTCAAGCTCCGTTACGGGATCGACATGTTTGATATCGACATATCGCCCGATGGAAAGTACCTGACCGGTACGATGACCGATATCAGCGGCGACCAACGCCTGATAAGGATGGAGACGGCCAGGCTCATGGTGGGCGACGGGACATGGGAGCTGATCCACGAGTTCCCCGACAACAACGCTGCCAACTTCGTTCATTCACCTGATGGAAAGTACCTCTACGGCACCTCGTACGTTACCGGCGTCTCGAACATATTCAGGTTCGACCTCGAGCAGTGGAAACTCGAGGCAGTCAGCAACTTCGAGATCGGTGCCTTCCGACCCCTCCCCGTCTCGGACGATTCATTGATCACCTTCAGGTATACGGGCGAGGGATTCGAGCCTGCAATGATACCAGTAAAACCTATCGAGGATATCGCTGCCGTCAGGTATCTCGGCCAGGCTGTAGTGCTGGAGCATCCTGTCGTAGAGGACTGGAAGCTCTCATCGCCTAAAGAGATCGAGATCGACTCCATGGTAACTCACGAGGGTCTGTACAGCCCGACGAAGAGTATGCGGATCACCTCCCTCTACCCGATAGTCGAAGGATACAAGGATTACGGCACTATCGGACTGAGGTTCAACATGATGGACCCGGTCGGAATAAACGCTCTCGACATGGCAGCTTCCTACACTCCAAACACGAACCTGCCGGAAGATGAGCGAGCGCACTTCAGGTTCAAGTACTCGAGGGGCAGATGGGCGGCGACCGGCTACTACAACCGCGCCGACTTCTACGACCTCTTCGGCCCCACGAAGGTGAGCAGGAAGGGACACTCCCTCGCTCTCGACTACGACTACGGATTCGTCGTCGACAGACCGAGAAGACTCGGCATCAATCTTCGCGCCGCGGCGTACGGTAACCTCGAGTACCTGCCCCACTACCAGAACGTGCAGGCGACGATAAAAGATTTCTACACTCTCGAGGGCTCTCTTCACTACAAGCACACCCGAGGCACGATAGGCGGGATACAGGCGGAGAAAGGAATCATCTGCTCCCTGAACAGCTATAACTCCCTGATAAACGGCGATCCCTACCCCCTCTTCTACGGCAATCTTGATTACGGGGTCCTCCTTCCCTGGGACCATTCATCGATATGGTTGAGGACATCGGGAGGTGTTTCGTTCGGTGACAGGAAGGAATCGAACTCGTACTTCTTCTTCGGCGGGTTCGGAAACAACTGGGTCGACCACAAGGGTGTAAACAGGTACAGGGAGTTCTACGCCTTCCCCGGAGTCGAACTGAACGAGATTGGCGGCACGAACTACCTCAAGGGAATGATCGAGTGGACCCTTCCTCCGCTAAGGTTCTCATCATTGGGATGGCCGTCGTTGTACGGTAACTGGGCCAGCCTCGCTTTCTTCGGATCGGCGATAGCGACCAACGTCGACGCGGACTACGATGGTGTCCAGGTAGCCAATGCCGGAGCCCAGCTCAACCTGAAGATCGTATTCTTCTCATCGCTGCAGACGACCTTCTCGGCAGGCTACGCATTCGCTTTCGAGGAGGGTCGCGACCCGAGAGAAGAGTTGATGCTTTCCTTGAAGATATTGAGATAAACGACTGGGGTATTGCAAGTTGAACTATCTTATAGCCATCATCCCTGTCCTCGTCTTTCTGCTCGTCCTCAAGGCGATGGACTCCTTCAAGCTCGTCCGCTTCAGGCATGTCGCGGCAAGCCTCGCCGCCGGATTCGTCGCGGCGATCGCGGCTTTTTTCCTGACAAGACAGCTGAAGCCTGCTACAGGCCTCGAGGTCGCTTACTACTCGAGATATGTCGCTCCGGTGCTCGAGGAGGCTCTGAAAGGTATCTGGATCATATGGCTCCTGGCAAGGCGCAGGACAGGATTCATGGTCGATACGGCGATACACGGCTTCGCCATAGGCGCGGGCTTCGCGATAATTGAGAATATCTACTACCTCAATACGATGACCGGATACGGAGTAGCCTTCGCCATCGTCCGAGGATTCGGCCCGGCGCTGATGCACGGCACCTCGACGGCTATATTCGGCGTTCTCGCCCATACGGCTACAGAGATGCGCGGCAGGATATCGGCCGCAGCTCTTCTGCCCGCATTTCTGATTGCTGTACTAATCCATTCGCTCTTCAATCATTTCTTCATCTCCCCCCTCGTATCTGCCCTCGCGCTCCTCGTCGGGGTTCCTGTGATAATGATCGTGGTGTTCCGCCAGAGCGAACGTTCACTTCGCAAGTGGCTGGGAATCGGATTCGATTCCGACCAGCAGATGCTCGAGATGATCACTTCAGGCGATATCGCCGGCACACCGGTCGGCGAGTATCTTATCTCCCTCAAAAACACCTTCACCGGGGAGATAGTCGCCGATATGCTCTGCTACCTCAGACTGCACCTGGAGCTCTCTATAAGGGCCAAGGGTATCCTGCTGATGAGAGAGAACGGCTTCGAACCGCCGCCCGACCCGGATGTCGAGGATATGTTCAGGGAACTGAGCTACCTCGAGGGCCGTATAGGAGTGACGGGCAAACTCGCCCTTCACCCGCTTCTGCGCTGGAGCAGCAGGGATCTCTGGCAGCTGCATATGCTGTCGGGGTTCATGCCGGGGAACCGTCTATAGCCCCACATAGAGAAAGGGCGACCGACTGACGGCCGCCCCTTGATTTCAATACTGGCTAACAGGCTCTAGAAATCGAATGGGTAGATAGTCTTGCGCTTGTTGCCCTTCGCCCTCTCGGCGGCGGCTTTGACCATCTCGGCGATCTGAGCATTCAGTGCCTCAGCCGCGTCTCCACTCATCCTGAGACCGCTCTTCTTGGCCAGATCCTTGATCCTCGAGGCGTAAACGAAAGTCTCTGCCATCTTATCCCTCCTTCTTTCTGTCGTGTGACAGGCTTAGAGACGAGTTGCTTACCTTATTACCTGAAGGGAGCCTAAACCGCTTCCATTTGCCTTGTCAACGTCAATTGTCACTTTTTTTCAGGATTATTCTCGCGTCCGCGATCACACATCTTTCCTCTGTGCAGAGCACGGGGTTGAGATCGACCGATTCGACCTCACCGGCCATCTCGACCATCAGGGTCGAGAAAGCGGCTATCAGCTTCTTGAATTCACCGATATTTATGCCGGCCGATCCGCGGTAGCCGCGCAGTATGGCGCTCGCTGTCAGGTCGTCTATCATCGACTCGACCTTATCCTCCGCGACCGGCGCCATCCTTATCGCCGTGTCCTTGTATATCTCGACGCCGACGCCCCCGATACCAGCCAGGATCACAGCGCCGAACTGCTCATCGATCTTTCCTCCTACGATAAGCTCTATCCCTGGAAGCATCTCTTCGACGAGGACCCCGGCGAATCCATCTATAGCGCTGAATCGGCCGAAGACCTCCCTCATCGCGTCGGGACCCGCTATGCCCACGGCCACTCCCCCGGCATCCGACTTGTGAATGACGTCCGGGGAGACGACCTTTGCTACGACCGGCCAGCCGATGCTCTCACCGGTCGATACAGATTCCTCTTCGGTCCGTACCCATTCAAACCGGGGTACATCGAAACCTGCTTCGGCGAAAAGGCGTTTCGCGTCCGGCTCGAGGACCCAGCCGTACTTCTTCGATTCTTCCAGAATAGCGGCTGCGGTTTCATTCAGCATTGATTGCACCTCTTCATCGCCTCGACCATCAGGACCGCTCCCTCGATAGAATGCGAGACGGGAACCCGGTTGAGTTGGAAGCCCTCGATGATCATCCTGTATTTCTCCACGTGCGGCACGTAGGCCACGATCGGCTTGCCTTCCTCCTGGTAGACCTGGCTGAGCCGCGATCCAACATCGGAGGTGACCTCGGGAATATATGGAAGCAGAAGCATGATGATGCAGTCGATGTCTGAAAGCCTGCTCAGTTCGCTGGCCGCCACAACAAAGTCATCATCCTTCGCGCTGCCTGTAAGATCGATCGGGTTGCCCAGCGAGGCGATAGGCTGGACACTGTCAGAGAGACGCCCGCGTATCTTCGCCTGTATCTCTTCAGAGAATTCCGGCACGATAAGGCCCGACGCATCACAGGTGTCTACCGCCACGGCGCCATGTCCACCGCTTGCCGTGACAATGCCTACCCTGCCATCGATGCCTCTCGGGTAGCAGCTCAACGCTTCGCAGAAGGAGACCATCTCGTATTCATCCTTCGCCTCGACGATACCGAACTGACGCATCACCGAAGAGAATACGGCATAGTCCCCGGCGATGGAGGCGGTATGACTCGACACGGCCCTGCTGCCGGCCTGACTCTTGCCGGCCTTCATGACTATCACCGGCTTGGGACTCCTGCTCGCCGCGGTGACGAACTCGCGGCCCTCTCCCGGGCCGAACCCTTCGATGTAGAAGGCGATCACGTCGGTCATATCGTCACGGGCGAGATACTTGAGGAGCTCGATTTCCCCGACACCGGCTTTATTTCCGATACTCACCGCTCTCGAGAGCCCGACCCCCTGCCCGGCGAACTTGACCATCTGGTCGACGAGTATCCCGCCGCTCTGGCTTACGATCGCGACGTTGCCCG
>CAYWGA010000115.1:3984-6582 GCA_964457905.1 uncultured bacterium | reverse complement strand
ACCTCATCATGGGCGGAGTCTTCGAGCAGATCACAAACTACATGGGCCTGGTCGATGAGAACAACAAGGTCAACTTCTATGAGGGCCAGGTACGTGTCGTAGACGTCGAAGGCAAGGAGCTCTTCAGATACTCAGAGCCCGATTACCTGGACCATATCGCCGAGCACGTAGAGGACTGGTCATACCTGAAGTTCCCCTACATCAAGAACAGGGGATGGATGGGCTTCGTCGAGGGTGCGGACACTTCGCTCTACCAGGCCAATCCGCTTCCGAGGCTCAACGCAGCCGATGGTATGGCGACTCCGATAGCGCAGGCCGAGTACGAGAAGATGTTCGATACAGTCGGCGGAAAGCCCTGCCACAAGCTGATGGTCAACCACTGGGCCCGTCTCGTGGAGATGGTATACGCTGCCGAGAGGATGCAGGAGCTCATCAATGATCCCGAGATCACCGATCCTAATGTGAGGATCATTCCGTCAACTACTCCTACCGAGGGAGTGGGAATCGTCGAGGCGCCGCGAGGTACGCTGACGCATCACTACTGGACGGACGAGAACGGTATCGTGACGAAGGCAAACCTTATCGTCGGAACGACGAACAACAATGCCTCGATCAATATGGCAGTCAAGAAGGCCGCCCAGAACCTTATAAAGCCGGGTGGAGAGATCACCGAAGGGCTGCTCAACATGGTCGAGATGGCGTTCCGTCTGTACGATCCGTGCTTCAGCTGCGCGACGCACAGTCTTCCCGGACAGATGCCTCTGAAAGTCGAGATACGCGATCTCGACGGCGAGATACTCAATGAGGTATCGAGGTAGCGGATCCGATGAAAACAGTGATAATCGGACTTGGCAATACCGTCCTCAGTGACGACGGCGCCGGAGTATATGTAGCCCGCCTTCTAGCTGGAAGGTTCGATACGGATGATGTATCCGTAGTCGAGATGGACGCTGCCGGCATGAACCTGATGGAAGGACTCGGTGGGTTCGACAGGGCCTTCCTGATCGATGCTATCCTGCTTAACGAAGAGATCCCGGGAACAGTATTCCGCCTCAGGATAGACGACCTTCAGATCACACCGAGACTCTCGTCATGTCATGACATCGATATCGTCACAGCACTGGAGCTTGGCAGGCAGCTGGGGCTGCATATGCCGGAGGAAGTGACGATCTTCGCGATACAGGGCGATGATATGAAGACACTGTGCGAGGACTGCACTGGAAAGGTGGAGGCGGTGCTGGAACCTCTCGCCGATGAGGTGGAAGCTCTCATACTGGGAAAAGATACGCCCCGGATCTCTATCGAACTGTCGGAGAGGAAGAACAGGGATGCATGAAGTATCCGTCATGCGCAACCTCCTCGATATTGTCGAAAAAACAGCCGCCCGCGAGGGTGCCGAAAAAGTAGACGTCATACACCTGCGGATAGGAGAAATGGCGGGCATCAGCTATGATTCCCTCGAATTTGCCTTCGAGATCCTTTCAAAGGGAACGAGGGCAGAGGGTGCCAGACTCGAATATGTCAGGGTCGATCTGATGGGAAAATGCGCCGAATGCTCGCATGAGTTCAGCCCGGAGGAACTGGTATTCAGGTGCCCTAAATGCGAATCGGGCAGAGTGGATATTATCGCTGGCAGAGAGATGGAAGTAGATTATATTCTACTGGACGAGGAAGGTACATGATGCACCAGATAAATGTAGGAGAGGACCTCAGGGACAGGAACAGGGAGATCGCGGCCGAGAACCGCGAGATGCTGCGTTCGCACGGCGTCTTTTCCCTTAACATCATGAGCGCTCCCGGTGCCGGCAAGACTTCCCTTCTTGTAAAATCAATACCGATGCTGACGGACAAATACAGGATCGCTGTTATTGAGGGGGATCTGCAGACTACCAGAGACGCTGAGAGAGTCGGAGCGCTTGGAATCAAGGTCCACCAGATCCAGACCGGGGGAGTCTGTCATCTTGACGCATCGATGATACATTCAGCGCTGCATCAGTTCGATCTGGACAGTATCGACCTCCTTCTGATAGAGAATGTCGGCAATCTCGTATGTCCCGCTGAGTTCGACCTCGGCGTCGACGCCAGGGTCATGCTCCTCAGTATTACCGAGGGGGACGACAAACCGAAGAAATACCCTCTCATGTTCAGTGAATCCCGCCTGCTGATCCTCAACAAGATCGACCTGCTGGAGATGGTAGATTTTGATCTCGGAAAAGCCAGGCAGGAAGCTGCCGATATCAATCCGGCTATCGACATCATCGAACTCTCATGCAGGACCGGAAATGGTATCGAAGCATGGACCGGCTGGATAGAAAACCTCATATCTGAAAGCAGGAACGGCTGATGTGCCTTGCGATTCCGATGGAGATAAAGACGATCGATGGAAATCAGGCCGTCGCTGAAGCGGGGGGCATCCGAAAGGAAGTGCGCCTCGATCTGATAGCTGGGGCGGAGATAGGGGATTACATCCTGATCCATACCGGTTACGCGATAGAGAAGCTCGATCCCGCGGAAGCCCTGGAAACGCTCGAACTGATCAAACAGGTCTATCGGGCGGGCATGACAGGGAGCGCGGATCCTCCTGATAACAATGAATGA
>CAYWGA010000115.1:0-3884 GCA_964457905.1 uncultured bacterium | reverse complement strand
TGCCGGGCCATGTCAGTACGGTCCTTGGCCGAAAAGGGTATTCTATCCTGGAAGAGAAGTACAATGTGCCCGCGGTGATCTCCGGTTTCGAACCTGTAGATATACTCCGGGGTATCATCGAACTGACGGAGATGATACTGGCAGGTCCGCCTTTCTCTGTCCTGAACCTTTACAAGAGGGTCGTCTCGGAGGATGGAAACACTCGTGCAAAGCAGCTCATAGCAGAGGTCTTCGAGGAGGGGACATCGAGCTGGAGGGGAATAGGACCTATCCCCATGTCGGGCATGTCGCTGAGAGCCGCCTTTTCCGGCGCCGATGCCGTTAAAAAGTTTGGTCTCGTACCCTCTCCGGATGCTGAGGATGTAAAGCCCGGCTGTATATGTCATGAAGTCATCCTCGGCGAATCGGAACCCGAACAGTGCCCGCTCTTCGGGACCGGCTGCACGCCGCGAAAACCGCACGGGCCGTGCATGGTGTCGAGCGAAGGGACCTGCCGCGCGAGGTATCAGTACCGGCCGGCGGGAGATATCTATTGACGCTTCCCTGAAATCTGACTTAACGTCTCATAAGTAATAATCATTTGAATAAACCGGGACCGGCGGCTGTACTCACGTTGAATGCAGGCATGAGGGCCGGATAATCCCCAAGGGGGTACAGAATGAAGGTACAGGTAGGAGATCAGTCCTACAACGTCGGCGGAAGCAAGATCAGGAACGTTGTGTATATCGTTATACTCGTGATCCTGGTCGCGTCCGGACTGTATTCAGTCGGAGCCGACGAGGTAGGCGTGATCCAGAGATTCGGAAAGTTTGTGCGCAGCACCGAACCGGGGCTGCACCTCAAGATCCCTCTGGGGGTCGAAAGTGTCCGAAAGGTAAAGGTCAAGAAGGTCTTCAAGCAGGAATTCGGATTCCGTACCCTGAAGGCCGGCGTCAGGACACAGTACAGCACCAAGAAATATCTCGAGGAATCTCTCATGCTGACAGGCGACCTCAACGTCGCCGAGGTGGAGTGGATCGTACAGTACAAGGTCAAGGATCCATATCAATTCCTGTTCAAGATCAGGGACCCGCAGGAGACACTCAGGGCGATGTCCGAGGCTGTAGTACGAAGGGTCGTTGGAGACAGGGCCGTGACCGACGTGCTTACACTGGGCAGGATCGAGATCGCCAAGGAGGTCGAGATCGGCCTTCAGGAACTGCTCGATGGATTCGAGTCAGGAGTTCAGATCGTTACGGTCAAGCTGCAGGACGTTAATCCTCCGGAGCCTGTCAAGCCGGCCTTCAACGAGGTCAACAGGGCCAAGCAGGACAAGGAGAAGATGATCAACGTCGCGTGGGAGGACTACAACAAGAGGATCCCCAAGGCAAAAGGTGAGGCGGAGCAGATGATCGCCGATGCCGAGGGTTACGCAGTCCAGAGGGTCAACAGGTCCGAGGGCGACGTCGCACTCTTCAACCAGGTCTACAAGCAGTACCGGAAAGCGCCGGATGTTACGAGGCGCAGGCTTTACCTGGAAACGATGAACGAGATACTTCCCAAGATCAAGGAACTCATCATAATCGACGAGAACCAGAAGTCGATATTGCCGCATCTCGATGTCGGCAAGGATACGAAGGGTGGTGGTCAGTGATGCTTACAGGAAAGAGAGTAGGCGGTCTTGTAGTACTGGTTCTGCTTTTCATACTGATCACTAATTCGTTCTACAAGCTCGATGAGTCCGAGCAGGCGATCATTACACAGTTCGGCAAACCTGTCGGGGGAGCGATCAAGGACGCGGGTCTTCACTTCAAGATCCCGATGATCCAGGCTCTGCACAGGTTCGAGAAGAGGATCCTTAACTGGGATTCATCGGCCGACCAGATACCGACGGCCGACAAGAAGTATATCTGGCTCGATACCACGGCCAGGTGGAAGATCGTCGATCCCCTGCGTTTCTATACATCGGTAGGGAACATAAGAGGCGTTCACTCGAGGCTGGACGATATCATCGATTCCGCTTCGAGGGATATAGTCTCCAGTTTTGTCCTGGTAGAGGTCGTCAGGAACTCCAACACAATAATCGAACAGCGCGAGGAGGTCCCTGAAGACGACGCTATCAGCGGCGGCGAAGGCGAAGAGATCGAGACGATATTAGAGATCGTCGAGATCGGCAGGGAGCAGCTCACGAAGATGATCCTCGAGCGCGCTTCCGAACTGGTCCCACAGTACGGAATAGAGCTCCTCGACGTCCAGGTCAAGAGGCTCAACTATATAGAAGACGTTCGCAAGAAGGTCTACGAGCGTATGATCTCCGAACGCCAGAGGATTGCCTCGAAGTACCGTAGTGAGGGCGAGGGAAAGAATGCCGAGATCGTCGGTATGAAGGACAAGGAACTCAACAGGATATACTCCGAGGCTTACAGGAAGTCCGAGACTATCCGGGGAGAAGCTGACGCGCGGGCTACGAAGATCTACGCCGACGCCTACAACCAGGACCCCGAGTTCTACTCCTTCCTCAAGACTCTTGATGTCTATAAGACAACATTCGGAGAGAACAACAGGGTCATCCTCACGACTGATACCGAGCTGTACAAGTACCTGAGGAACATAGACCGCAGATAAGGGCCACCGCGGGGTCCGAAAAACGTTAAAAAACTGCACGGTGAAGCCTTAACCGTTGGGAAGGGGCTTCACCGTGTGCTATATTTACCGGACCCCTGCCGGATGACCTTACTTCAGCTGGAGGAGTGTTTTATGGGGTTTCCCGGTAAACGCATTGCGAAATCGTTCCTGATCCTGCTGTCGGCTCTCCTGGCGGCTGGTGGTGTCTCGGCGTGGAACCACTCCGAACTCGACTGGAAGACGATAGACACGGAGCATTTCTCCGTTCATTTTCATGAGGGTGTCGAGGCGAGCGCGTTCGAGATCGCCCGTATCGTCGAGGATATATATCTCCCGATCACTACACTTTATGACTACAGGCCCGACAAGGTGCACATACACATCACCGACAGGGCCGGACTCCCCGAGGGGGCGGCATATTACTATCTCAACAGGATAGACATTGATACGGATGACGTCGATTTTCACCTCAGGGGAAATGCCGACTGGCTGAGAAACGTCATCACACACGAATTTACTCATATGGTATCTCTTCAGTCCTCGATGAAGATGCCTCGCTGGATGCCGGCTATTTATCTCCAGGCGTTCAATTTCGAGAAAGAAAAGCGCCCCGACGTCATAACGGGATATCCCAATTTCACAGGTTCTCTGCCCCTGTCCGGCGAATCGGTACCCAACTGGTTTGCCGAGGGAATCGCCCAGTACCAGGCGCGTGGTGCGAGGTACGATATATGGGATTCTCACAGGGACATGGTCCTTCGAATGGCGTCTCTCGATGACAGGCTCCTGACCCTCGACCAGATGGGAGTCTTCGGGAAGAGCTCAGCCGACGCAGAACTGCTGTACAATCAGGGGTACTCCCTTGTCAGGTATATCGCCGCCAACTATGGCGAGGATAAGATCGGGATGCTCACTGCCGCTCATGGAAAGCTATGGCGCACCGGTTTCGGCGGAGCAAGCAAGGAGGTACTCGGTATATCCGAAGGGGACCTGTACAACTCCTGGAAAGATCACGTCTACACAGAATCTAAAGAACGGACGGGCAGGATAGTGCCGGGTCGGGAAGGGTCGAAGGAGGCCGGAGACGGGTTCTTCAACTACTCCCCTGTACCTGACGGCGAAGGAGGGCTTTACTACCTCTCGAACCGGGGACGTGATTACCGGGATGTAGACCTCGTTCATCGGGAAGCGAACGGTGAAGAGATAGCGCTCGCGGCCGATCTGAGTTCCGGCGTCTCCATTTCTCCAGATGGCGGCAAGCTTTACTATTCCAGAAAATC
>CAYWGA010000114.1:0-6802 GCA_964457905.1 uncultured bacterium | reverse complement strand
GCTTCACTATATGATCAAGTTTCTCAAGGATGAATGGACCGGAGACGCGATCATGATCGGTATCCAACCCGTTTCGATGATGATCGGCGAAGGGGTCTGCGATGAGGTGGCCGCGGGAGCAGAGCAGCTCGTGAAAGTGCTGAAGAAGGCCGTGAAATAAGACAGATCAAAATATTGTAGAGGATATTAGAAGGGCGACCCATGCGGGTCGCCCTGTTTTGTTATCACAGAGGGGAGAGTCCAAAACGCATTTATGCTGTCCGCCCAGCCAGAAACGCTTTCTTGTTCAGTTCGCCGGTGCCCTTGGGGGCCATTCTTTCGATTACCTCGAGCCATGTGTCCTCCGCAAGATCGATGGACTGCGACATGACACCGAGGAGGATCGTATTTACCAGGCGCGGATTGCCGAGGCCCTTGGCTATATCAGTCGCCTCGATGAGCCTCGCTTCCGGAACTCGGGCCTTTATCCTGCCCATCACGTCTTCGGGATAGGAGAACTTCCCTGTAGCGGTGATAGGCGGGACAAGCTTGTGATTGTTCATGATGAATGTGCCGCCCTCGGCGAGCTCGTGGACCCATCTGAGTCCTTCTGACAGCTCGAAGGCGAGGATGACATCGGATTCGCCCGAGGGGATCAGGGGCGAATAGACCTTCTCGCCGAAACGGACGTGACTTGTCACTACTCCGCCGCGCTGTGACATGCCGTGGACCTCGCTTTTCTTCGCGTCCAGTCCCATTACCTTGGCCACTTCGCACAGGATCTCGCTGGCGAGCAGGACGCCCTGCCCTCCGACACCGACGATAAGTACGCTGGTGATTCCGTTTTTCATTTTTCGTGCAACTCCTTTCCCTGGCCCTGTCGCTACTGCTCGAGCGGGACGATTGCACCCGACGGGCAGACCTGCGCACATATGGTGCAGCCTGTGCATGTAAGGGTGTCTATCTCTGATTTCGGCTTGCCCTTGTCGTTCTTCTCGTCGCTCGCGGCGATCGAGGGGCAGCCGACACCGAAGCACAGCCCGCAGGCGATGCACTTCTCAGTTATTACCGTATAAGGCGCGTCCTTGATCTTCGAAGGGAAGAGCATGCACGGCCTGTTCGTGATGATGACGGAGCAGGCGTCGCGCTCCGTTTCTTCCTTGAGCGCGGTGAGCGTCTCCTCGAGATCGTACGGATCTACTTCGCGGACATGCTCCACTCCGACGGCCCTGCAGAGAGCCTTGAGGTCGACAGCGTTGGTAGGATCTCCCATCAGCGTCTTCGATGTCGCGGGATTGTCCTGGCCGCCCGTCATCGCGGTGATCCTGTTATCGACGATGATATTCGTCGTGGTGCCCTTGTTGTAGACGACTGAGGCAAGCGATGTGATGCCGCTGTGAAGGAAGGTACTGTCCCCGATGAAGGAGACGAACTTGCCGTCCGATTTGCCCGCCTTCTCGATCCCGAAGGTGTGGCCGATCGATGCGCCCATGCAGAGGCAGGTGTCGATCTGGCTCAGCGGAGGGACCGCTCCGAGGGTGTAGCAGCCGATATCGCCATTCGTGTAGAGTTTGAGCTTTTTCATCGCCACGACCATGCCCCTGTGCGGGCATCCCGAGCAGAGTACAGGCGGCCTTGGAAGAACCTCTTCCGGTTTGGCGGCGGCGGTCGAGGACTTGACCGAAGCGTCGAGAAGGCCCGCCTCGATGAAACCATCGCGGACGCGGTCGACGTTGAGCTCGAGGTGGTTCGAGAAGTATTTCTTTCCCTCGACCTTGATCCCTGCGGCCTTGATCTGCTCCTCGTAGAACGGTTCGAGTTCCTCGACGACGAAGAGGTTCTTCACCTCGGCGGCGAAGCTGGCGATCTTCTTCATCGGGAGGGGATACCCCATGCCGAGCTTGAGGACGCTCGCGTTGGGCATCGCTTCCTTGACGTGTTGGTACGAGATGCTGCCCGTGATGATGCCGACTTCAGTGTCGTTCATCTCGATCTTGTTCAGGTCGGTTGTCTCCGCATACTCCTTGAGTGCTTCGAGCCTGTCTATGACGACCTTGTGGCGCACCGAGGCGTATGCGGGCATCATGACGTATTTCGCGATATTGCGCTCGAAGCCTTTGTTCTCGGCCGTTTCGCGCTCACCGATATTGACGATGCCTTTTGAATGCGAGATGCGTGTCGTGATCCTGAGAAGAACCGGAGTGTCGAACTGCTCGCTTATCTCGAACGACGGCTTGACGAAATCCTTCGCTTCCTGGCTGTCGGACGGTTCGAGGACCGGTATAGAGGCGAACTTGCCATAATAACGGTTGTCCTGCTCGTTCTGGGATGAGTGTAGGCTCGGATCGTCGGCGCTTACGAGGATCATGCCCGCATTGACGCCGGTGTAGGTCAGCGACATGAGCGGGTCGGCCGCGACATTGACGCCGACATGCTTCATCACGGCGATCGATCTGGCCCCTCCCCAGCTGGCTCCGACGGCGACCTCGAGGGCGACTTTCTCGTTTATCGCCCATTCGGCGTAAACGTCGTCCTTGAAGAATCTTGCGATAGTCTGGAGTATCTCGGTGCTCGGCGTTCCCGGGTAAGCGGAGGCGAATTCGCCTCCGTACTCGTACACGCCGCGCGCGAGAGCCTCGTTTCCGGACAGAAGCATCTCCATATCAGGGTTCCTCCCGCTTTTCTGAATGTATTGAGTGCACTGCTGCAAATATCAGAGGTTGAAACATAGCCATAGAAACCTAACCGAAATACCGGAAAAATTCAACCGTAAAGAAATGAAAAAAAAGAAAATAATTATTGGTCCGGACACCCGGAATCCCTTATGCTTAATAAAGTTACTGAATCGACAGGAGAATCGGCATGTCTGACGGGCCCGGATACGAGATCACAGGCGAGATTTCGAGGTTCGATGAGAGGGATACAGTCTTCTCGAGAGAGGCGCTTCTGCCCGGAAGCCCCGAGGAGATCGAATATCACAGGCGCAATCCCGACCTCGCTGAAGTGGACACTATCCTGTCGAAATTCATCCTGTCGAAGATGGAAGGCGGGAGTGATGTCGATCAGCTCGCCCGCGCAATCTACGACGCGAACTTCATGCCGCCCGCCGCCCTTGCTATTCCTGACATGGTCGACGGGACCCCTGAATCGACGAAGATAGAATGGGACCCCGAAAGCGCCGCTGAGAAAATAAAGACGTTCTGCCGGCTGCTTGGCGCCGATGACGTGCGCATAGGGCCGCTGAAGCCGGAGTGGGTCTACTCTAACAAAGGGTCGAGACCCTTCTTCCGCGAGGAATACATAAACCCGCCCTTTTTCCGCGGTATCCCGGAAGACTACCAGGGGAAGCTGTACGGTGACCCGATAAGACTCGACCATCCTACGGCCATATCACTTGCTTTCAAGCAGGAGAAGGATATGACCGCGACAGGGTCGACCCGGGCGGTCGATTTCGAGGTAGGCAGGATCTACGCACTCTCCGCCCTTGTCTCGGTACAGATAGCCAGGTTTATAAGGGCTCTGGGCTGGAAGGCGAGGGCTCATCACCTGAGGAACTATCTCGTCCTCTGCGTTCCCATCGCGGTGGATTCGGGGATAGGGGAGCTCGCAAGGTGCGGGTATGTTGTCAGCCGCAGCCTTGGGGCTAATTTCAGGCTGGTGACGATCACTACCGATATGCCTCTTGCCTATGACAGCCCGGTTGATCTCGGGATGACTGATTTCTGTTCGAAATGCCAGAAGTGCGCGATATGCTGTCCATCCGGGGCGATCCCGAAGGGGGATATGATCGAGGTCAGGGGTGTCCGCAAGTGGAAGCTGAACCCCGAGGCATGCCTGCTCTACTGGGGGAAGACAGGGTGCTCATGCTCTATCTGCCAGACAGTCTGCCCCTGGTCCAAGCCGCACAATCTCTTTCACAGGTCCGTCGCGGCGACGGCCGTCAATATCCCATGGATGAGAAGGGCCCTGGTGCTCGGGGATGATCTTGTCTATGGGGCGAAGTTCAGGCCGGCGAAGATGCCCGACTGGCTCACTGACGCGGACGGCCGTACCACAGGGTCCAGCGATCTGTAGAGCCGACCCCCGCCTGGACAAAGAAGAGGCCGTATCCGTCCGGCCTGACTTCAGAGGGGCTTTCCCCTGCCAGCGTTCCGCTTTCGAGCGCGGATCTTATCTCTGGAAATACCTTCTCGGCGCCTTTCTCCAGCCTTAGATCGATACGGTACCGCGGCCAGCAAGGTCCGTCAGTGATTATGACGAGACGGGGCGCGGAGCAGATATCGACCCCCAGGGTATCGAGGAGCCTGACGAGTTCCGCTGCGGCAGCTCTGTAAGTCTCCTCGCCGGCATTTTCGACGGAGAGTATCGAGACCCTGACCGGAGACATCGCGTCTTCACAGGCAGGTTCGGTATATGTTCCAAGGGAGATCGTGTCCGCGGAACATCCGCCGACCGGCTTCTTCGACTGCGAGCGGCTGTCGCCTGTGCAGGCGCAAAGGCACAGCGCACAGAAAAGGATGGAAATGACCGGTATGACGGTTCGCATCGCAGTCCGCCGATTCTACATATCGCCGTACTTGGAAGGTGGCTTGAGCCAGGCCTGGATACCGATCCTCAGGTCGACGGAGGAGAACCTCTCTTCGAGAGGATCGCCGTTGCTGTCCTGGATGGCGTCATATGCCGAGCTCTCGAGGAACGATGAATCGTACTTCGACCTGTCGAGAGTCGTCAGGAAAGTACTCTCGAGGAACATCGTGAGGTTGTCCTTGATCCTCGACTCGAACTGCATGAGAAGCATCGCCTGGAGGCCGTCGATCTTGCCGCCGGCCCTGGCGATGTTCGTGTAGCCGTACCCGAATCCCGCGCCGATATAGGGACGGAATATATTGTTGGAGGGCCAGAGGTTCCTCTTGCCCACAAGCATGAAGTTGTAATGAGTCATGTCACCCTCGAAGTCCTCGTAGGCGTTCTCATACTTGAAGCTCTGATATCGCGTGAAGTCGAACCACAGCTCGAGGCCCCACTTGTGCTGGGAAAAGGCCCTTCCGATAGACATGCTGAAACTCACTCCGGTGGAGAGTTCGCATCTTCCCTGGGTCTTGAGCTCGGTGTTGAGGTTCTCCATGAAAGGATAGCTCCCTCCGACCGTTGCTTTCAGAAAGACGTTGCCGTCCTGGGCTATTGTGGGACTGTTCTGGGCGGCTGCGGGCACCGACAGTGCGGCGACCAGCAGAAGAACTGCTGCCATCTTTGTAAACGATCTCATTTCATTTACCCCCTGTCCTCGTCGGTTTCGGATATTGTGCGCCCTGGGGCTCCTTCCGCACCGGGAAGGTGGCTTTCAATCCAGTTTCGAAGTTCCGTTATGTCAATCAGCCCCACAGTCCTGTCTGCGGCTCCATCGGGTGTGAATGCGGCAAGCACCGGAACACTCCTGATCTCCATGGCCGTCACAGCCCTGGGACTTTTTGTAACATCCATCTTGTAGAACTGCGCTCTGCCGAGATAGTCCGGGCCGATCTCGTTGATCAGGCCGTGCATCACCTGGCAGCCCGAGCACCAGTTGTTGAAGAAGAGAACGAACGTGGGTATTTCAGGGCCCTTGACCGTCTCTTCGAATATCTTATCGGGCAGGGGCTCGGGCTCTCCCGGTTTCGTCTCCAGCCCCAGCAGCCTCTGTATAAAACCCATCTGATCTCCATGAACAGTGCCTGAAAACAGAATTATGAGGCGAAAGCTCGCCCCGAGGACTATAATATACAGGATTGCTCCGGATTTAACAAGGTGGTGAAGCATTGAAACGCTCAATATTGGTCGCAATGGCCCTGCTTCTCGTATCGCTGTCATCGTATGCGGGGGAGGTCACGCCGGCAGGGCTTCTGCCAGCGGAAAAGGACCTCGATGGCTGGAAGATGGACGGGGAAGCACTCTTTTATACCGCGGATAACCTCTGGGAGTATATAAACGGCCAGGCCGAGACATTCCTGATGTATGAATTCCACGAAGTGGCGGCGCAGCACTATCTGAACGCCTCGGAACTCGAGATCAAGGTCGAGATATACGAACACGGCAATTCCCTTATGACTTTCGGGATCTACTCGCAGTTCCGGTCCCCCGAGGGCGCGTACCTCGATTTCGGAAACGAGGCCTTTGGTGACGAGTATTCGATCCACTTCTGGAAGGGACGCTTCTACGTGAATGTCTACGCATATGACGAGGGCGAGGAGAGCGCCGCGGCGATGAAGACATTCGCCGGTATCGTGGCGGAAAGGATCCCCGATGAAGGGGGCGAGCCGAAAGAGACCGGGCTGTTCCCTCGCGGCGGATTCATCAAAAAGAGCATCACCTATGTCAGCGAAGGGGTGATGGGAAGCGGGAAGTTCCCGCCGGCATTCACGGGTGAATACCTCTTTGGCGAGAAGAAGGGAAAGCTATATCTGTTCCCTCTCGAATCGAACAAGGCCGCTGAAGATCTTTTCGGCTGGTACACCGGTGAGCTCGGGGCGACCATCGGGCAAGCCTCAGCCGGGACGTCGAAGTTCGCGGTGGCTGAAGGAGAAGCGCCTTACAGAGGGACGGTCAAGGTCTTCAAGTTCGGGAAATTCATGGGTATCGTCACCGGATTCGAGGCCGGTTCGAAGAACGCGGCCGCGCTTGCCGGCGCGACAGTGGCGCTTATCGAAGAATCATGAGGCAAGAAGTAATACTTCGTCCCACAGTGACAGGATATAAAAAGGGGCCGGGATTTCCCGGCCCCTTCTGTCTGTCATTTTAAATCGAGCAAGAGCGCTATTCTGTGTACAGACTCTTGATCGCTCCCCAT
>CAYWGA010000113.1:0-6836 GCA_964457905.1 uncultured bacterium | reverse complement strand
CTGATCCGGGTCAGCATGTCAGCAATGGGATCGGTCATCATCTCTTCATTCACCTCGTCTGTTTCAATACAACGGCACTACCAGCTTGCCTTGGTTACGCCGGGGATCTTGCCATCTAGGGCCAGCTCCCTGAAGCATATGCGGCAGATTCCGTATCTCCTGATGTACGCTCTCGGACGCCCGCAACGGCCGCACCTGTTGTAGGCGCGGACCTTGAACTTGGGCGCCTTCTTAGCTTTCGCTATCAAACACTTCTTGGCCACGAAGCCTCCTTAGATCAGTTCTTACGTAGAGGCATACCGAGGAGCGTTATCAGCTCCCTGGCCTCTTCGTCAGAACCGGCACTTGTTACAATCGTAATATCCATTCCCAGGATCTTCAGGATCTTGTCATAGTCGATCTCGGGGAATATGATCTGCTCCCTGACGCCGAACGAGTAGTTACCACGTCCGTCGAAACTCTTCTGGCTCAGTCCGCGGAAATCCCTGATACGAGGAACCGCTACGTTGACGAGCCTGTCGAAGAACTCCCACATGCGCTCTCCCCTGAGAGTAACGAAGCAGCCCACGGGAACCCCTTCGCGGAGCTTGAAGCCCGCTATTGATTTGCGCGCCCTGGACACGACCGGGGCCTGCCCCGTGATCGCCGTCATGTCCTTGACGGCAGCTTCGAGGAGCTTCGCGTCATTCTGGGCCTCTCCGACGCCCATGTTGATCACGATCTTCTCGAAACGCGGGACCTGCATGATATTCTTGTACCCGAACTTCTTCATCATTTCGGGAACGGCCTTCTCTTCGTATAGCCGCCTGACATTCGGTTTGTTTTCAGCCATCTCTCTCACCGTTTAGATCGGTTAACGTTAATCCTCGTCGCTCAGCGTCTCATTGCACTTCTTGCAGCTGCGGACCTTGCGGCCGTCGGCAAGGCTCTTGTGCACCGTTCTCGTCGGCTTGCTGCACTTCGGGCATATGAGAATTACGTTGGAGGCGTTTATCGGCGCTTCCTTCTCAACGATGCCGCCCTGGTCGGCCTGGCTCGTCTGCCTCGTGTGCCGCTTGATCATATTGATCTTTTCGACGATGACACGATTCTTGTCGGGATAGACCTTGAGGACCTTTCCCTCGCTACCTTTCGCGTTTCCCGCGATCACTTTTACACTATCGTTTTTCTTTATCTTCATTCGAGTTTCCGCCCGGTATTCAGATAACCTCGGGTGCCAGAGAGACGATCTTCATGAACTTCTTCTCTCTTAGCTCCCTCGCCACCGGGCCGAAGATCCTCGTCCCGACTGGCTCTTTCTGTTCGTTAATAACTACAGCGGCATTCTGGTCGAATCTAATATAAGATCCGTCCTTCCGCCTGACTTCCTTCTTGGTGCGCACGATGACGCACTTGACAACTTCGCCCTTCTTGACGGTTCCACCCGGCATCGCTACCCTGACAGAAGCGCTGATAATATCCCCGATGGATGCGTAGCGCCTTCTCGAACCTCCGAGAACCTTGATGCACCTGATGCTCTTGGCTCCAGAGTTGTCGGCGACAGCCAGATTTGTCTGCATCTTGATCATCGTCGTCTCCTACTGTGCCCTCTTAAGGATCTCGACTACGCGCCAGCGCTTCAGTTTGCTGAGCGGCCTTGTCGACATGACCCTTACCTTGTCTCCGGTCTTGCATTCGTTCTCAGCGTCGTGCGCCCAGATCTTCGACGTCTTCTTGACGATCTTCTTGTACATCGGGTGCTGGAAAGTGCGCTCGATGGATATCGTCACGGTCCTGTCCATCTTGTCGCTCACTACCCGCCCAACAAGATCTTTTCTGGGCTTTCTTTCTTCCATTTCAACTCCTCATTTTACAGGGCGCTACGGGAGGCTATCAGCCTTCCTAATTGCCCTCTTCAGCCGCCGTCTTCTCGGTGATAATCGTCTTCACCCTTGCGAGGTCACGCCTGACGACCCTCACCTGGAGGGGATTGTCAAGGCGCTTGATCGAGAGCTGTATACGCAGGCGCGTCAGCTCTTCGGTCAGTTCCTCTTCACGGCCGATCAGCTCATCCAGTGTCAATTCTTTCAGTTCTACAGATTTCATCTCTTAATCCATCCGGTTGTCTAGCCGGCGACCTTTCCCGTTGCGACACGGCGAACGAACTTCACCTTGATGGGAAGTTTCGCGGAGGCCAGCTCCATCGCTCTCTTTGCTTCACTCTGTTCAACACCCGCGAGCTCGAACATGATACGGCCTGGCTTTACGACCGCTACCCAGAACTCGGGGGAACCTTTGCCCTTGCCCATTCTCGTCTCCGCGGGCTTTACGGTGACAGGTTTGTCGGGGAAGATGCGGATCCACAGCTTTCCCTGTCTCTTGATGTGACGCATGATCGCGACACGGGCAGCTTCTATCTGCCTGTTCGTGATCCAGCCGGGCGCCTCGGCCTGCAGACCGTACTCGCCGAAGCTGATCTTCGAACCGCGGTAGGCTGCGCCTCGCATCCGACCCCGCTGCTGCTTGCGGAATTTTGTACGTTTCGGCATCAACATGGCTCAATAACCTCTCTCGTTCAGCGACGATCCTTCGCGGAATCGTCTATCGCACTCTCGGCCAGCTGGCGCTTGAAATCCTTGGGGAAGATCTCTCCAAGGTAGATCCAGATCTTAACGCCGACCGTTCCGTATGTTGTAAAAGCAGTAGCTCTGGCGTAATCGATTTCGGCGCGGAGGGTGTGTAGAGGCACGCGACCATCCATGTACCCTTCCGATCTCGACATCTCAGCTCCGCCGAGCCTTCCCGAACACTTCACCTTTATCCCGAGAGCTCCCATCCTCATCGCCGAACCGATCGCCTTCTTCATTGCCCGCCTGAAGGAAACCCTCTGCTCGAGCTGGCCAGCGATATGTTCGGCCACGAGCTGCGCGTTGAGCTCGGGCTTCTTTACTTCCTTGATATCGATATTGACTTCCTTGTCGGTGAGGTGGGCCAGCTCCTCACTGAGGAAATCCACTTCGGCGCCTTTTCGTCCGATGACCATACCGGGCCTGGCCGTATAGATATGGATCTTGACCTTGTCGCCGCGGCGCTCCACCTCGATCTTCGACACGCCCGCCCGCGCCAGACGCTTCTTGATGTAGCGCCTCAGCTTGAGATCTTCCTCCAGCCATTCGGCTGTATGTTTCGATGTAAACCACTTACTGTCCCACGACCGGTTGATTCCGAGCCTCAATCCGACGGGATTTGTCTTCTGACCCAAGATATCCTCCTCGTCTTTCCTTCTTACTTTCCGGCCTCGAGTTCGCCTTTGTAGTCGACGATCACGGTAATACTGCTGCTGCGCTTACGGATTCGGTAGGCGCGCCCCTGAGCTCTCGGCCTGATGCGGTACATTGTCCTGCCCTCGTTTACGAATATCTCCTTGATATTCATCTCGGCGGGCTCGATCGGATGCTCGAACTGCCCGGCCAGGTTGTGCATGGCCGAAACGACGACCTTTTCAATCGGACGCGCAACGGCCTTGCTCGAGAACTTCAAAGTCTCGATAGCCTTTTCGACCGACTGTCCCCTCACGAGATCGGCGACTATTCTCGCCTTCCTCGCTGAGACCCTTACGCTCCGCGCTTTTGCGCGTGCTTCCATCTCCGCCTACCTCCGTTTATCTGCTTACTGCTTTCTCTTTACTTTGCTCGTATGTCCCCGATAGGTCCTGGTCGACACGAACTCGCCGACCTTGTGCCCCACCATGTTCTCCGTGATGAACACGGGAACGAACTTGTTCCCGCTGTGGACCGCCAGTGTGTGACCCACGAACTCGGGAGAAATGGTCGATCGCCTGGCCCAGGTCTTGATGACCCTCTTCTCGCCAGTTTCGTTCATCCTCTCGATCTTGCGGAGAAGCTTGTAATCGAGAAAGGGACCTTTTTTCAATGATCTGGCCATCTATTACCTCTTCTTCTTGCGCCTGTGAACGATGTACTTGTCGGAGGCCTTCTTGCCCCTGGTCTTGTACCCCTTGGTCGGCAGGCCCCACGGGCTCACTGGATGCCCGCCGCCGCTCGTACGGCCCTCGCCGCCGCCATGGGGATGATCGACCGGGTTCATGGCAACGCCCCTGACCTTCGGCCTTTTGCCGAGCCAGCGGGATCTGCCTGCTTTTCCGATCGTAACGTTCTCGTGATCTATGTTGCTCACCTGGCCGAGTGTGGCATAACACTCCTTGCGGACCTGGCGGATCTCACCGCTGGGAAGCCGCAGGGATACGAGATTGCCTTCCTTGGCCATGAGCTGTGCGTACGAGCCGGCGCTGCGCACCATCTGCCCGCCTTTACCCGCGATCATCTCGACATTGTGCACGAATACACCCGTCGGAATCTTCTCCAGCGGCAGGGAGTTCCCCGGATGGATGTCGGTATCGGGACCCGATATGACCGAGTCACCTTCCTTCATCCCGTGAACCGCCAGAATGTAGCGTTTCTCTCCGTCCGCGTAGTGCAGCAGTGAGATGAAAGCCGAACGGTTAGGATCGTACTCTATCGAGGCGACCTTCGCGGGAACACCGTGCTTGTCGCGCTTGAAATCGATCCTGCGGTAGCGGCGCTTGTGGCCCCCACCCTTCCGGCGCATCGTGATGCGTCCCAGGTTGTTTCGTCCGCCGGTCTTATTGATCGGTTCGATAAGCGATTTCTCCGGAGCTTTCTTTGTAAGGCCGGAGTAATCTGTAACCGTCTTGTAACGCAGCGTTGACGTCGTCGGTTTAAACTTCTTAAGAGCCATCGATCGGTTCCTTGTCTTTCTTTTTCCCTTTTTCACTCCCCGCCCGGCGGGAAGCCCTCACTATTCTCTTAGCAGCCCCGTGGGAGGGGCTATACAACGAGGTGAGTTATACCTGGTCGAAAATATCGATATTCTCACCCTTGGCCAACGTTACGTAGGCCTTCTTGCGGTCGGAGCGCCTGCCGGTGAACCGGCCGGCCCTCATGAACGTCGTCTTCGTCTTGCCGCGCAGGATAGCCGTACGGACCTGCATGACAGTAACTCCGAAGATCTTCTCTACCGCTTCCTTGATCTCTCTCTTGTTCGCCCTGGGATCGACCTCGAAAACGAACTTGTTGTCCGCCGCCTTCATGATCGCTGACTGCTCAGTGATCACGGGCTTGAAGATGATCTTACGTATATCGATCATTACGCGAACACCTCCTCGACCTTTGCCAGTGCGTCCTTTGTGAAGAGCAGCGTGTCGGCCTTCAGGATCTGGAGCGCGTTCATATCACTTGCGAGTATGAAGTCGACACCCTTGAGATTCCTGGCTGACCTGAAGATGTTCTCGTCGAACCCGGCCGTAACGAAGAGCACTTTCCTGCCCGACAGTCCGGCAGCCTCGAGGAATCCGTTGAAGATCTTGGTCTTCGGCTCATCCATCGAGACGGTCTCTACGACTACTACTCCTTCAGCGCCGCCCTTGTCGGCCAGAGCCGACTTGAGAGCGAGTCTCTTGACCTTCTTGGGCAACGTCCAGCCGTAATCCCTCGGCTTCGGAGGGAAGACGACTCCGCCGCCACGCCAGATGGGAGACGAACGTCTTCCCGCTCTCGCACGGCCGGTGCCCTTCTGCCTATAAGGCTTGGCGTTGCTGAAACTGATCTCGCCGCGCTCCTTGGCGTTGGCAGATCCGATTCGCTTGTTGGCCTCGTACATGCGTACCGCATCGTACAGAACAGACTTGTTCACGGGACCGCCGAAGAGCGATTCGGGAAGGTCTACCTTGCCCTTCAGGTCACCGTTGAAATCATATAGATTCGCGCTTGCCATCACTTTTCCTCATACTCAGTCCTGCTTCGCGGACGGGGATGTCAGCCGGAGGATAGCATTCCTCGCACCTGGCACCGCGCCCCTGACGAGCAGGAGGTTGTTTTCAGTGTCGATTTCGACGACCTTGAGGTTCTTTACATGTTCATTGACGTTACCCATACGGCCAGGCATTTTCGTCCCCTTGAAGACGCGAGCCGGCCAGGCCGCCATTCCGATCGAACCGCCCGCCCTGTGCACCTTGTTAACACCATGGGAGGCCTTGCCGCCTCCGAATCCATAGCGCTTCACAACGCCCTGGAACCCTTTACCTTTCGACTTGCCGGTAACATCGACGGTAGCGGCATCCGCGAAGATGCTTACGTCGATCAGCTGGCCGGGTTCGAAGGCGG
This sequence comes from uncultured bacterium, assembly GCA_964457905.1. GTDB lineage: Bacteria > Krumholzibacteriota > Krumholzibacteriia > Krumholzibacteriales > Krumholzibacteriaceae > JAUWCL01. The sequence goes on along the minus strand of CAYWGA010000113.1, from coordinate 654 downwards.
ATGGATCGTCCACCCTGAATTCCTGGACGTAACGGTAAGGCGGAAGTCCGGCTTTCCGGAAATGTCCCATTTTTGGCAGGTTGGAACGAGTCTGCCTGACTTCTGTGAACGCGATCTGGACCGCGTTATAGCCGTCAGTCTTCTCGGTCTTGATCTGCACAATAGGACACGGGCCCGCCTCGATCACCGACACAGGGATTACTGTCCCTTTCTCGTCGAAGACCTGGCTCATCCCGATTTTCCTGCCGATCAACCCTATCATCTCATCCTCCGAATCAGACTTTGATCTCGATATCAACGCCGGCGGGGAGATCGAGCTTCTGGAGCGCATCGACGGCCTTAGGAGTAACGTTAGTTATCCATATCAGCCTTTTGTGCACCCTTATCTCGAACTGTTCCCGCGACTTCTTGTTTACATGCGGCGAGCGGAGAACGGTATAGACTGTCCGTTTCGTCGGAAGGGGGATCGGTCCGGAAACTTCCGAACCAGTCCTCCGCGCAGTCCTTACTATCTCCTCGGCGCATCGGTCCAGCATTGAATGCTCAAATGCTTTTAACTTGATCCTTATGTTCTGACCATCCACCGGGCGTACCTCCAACCCGCTATTCTACGATTTCGGTCACGACACCGGCGCCGACAGTCCTGCCGCCTTC
>CAYWGA010000112.1:0-7004 GCA_964457905.1 uncultured bacterium | reverse complement strand
CGTACGGATGAGGATCCCGGAACTTTCAAGGTCGCTGATCACATCTTCTCCGCGGTAATCCCTGAGAGCCTTCTTCCTCGATTTTACTCTCCCCGCTCCGTGAACCGCGCTTCCGAATGTATCTGACATACCCTGTTCGGTCCCGACCAGGATATAGGAGGAGGTCCCCATCGTTCCGCCTACGAGCACGGGCTGCCCGACCCCGCGGTACCTCTCCGGCACCTCTTCGCGCCCTGCGGCAAAGGCCCTTGTCGCGCCTTTTCTGTGAACGAGAAGGTTCCGGCGTCCCTCGGGTGTATCATGCGTCTCCATCTTCAGGTTATTGTGACCCACTTCGTATAAGGTCCTGATCTCCCTGTCGCTCAACCTGAAGAGTCTCTTGAACGCGTCGCGCACCAGTCCCGAGATCGCCTGCCTGTTGGCGAACGCGCAGTTAATCCCTGCCCTCACTGCCGAGATATACCGCTTTCCTTCAGGGCTCTGGATCGGGGCCGCTATCAGCTCACTCTCCGGCAGGGGAATACTGTATCTCTGCGATGCTTTCCTTAGCACGCTCTGGTAATCTGTTCCGATCTGATGACCGAGCGCCCTGCTTCCCGTATGGATACTGACTACGACACCGTCCTGAACGAGCCCGAACGCCGAGGCCGCCGCTTCGTCAAAGATCTCGTCGACATATTGCACCTCGAGGTAATGGTTGCCGGAGCCGAGTGTTCCGACCTGCTTGAGCTGACGCTCCTTAGCTCTCGGGCTGACCGCCGCTGGATCAGCTCCGATGACGACCCCTCCCTCCTCGACATATTCGAGGTCCTCCTCCACACCATATCCCCGTGCCAGAGAGAAGGAAGCTCCCTCCGTCAGGAGCCTGTCTATCTCGGATACAGAGAGCCTGAACGCTCCGGTCGATCCCATTCCGGCCGGCACCGAATTGAACAGTTCTTCGGCTACCCTTTCCCGGTTGAGTTCGATCCGTTCTTTCGTCAGATCGATCACCATCGAACGAACCCCGCAATTTATATCAAATCCCACACCGGCTATGCTGACGACACCCTCGCCTGGATCGAAGGCGGCGACACCGCCGATCGGGAAGCCGTAGCCTGGATGTATGTCCGCCATGGCCATGGAAGCGCCCGTGATTCCTGGAAGACATGCGACATTGCGCACCTGTGACAGAGCGTCCCACTGATTAGTGGCGCTCTCCTTTCGTAAAAATGCCATGGAATCATCGTCGGCGTAGATGCGTCCCGGTACCAGCATCTCACCGGAGCGGGGGATCTCCCAGAGGAACTCACTTATCTTTTCGACTTCGACCTTCACAGGTCCACCACGCATCCGGCCACCCAACGACCATCCGTTTCATGGTTCACCGAAGCGCCATACCAGGTCGCCGCCTTGACTTCTGTCAGAAGGCGCTTCCGACATCTGGCGCGTGGGATGCCTCCGATGACCACGTCGAGATCCCATTCCTTTCCCTCTCCCTGGAGCCTTTCTATGCTGACAGTCACGAAGGCGGCATCCTCAATATCAGCGAGTGAAAGCAGTTCATTCAGGAATTCTATGAGAAGGTCCGTCAGATCCCTTCCACCTATAGAGAGGGAATATTTTATCTCTGAAGGAGCGCCCTTCCTGTCGATCATCAGCTCGAACATCGCCAGCGCCGTCTCCTCGAAGGCCTCGGCCGGAGAACCGCCCCAGCCGCGAAGGCCCATGTCCGCCGTGTGCTCAAGTGTCTCGTGCCCTCTACCTGTCATGACTCACCTGTTGAACATATACTCGATGACGTCCCCGTCCCTGATAACATACTCGTGCCCCTCGGTTCGTAGATATCCGTGATGCTGCACCTCGGATTCAGAGCCGTGCTCGACAAGGTCGTCGTAGCTCATCACCCTGGCCCTTATGAATCCCTTTTCCATGTCGGTATGGATTCTTCCCGCGGCAGCCGGCGCTTTCGTTCCCTGAGGGATCGACCATGCCTGCAGCTTGCCGTGTGCCGCCGTATAATATCTGATCATCCCGAGCAGCGCGTGGCACTTTTCAACGAACCTGTCACGCGCCTCATCGGTGACTCCCATCTCCTCCATGAACTCCGCACGGTCCTCCTCCGGAAGTTCGGAAAGCTCCTTCTCCAGGCGGGCCGAGATCGATATGGCTTTTTCCTCTCCGAAGAGTCCTACTGCTTTACTGCATCCTTCCTTGTCATCATCCTCACCGGAGTTCAGCACGTATATCACCGGTTTCGAAGATAGGAGCTGAAGACTGTCGAAAAGCTCGATGTTCCGGGCCGATACGCTCTCGCGCGCTATCTTCTCTCCCGCCGCGATCTTCTCCTTTACGGATTCTAGAAAATCGAGGTCTACCCTCTCTCCCTTTTTGAGGGCCCTCGACCTGACCCTTTCCTTTGATAGCCAGGAAGTCACTCTCTCCAGATCGGAAAGAAAGAGCTCCGTCTCCACGATGCCGGCGTCACGCGCCGGATCAACATCACCGAAGACATGAGATACGTCCGAATCCTCGAAACAGCGAAGAACGTGGGCGAGGATAGTCGCTTCCCGTACATGGTGAAGGAACTTGTTGCCGAGCCCCTCTCCTCTACTGGCTCCTTCTACGAGACCGGCAATGTCTACATATATGATACTTGAAGGTATTAGTTCTTTCGGCTCAAGGATACCTGCGAGCTTCATCAGTCTGGCATCCGGTACCTCGACGACTCCCCGGTTGCATTCGATAGTGCAGAAGGGATAGTTCGAAGCCTCCGCCCCTGCATGGGAAAGCGCGTTCAGCAGTGTCGATTTCCCGACGTTGGGAAGTCCCAGGATGCCTATCGTGAAATCCACAGCCACCTCCGGTTTTTTAGTGATAACCGATGAACGAGATATGAGTCTATGCCAGAGGTGCAGCGGTGTAAATACAGAAAGACAGAAAATAAAAACGGGCTCCCGTTTTCGGGAGCCCGCTCTGTTCTTCATTTTGTTCGCTTCCTACATGAACAGCGGCGCGAATACGAGCGACACTACAGCCATAAGCTTGATGAGGATGTTCATGCTCGGGCCGGAAGTATCCTTCAAGGGATCGCCAACGGTGTCGCCAACGACCGCCGCGGCGTGTGTGTCGGTCCCCTTGCCGCCGAGGTTGCCCTCCTCGATATACTTCTTGGCGTTGTCCCAGGTGCCGCCTGCGTTTGCCATGTAGATACCGGTAAGGACACCGGTCGCCGTCGCGCCGGCGAGGAATCCACCGAGAGCCTCAGCGCCGAGCAGTAGCCCGATAACGATAGGAGCCACCACGGCGATGCATCCGGGAAGGATCATCTCACGAAGCGCCGACCTGGTGACGATATCCACGCAGGTGTCTGTATCCGGCTCTGCCGTGCCTTCCATCAGCCCCTTGATCTCGCGGAACTGCCTCCTGATCTCGATCACCATCATGTTGGCGGCCCTGCCGACTCCCTTCATTGTCATCGATGCGATGACGAACGGCATCATCGCGCCGAGCAGGAGCCCGATCACGGTCTTGATATTCATCAGGTTGATGCTCTCGATGCCGACCGTCTTCTGGTAGGCGCTGAAAAGGGCAAGTGCCGTTAACGCGGCAGATCCGATCGCGAAGCCCTTGCCGACAGCCGCGGTGGTGTTGCCGATCGAGTCGAGCTTGTCCGTGATCTTCCTGATCTCGGGACCGGCCCCTGACATCTCGGCGATACCGCCGGCGTTATCGGCGATCGGTCCGTATGAATCTGTCGACATCACGATGCCGATGGTGGAAAGCATTCCGACCGCTGAGATGGCGATGCCGTAGAGGCCTCCGCCGTATGTATAGGCGATATACATCGCACCGGCGAGTGTGATCACCGGAAGGATGACGCTCTCGTATCCGATCGCCATTCCTGTAATGATATTCGTTGCCGGACCGGTCTCACTGGCCTCGGCCACCTTCTTAACGGGCGGTCCCGATGTGAAGTATTCACTTTCGACACCTATGAGTGCACCGGCGACTATACCGGCAAGGACTGCCCAGAACGGCTCGACTACTCCTAGTACCCATTTAGAGGCAAACCATGCTCCGATAATAAACAGTACGGCCGCAAGGTAGAAGCTGTACCGCAGCGCGTTCTGCGGCCCCGCCTTCTTCAGGGCGGACAGCGAAAGTATACCTATTACCGATGCAACGAGTCCGATTGCTATCAATACGAGAGGGAAAGTCATTCTGCCGGTAACCTCGGTAGCGATGTATGTCGCTCCGATAGCCATAGTGGCGACTACACTTCCTACATAACTCTCGAAGAGATCGGCGCCCATTCCAGCCGTATCACCAACATTGTCGCCTACGTTGTCAGCAATAACGCCGGGATTCCTCGGATCGTCCTCAGGAATACCGGCCTCGATCTTGCCGACCAGATCCGCCCCGACATCAGCGCTCTTTGTGAAGACACCGCCGCCGACCCTGGCGAAAAGGGCGATCGAGCTGGCGCCCATCGCGAAACCGTTGATGATCCTCGGGTCCTTTGTGAAGAGAAAGTAGAATCCGAGTCCGACCACTCCGAGAGCGGCCACGGCCATTCCCATGACAGAACCGCCGCCGAAAGCGATCGTAAGCGCCCTCCCGATTCCGCCGTCTTTGGCGCCCTGCGTGGCTCGCACAGCCGCCCTCGTCGCCGCTTCCATACCTAGTACACCGGCTCCCATCGAACAGAGAGCCCCGACCAGGAATGCGATCGCGGTATATATTCCCAGCCCCGGAGTAAATGTCAGGGCGGCGAACACGATCACAATGAATATGAAAATGATCTGGTATTCCCTCTTGAGGAACACGAAAGCGCCGTCATGTATCTTGTCGGCTATCTTCTGCATCAGCTCGTCACCGGCGGGATAACGCTTCATATTGAAATACGCGCCGATAGAGAAGGCCAGCCCCGCAATACCGAGCCAGGGGATAAGTCTTGTAACCAGGTCCAGCGTCATCGGAACCTCCTGATAAAGTGCTTTAAGTAATCACTCCAAGTTCTTTTCCAACTTTAGTAAACGCATTTATACATTTATCCAGATGCTCGCGTGAATGGGCCGCCGAGATCTGGACCCTTATCCGCGCCTTCCCCTTCGGGACCACCGGGAAGAAGAATCCGATCACATATATCCCCTCTTCGAGGAGTTTGTTGGCCATATCCTGGGAGAGTTGCGCCTCTCCGAGCATCACGGGGACTATAGGATGGCTGCCGGGAATAATATCGAATCCGGCCTCTGTCATCTTCTCCCTGAAATACTTCGTGTTTTCGACCAGTGTCTCGAGCATCGGGCTCGGCTTGGAAAGCATATCGAATGTTTTTATCGCGGCCGCCGTGAGGGCCGGAGCGAGGGTATTCGAGAAGAGGTACGGCCTCGAGCGCTGTCTGAGCAGCTCGATGATCTCTTTTCTTCCCGTTGTGAAGCCGCCTGAGGCACCGCCCATCGCCTTGCCGAGAGTTGAAGTGATCACATCGACCCTTCCGAGCGCGCCGCAGTACTCTACGCTTCCCCTTCCAGTAGGGCCGAAGAAGCCCGTTGCGTGGCAGTCATCGACCATGACCAGAGCGCCGTATTCGTCGGCCAGGTCGCATATCTTGTCTATCTGGGCGATTATCCCGTCCATGGAGAAAACTCCGTCAGTAGCGATCATGATCCTGCCGGCGCCGTCTGCCTTCGCAGCCTCGAGTTGAACGCGAAGATCTTCCATATCGTTGTTCTTGTAGCGGTACCTCTTCGCCTTGCAGAGCCTGACGCCATCAATGATCGAGGCGTGGTTCAAAGCATCGCTTATTATCGCGTCATCGGCCGAGAGAAGGACCTCGAACAGCCCGCCGTTGGCGTCAAAACAGGCTGCGTACAGTATAGCATCGTCGGTCTGGAAGAACTCGGCGATCTTGCCCTCGAGTTCCTTGTGGATATCCTGTGTGCCGCAGATGAAACGTACCGATGACATGCCGAAACCGTGAGTATCCATAGAGGCCTTCGCGGCGGCGATTATATCTGGATTGTTAGCGAGCCCGAGATAGTTGTTCGCGCAGAAGTTGAGGACCTCTTCGCCGGTGCTTACCTTAATATCGGCTCGCTGCTCGGTAACGATGATCCTCTCTTCCTTGTACAGCCCTGCTTCCCTGATCTCCTTCAGGGTCTTCTGAAGATCTTCCTTTATACTGTACATCTTCCTCTCCTCGCCTTTCCTTTGCGTCCCTAGAGTTCGAGCTCTCCCCTGCCGTACCTCTCTCCCAGGTCCTTGAGCATATCAACAGTCATCCTGTCGAGATCGTATTCAGGCAGCCAGCCCCATTCTTTCCTGGCGGCCGAATCATCCATATAATTGGGCCATGACTCCGCGATCGCCTGCCGGACCTCATCTATCTCGTAATCCATCGTGAACTCGGGAATGTGTTTCCTGATCTCAGCCGAGATGACTTCGGGGTCAAAATGCATCGCGGTGACATTGAACGCGTTCCTGTGCTTCAGGCTCGCGGGGTCCGCTTCCATGAGATCGATCGACGCCTTTATTGCGTCGGGCATATACATCATGTCGAGCGATGTCCCCGCCTTTAGGCAGCATGTGTAGCTGCCGTACAGGATAGCGTGGTAATAGATCTCTACCGCGTAGTCGGTCGTACCTCCGCCGGGAAGCGTCTTGCTCGAGATGATGCCTGGAAACCTGACTCCGCGTGTGTCTACTCCGAACCTCATATTGTAGTAGTCGCAGAGAAGCTCGCCGGAGACCTTCGTCACACCATACATCGAATGGGGCCTCATTATTGTGTCCTGCGGCGTGTTGTCAAGCGGAGTATCCGGCCCGAACGCACCGATCGAGCTGGGCACGAAGAGGCTGCAGCTGTTTTCCTTGGAGACCTCGAGGGCGTTTACGAGCCCCTCCATGTTGATCTCCCAGGCCATCTGAGGTTTCTCCTCGGCGACGGCCGAGAGAAGAGCGGCGAGGTGATATATCGTATCGATCCCGTTGTCCCTGACGATAGAGTCAAAGTCCGACTT
>CAYWGA010000111.1:0-7028 GCA_964457905.1 uncultured bacterium | reverse complement strand
TCCAAGAAAGTTCTGCATCTCCGGCCTTTCAGAGGCCCTTCCCCGTCCCACCTCACGGCCGGAAATATCGGTTGGTGCCGGCAGTGACTATTTAAACATTTCGGGGACTAACCTCTCCATTTCGACCCACTTTATCCCACTACGCCCCACAGTGTCAAGCGAAAATCTCCCGGCAGACCATATCTTGTCGCATTTTATATGATTGATTTATAAGGAGTTACGGGCGTCGCTCAAAAAAAGTTTGGAAAGGCTTCCTTTTTCCCCTCTCTCCCACCCCTTACCACGGGCAAAAACGAGAGGTCTATTGAAGGGGCCTGACGGCCCTTACCACGAGAGTCGATGCGAGGAGATTGACCGGAGGCAGATGCTCCATCATCCACTCCATCCCCCTCGCCACGGGGAAGAGGGAATCGGGAGCGTTCTTCAGGACAAAGATGATCCTTTTAACCGCTGTCACCTCGAACCCTTCCCCCTCCAGGAGGAAGCGGATCTCACCGGCCGGAGAGGGCCTGTGATAGCTGTACGGATGGTATTCTCCCCGCCCGATATCCCCTACGGGATAGCACATCCCGGGAAGAGCCTTCTTGAGGAAGGGCAGGCGGGTAACGACACGCTTGCCGCTTTCGACCAGCGAGTAATAGTTCGGGGTAGACAGGACGAGGACGCCTCCCGGCTCGAGTACCCGCATCGTCTCCCGGACGGCCGCGGGGCGGTCCGGGTGAAAGACATGCTCGAAGGTCTCTACGGCGGTCACCGCGGTGAAGGTGCCGTCGCGGAAAGGAAGCCCGCTCATGTCGGCGCCGCAGAGTCCCGCTTCCGGGCCGTTCGCCCGGGCGATCATCGAAGCGGCTGTAAAATCGTCCTGCACGATGTCGATCCCGTACGGATCATATCCGCGAAGTCCGAGCAGGAACAGATTATAGCCCCATCCACATCCGACATCGAGAGCCCTCCGCCCCTTTCCCTCGGGGAGCATCCCTGTAACGGTCACAAAACGCCTTCTGCTGAGCCACCTCTTCGCCTTCGTGCCGAGAAACCAGTTCTCGAGCAGGCTCGGCATCCTGTCCGCGGGGATACCTTCGGGTATAACGGGCTCGGGCAGGTCCTCCATCCTCATTCCGACACCTCCCCGTCGGGATCGAGCCTGTAGAGCGTGTATGTCACCGGATCCGGCTTGCGGATCCCGAGGTTCGATACGACACCCTCTCTCAGAGCGGTGAACCTGATCCCCCTGATCACGGCGCCGTCGAAACGGCGCGGCTCCCGGTGGCGGTCCACGAGGTAATCGGCTCCGAGATCGAGATAAAGCCCCTCATCGATGATCCTCTCGACATCGATCCTGCGCCTCATATCATTGATCTCCGGCGTGACCAGGCCCCCGAGGTCGAGCACTTCCCTCTGAGAGAAATACCCTATCGCGCCGATGTCGGGGGAGGCGACGACCGAGCCCGGCGGCGAGTTCTCCGCCAGCCAGTTCCCCATCGGTACGAGGACTTCGCTGAGCCCTTTCGAGAACTCCTTCGTCGGGCGCACAGCCACGGTGAAATAAAAGGTGAGGCTCTGGATCACCGTCACGGCGGCGAGTATCACTATCAGGATACGCGTTGTCTTCATACTCGACGAGTGAAGGAGCCTTCCCGTTCCTGCGAACCCGACTGCGATAATCGCGGGAAGGACAGGGAGGAGATATCTGGACAATACATGGAAATCAAATATCACGTAGACAGCCGGAAGAAGGAATACCCAGAGGAGCAGGAGAAGAAGACCCCCGCGCGAAAGACCACCCCTTTCCTCGAGAAGGGTCCTGTCGCGGAATATCCCTAGGACGATAAAGATCACAGCCGCGATCGCAGGAAGAAGGAGGGTCGCCCCGATGATCTTCAGGGGAACGAGAGCCGATGTGAGCATCTCCATACCGAAAGCGGGCCTGCCCTGCTTTGCTCCTGCGGTCAGGGGCAGGAATGTGCCGGTATGCGCGCGGATCACGAGGAGCCAGGCCGCCATCAGTACGGCAAAGACCGGTAGCCAGGTGAACCGCCTCCCCAAAGGAGTCGACCGCTCTGCGACCAGGAAGGACACGAATGCCGCCGGGACCATCAGCCCCGCCTCGGGCCTTGCCAGGCAGGCGAGAAAGAGGAGCAGCCCGAAGAGGGCGCTCCTTCCCGTGGAGCGCGTCGCCGTTAAGGCTGCGAAGAGGCAGACGAGAACGGCGAGCAGCGAGAATGAGGATTCCATCCCTGTGGAGCTCCACCTGAGCAGCCAGGCCTCGCAGGCCAGCACCGCGGCTGCGGCGCCCGCCACGAGCCGCCTGCCGTCAAGCTTCAGGACAAAGAAGTAGATGACCAGTACAGAGAGAGCGCCCGCCGCCCACGAGAATATACGGATCCATGTAGCCAGCTCCCCTCCCGCGAGATAGACGAGGGCAAGCATGCCCACCCAGAGAGGACTCGTCGCTCCGTATGAGGGGTCCCCCCTGTTGAAGGAGAGCTCTCCCGTCTCGGCAAGGTTGCGGGCATACTGCATGTGTATGAATGTATCATCCGTCATGGACCCTGCTATCGGAAGGCTCGCCGCTGCAAAAAGGGCGACACAAGCCGCTATGATCGCTATATCGATCCTGTTGACGGGATCCCGCGTCATGATTTCTCCCCTTTGCGGGCCAATTGACCGAGTTCGCGGGAAAGCGCCTCGGCGGCCTCTCTTCTGGAGAACTCCGGCTTTGGCGAAAGGTCATATGCCGTATCGAGCGTACCCTTTTTATATGCCGAGTATATCCGTTCCAGAGCGGCGGCGACGGCTCCCGCGTCACCTGGCCCGGCGACCTCGCCCCTCCCGAGGCCGGTGATGATATCAGCCGCCTCCCCGTCAGGCGCAAGGGCGAGGATCGGCCTTCTCGCGCCGATATACTCGTAAAGTTTGCCCGGTATCAGCCCGTTGTATTTCTCATCGGCATGTTTTATCAGCAGAAGCGCGTGGCTCTTTCTTTCCCGCTCGACACATCCGGCATGAGGCATGTTGTCCTCGAAGGTAACCGCCCCCACAAGGCCGGACCCGTCGATACGTTCGTTGGCCGACTCCCTCGCCCCGATGAAGTCCACCCTCACATCGCCTTTCGCTCCGGGAACCGACTCGAAAAATCGGGCCAGGCCCTCGAGAAATATGTTTGACCTGCGGCCCAGTGTAAGCATACCGCAATGCGTGATCGTAAGGGGGCTGCTCCCCGGCCCTGCCGACTCACCTGCGAAATCCTCCTCGTCGTAGCCGTTCGGTATCCGTACGGCATTGCACGAAGGTATCTTTCGCTCCAGTTCTTCCTTTTGCCATCTGGTCGTGACAGCGACCGTGCCGGCCCCTTCGGCGACCCGCCTTTCCATTCCCTCGAGGATCGACCTGTGTGCGGGTGAAACGGGGTCGCGGAGATAGAGCGATATCCACGGGTCCCTGAAATCAGCGAGCCACGGGATCCCGAATCTCGACGAGATCCTGAGCCCCGCCAGCTGGGTGCTGTCAGGGGGACTTGTAGAATAGAGCACGTCGAATTTTTCCTTCCGGCAGAGCCGGGAGGCCGCTTTTATCGCGAATGGTTTCCATCCTATATATGTATCGGGCAGGAGAAGAAATTCTCCCGCCTTTCTCATCGCCTCGAATCCTCCTGATGACCTCGCTCCGGCAGGCTGCCCCTTGCCGCGCCCCCGGATCTTTCCGAGGATCCTGCCGGCCGAAAGCGATCCTGTCCTTACGACACGGACCCCTTCCGGTATCTGCTCCTCCAGCGAGGGATCGCTGATCCAGAATTCTCCCGGTTTCGGTGTCAGGACCGTGATATCCCAGCCCATCCTCGAGAGATACTTGACGAACGACAGAGGACGGTACACTCCTCCCCCTCCCGCCGGGGGAAAGAAGTTTATGAGCATCAGCAGCTTTCGAGAAGACATCATCTCTCCAGTGAAAGGATCCAGCGGACAAGTCCCGATCCGGGCCTGCCGCGGAGAAGCTCCACCAACGTATGAGCCTCATCGGAATCGAACAGTGACAGTCTCTTTACCGCGATACGCAGGAGAAAAGGAGCAAGCACGATACATGCCGCCGCGGCGGGAAGCCCCCAGGCCGCGCAGGCCGCCGCTCCTCCAGCGCCGAATATGACCGATACCACCAGTGCCCGCAGCATCGCCGGCCCGCCGCCGCGTGTATAGAGGTTCTCCCTGCGCGACAGTATCACGGCAGTGAGAGCCTGAACAGACGACGCGGCCACCTGGGATACCGCTGTGCCGATAAGCCCGATACGAGGCACCAGTATAAAGAGCCCCGCAAAATATACTATCATCCATGAAAGATCGCAGACGACGGCCCATTTCATGTAATGAAGGCCCTTCATCGCAGCGGTAAGAGGAGCTATGAATGCTGCCGCTGGAACAGTGGGCAGAAGAACGAGCAGTATCCGGTAGGCTCCCTCATATCCCGAACCGCTGATCAGCTGTATCATCACACCGCCGGTTGCCGCCGCGATGGCCGAGAGCGCCAGGGCCGCGATGACGCTCGCCTTTGTAAAGAGTCCAATCCGGCCCGAGAGATCGTCCCACCTTCCCTCTTCATATATCCTGGTCAGTTCGGGCTGCAGCGCGACCACCGGAAACCCGAGGAACCTCTTGATCAGCTGGTTGATCCTCGAGGCGATATGGTAGATCGATATCGCCGCCACCGGCAGCAGGGATGACATGACGAACCTGTCCACATCGGAAAATGCCAGTGCGGCGTAACTCAGGGCGAGAGCGCTGCCCCAGTAGCCGGCCGGCGAGGGAAGGACTATCCCCCCCGCTCTCTTTTCTTCACCGGCTGAGAAGCTCTTCCGAAGAATATTCATATAGGCCGGTGTTCCGGCCAGCCATACCAAAGAGTTAAGAGCGAAAAGGGCGATAAAGAGAAACTTTACGTCGAGGCTTCCCAGGCGGAGCAGGATCAGCCCCGTGAAAAGCACCTGGAAGGCGACTTCGAATATCATCTGCAGCCGCATCTCCCGCAGCCCGCTGAATCCTCCGTAGAGAATAAGTTTCATAGCGAGAGCGACCGATGCAAGCACCATCCACCTCACCGTATCTTCCGGCGCGGCGAGACTGTCGGGCATGATGCCGGTCCATTTTTTCATGGTCATGAGCAGGGCCGTACCGAGGACGATCACGGCCATCGAGAAGACAAGATACCAGGCGGCCGCACTGCCTCTCCGCCCCCTCTTCTGGAATGATGGAAGGTATCGGATAAGTACCTGGGGGAACCCTACGAGGACCACAGTCGTCAGAAGGAGTGAAAAACCTCTGAGCGCGACATAGAGGCCGAACCGCTCCCCTCCGAGATACCTGCTCAGGACCCCGAGCTGAACGAGGGTAAAGACGATCTGCAGCACACCGGCGACAACCAGGGCGGCCGTGTTTTCCGCTATCTTCGACCGGCCCCTGTCTACCGTCTCCTCAGCCACTCGAGCCATCTCCTCTTTTTTTCCAGAACAGGATAGAGATATTCAACGCCGCCCATCGATTCCTTGAAGAAGATCATGCCAGCGTCTCCGCTGCTGCTCCCGAGATTGAAGACCGAGGTGCCCCTGTCTATAGCTTCACCGGCAGCGACCATGACAAGATACGCAGCGGCGTCATATTCGTTCGCCTTCGGCGCGACTCCGGCCTGCCATGCCTGGGCTGTCCGTCCAAAATAAAAATCTACATGCGCCGCCAGAAGCGAATCTCCGATAAAGGCTCCCCAGAAACAGACACCCTCGTCTGCCCGTCTCATCAGGCTCTCGAAGAATTCCACATGGTAGGGGTGCACCCCTCCCCATCCGGTCGAGCCGTGCAGATATACCTCGTAGAAGAACTCGAGGTCGTTCTTACCCTCGAGTTTTCTCGCGACGATGCCTTCACGCTCGCACCTGTTGCAAAGCTGCCGCCGCTTCCGGTTCATGAACCTGCTCCTGTATTCATCGATCGAGTCAGGGAGGGTGATCACCCGGCATTCCTCCATCCTGACCTTCCATCCACGCGGCGGATCCGGTTCTTCACGGAAGCCTATGAGATTGACTCCCGCACCGGCGCACCTCGGAGAGGATGCGAGCGAGAAGAAGTCATCGAGGAGAGCATTTCGAATTGCCGGGCTGGCGGCGAGAGGGTCGCCGTACGTCCCGAAAGGCAGTGAGTGCAGAATGAACGCCGGGCCCTTCGTCACCTTCACATAGGGCATCAGGCCCGACAGCTTTCCGCTTTCGCGGGCGGTGATCCAGCCGCACTCGAATCTTGGAAAAGATTCCGCGAGGATATCGAGCCATGCGGGTGAATGAAAGAATGTCGCGCCTTCGAATGCAGAGATGAACTCGAAGGCTTCTTCACGCGAAAGGTCGGTCTCGAAGCTGGTCTCCACCGTTCCCCCGTTGATCACGAGCCTTGTCCAGGGTCATTTCCAAATCCGGGGATGATCTCCGACATCAGCCGAAGGACGCCGTCTCTGTCCCCCATTCTTGCCGTTTCGATCAGCTTGTCCACATCGGCCATGAAGGCATCGCCCGTTGCCGCGGATGACCTGGCGATCATGATCTTTTCTCCGGGCGCAGGCGGTTCAAGGGTCTCGTCCTCTCCGACGAGGACCTCATGGAGCTTCTCCCCTTCCCTCAGTCCGGTAAACTCTATAGGTATCTCCGTCCCGGGCTCGTGCCCCGTGAGCATTATGATGTCCCTTGCCATCTCCAGGATATTGAGAGCCTCCCCCATATCGAGGATGTATGTCTCTCCGCCCTTTCCTGACACCGAAGCCTGTATGACCAGGAGCGAAGCTTCCTTGACGGTCATAAAAAATCTCGTAGCCTCAGGGTGGCTCACCGTAACCGGGCCGCCCCTGCCGATCTGGTTCACAAAAAGAGGAACGACGCTTCCAGTGCTGCCGATGACATTGCCGAACCTTACGGTCATAAACCTGCAGGCGGTATCAGGATCTATCTTTCGCAGGTACATCTCGACGAGCCTCTTCGTCGCGCCCATGACACCCTTGGG
>CAYWGA010000110.1:0-7063 GCA_964457905.1 uncultured bacterium | reverse complement strand
GACCTGGTTCGGCAGCGGCGGATTTCCCGCCGTATTGAATCCCTCGGGGAAATAATCGATTTCCAGGTCTTCAAGAGGGAGCCCCGGTTCGTTGTGGAGCGTCTCACCGGGAAGGATCCCGGGGATCTCGACCTCGACGAAGACATCGAAGAAGCTCTCGGCCGGGAAATCGATCCCTGGAGAGATGCTTCTCACAAGGCCGGGTGAGGGAAGGCCCGGTCGGCCATTCATGATGATCTCGTCTGTCTGGATATCTATTGCCACTATCTCGGTGAGTGTCTCGATGTGGCCGTCAGGAGCGACCACCGGGTCGGACCAGCTGATGTCCCAGGTGCCTGAGACCGGGTAGGTCTGAATGCCGGACCCTAATATCTCGATCTCGACCATACCTTCCATGTATACGATCTGGTTGTTTACGTACTGGGCCGTGTCGCTCTGTATCTGCTGGTGCGGCCAGATAAAAAGAAACGCCGCGGCAAGCGCGACGATCGCGATGAGTCTACCGTTCTTCAAGGGGGCCTCCTCCTGGCGAGAGGTGTGGACAGTCAAGATACGTGGAGGCGGCTTTCAGTGCTTCCCTGGGAGTATCGGTATGTATGTTCTAAAAACCCCTTCGGCCGCCAACATCCCTGTTGTATGCAAGGCGCATTATACCATAAAGTTACGGGGTGATTCAAGAAGAGAATGCCTGATTGATTCAGCAGGTAATAGCCTGCCGCTTATGGATCACTTCGGCGCGAATACCTGTATGCGGTTGTTCGCCGTATCGGCGATATAGATCCATCCCTCGGGCGAGACCGCTACGCCCCCCGGACGGTTGAATTCGCCAGGGCCGGCGCCGGAGGATCCGATCGTCGATACTACATCTCCGGCCGGATCGAGGATATCGAGCCTGTCGAGATCGTAGTCGAGGAGATAGATCTTTCCAGTGCCGTCGACGGCGAGGTCCGTTACGCAGAGATCGGGCCCAAGCGCTTCAATGAACTGTCCCGATCTGTCTGTCATTGTGACGCCGCCCGATCTGCACCCTGCGGTGAAGATATCGGATGCCGCGTCGAACGCCGCTCCACGCGCCAGCACGGAGGGGAAGCGTCCAACGAATGTGCCGTCCAGAGTGTATATCGAGAAGCTGCTCGTTCCGCTGTCGCATACGGCCATCAGGCTGTCGGGCCCGGCCGCGATACCTTCGAGCTGGACGAACTGTCCTTCGCCTGTTCCTTCTTCGCCCCACTGCCCGAGGAACGATCCGTCTGCGGTGAATCTCTGCACCCTGTGATTACCCGAGTCGGAGACAAGGACGGTTCCGTCGGAGGCGACGGCGACCCCGGCGGGGAAGATGAACATCCCCGCTGATGAGCCGTAAGATCCCCACTCTCCGACATATTCGCCCAGACGGTCGAAGATGACGACCCTGTGGTTATTCTGGTCGGTCACGTACAGGTTCCCCTGCTGGCCGATGGCGATCCCGCGCGGCTGGTCGAATCCGTTCCTGTCTGAGCCCGGGCCTCCCCACTCTCGAACGAAGATATAGTCAGTGGCCTCGTACGGCCCCGAATCGAGGATGACGCTGCCGGCGAGCGCCTGCGATTCGAAGCCCGGCAGCTGCCGGGCGATAATTCCGGGCGCGAACCTTCTTTTGATGTCCAGTCCGCCGGTAAGGCGCCATTTCCAGACGGGGAACTGAATGACATCACAATCCGCCTCCAGCCACGGCGCGATGCTGATTACGGCCGTGTCCGCAGAATAGAAGGTGACTCGCAGCTCTGTCCGCACGGTGATCCTGATGGAGCAGTCGCTCAGGGGGCCGATGGCCATTTCGGGCAGTTCGAAAGCCAGGCCGGGCGCGCCGCCCGTTTCCTCCCACCGCCCCGAGTAATATATGCCGGAACTTATCGTATGGCTCCCCGCGTAACCTGCGTCGCAAGGTTCCGTCAGGCTTCCCTCGACAGCGGAATCGAGGAAGATATCAAGCTCGATTATCACGGGTATCGGCACATTGCCGATCTTCATCTTCGCGGGCTGTTTGAAAGAAGCTACCTGGATCGCTCCTGAATGCAGGACCTCCTCCGGCAGTTCCGCACGGATGTTGAGATCGATTCCCAGTTCTCCCTCGAGCGATATGCCGAACCTGTCGACCGTGTGCCCGAAGAACCCTATACCGATATCGATCGCGGGAGAGAAGGAGAGATAGCCCCTCTCGATCGAGACGAACGGATCGCCTTCCTCTGCGCCTCCGAAGAGGGTCAGGCCATCGAGGCTGATGCCTGCCCCGGAGGCTGGCGCGGCTGTTTCGATCGAAGCGGCCGAACCGGGACCGATCATGAACCGCCTGTCGTCTTGTCCCGAGATAACGGCGTCCTGGAGAAAGCGGGGTTCGGCCTTGACCCTCAGGAACCGGCCGTCTTCCTCGACGCTGCGGGCGCGCCGGATATATCCACCCATCTCACTTCCGACGACAAGGGCCCTTTCTTTGATCGTCCGGTCCCCGAGCCGTTCGAAAACGAGGGTCTCGTCAGAGATGTCATAAAGCCTGAGCCCAGGATCATCGTCGATGATCACGACATCATCGGATATCCGCGTCTTGTGATTGCCCGGCGCCGAGGGAGAGACATCCTCCCCCGAACAGCCGGCGATGACCAGGACCGTGAAGAGCAGGGGCGGCAGCAGGTATTTCAATTTTCCCGTCATAGCCCCCACCTCTCAAATATCACGTCGGCGATCGAGTCGGCCGACTCATGCCTGAAGTACCAGAGAGGGAACCCGAAGTGCGCGCTCGGAGCTGCGGTGCCGCCCGGTGCGTCGGGAACGATATCTTCATAACGCGTCACCCAGAAAGCTACCGTCTGTTCGTTGAGGACGGACCACTCTGATGCGGACCGCATCCTGTAGATCGGATGAAAGCAGTTCCTCGAAGAGCCGGCAGTCCTCAGGAGCCAGTAGTCGGGGTCGTATACCTCGACGTATGTAAATCCGCCGGGGGAGCATGTCGAATCGGTGCAGAAGAAGGAGCCCACCGCCGTTACCTCGTCTCGCAGGGCGAGGGTCTCAGGCAGGCCGGTCAATCCCGCGGTGACCGGATCATCGTCGTCCCTCAGCGCCGACCGCAACACGTCGTGATGCGTGAGGATCCTCGACGGCATCCTGGAGTCTGTCCTGAAATGACCGGACACCTTGTCGATCACCGTGACGCAGTAGTCACGGTAGGGAAGGCTGGAGATCCCGCTGTTGTCCTCGCATCCGCCGGGCCCGGCTATCTCGCAGCGGATATCGACGGGGAAGATGCGGTACTCGTTCTGGAGAACGGCCGCAAGGCCTGCGTCCTGGTCGGACCTGCCGGATGTCCAGACATGTCCGCCCTTCTGCAGGAAGATCGATATGAGGTTGGGCGTTTCATCTCTGGAGATGTCCACCGCCGATTCGGGGGTGAACTCGACTACGCGGCTCCATCTGCCGGCCGCTCCGGGCGAGTATGTCCAGATGATGTTTTTATATCTGCCGATCAGGTCGATCGACGGGGCCCTGGACCATGAGTAGGTATCGAAGATATCGGTAGACTCGTCGAATCCGGACGCCCTCGAGCAGATCGATGTCCAGAATGCGTCGTGTTCTGTCTCGGCCGGAAACGACAGGTCCGGCACCGGATAAGTCGAACCGAAGTAGTCGTCGACGAGGAGGAGGTCCCGCTCCATCTCCCACGGGATGATCTCTACCTCGATCTGTCCGCGGGTGACGTTTCCAACCAGGTCGATCGTTTCTATCGTAAGGGTGTGGACACCGGCATGAAAGCTCGCCGGCAGGCTCCTGGTTACGTGCATCTCGAACGGTGCGTCCCACTGTTCCAGGGAAAGGATATCCCATCCATACCTGTAGCCCGCTATCTCGCTGCTGTACTGGCTGGCGTCGCCCTCCCAGTAGAAGGAAAGGCTGATGCCGGGTGGCAGTTTCCTTTCCTCGGGCCGGAACGATGTGCCGACGAACATGAAGTTTGCCAGAACACGTTCGGCTATAAAAAGAGCGGGGCCGCGGCTGTAGGTCACGGTAAAGTGGCGGGCATTCGTTTCCCGTTCGAACTCCGTGGTGATGTTTCCTTCTTCGTCGCGGCCCTGGACGAAGAAGTAATGCCTGCGGCCATATGTCAGCTCGCCCTCTTCACCTATGACAGTCGTTCTTCCCGATCCATCCGGAGCGTCGTAGAGGAGCCAGTCCGACCAGAGCGTATCGTACCTTGCCGGATTTTCGTTGATGTCGCCGACGAGATCGAACGTCGTATTATATACTCCGTCTGTATCTACGAGCATCGTCGCGAAATAGCGGATATCGACGGGGGGCTGTTCCCCGTTTGAGGACCATGAGAATCTGGTGACCTGGAGATACTTGGGGATACCGCCCTCATATGGGGGCCATGTTATCGCGAGAGATGGGCCGGTGATCGTGTCGGGAGCACCCGGGCCGGTCGGAGGGGTGTCGTTGCCGCACCCCGCAGAGGCGAGGAGCACCAGCATCACAAGAATGTACCGGGCCATCCTCTCAGACATGGTCACTCGCTTTCACAGGGGCTCATCCAATATATAAAACGGCGCCTGCCGGCGCCAGTACGGGGCCGAATTATCACTACCCTGAAATGAATCTTGCCAGTATCTCCTTGAGGATCTTCGCGCATGTCATCGCGGTGATATCGCGCACATCGAGGGACGGATTGTACTCGACCAGGTCGGCGCCGGCGAAGCCTGGAGCCTTGACCGACTGGATGATCCGTATCACCTCGCGCGTTGACAGTCCGCCAGGTTCCGGGTGCGAGACACCGGGAGCGAAGGCGGGGTCGAGCGCATCCACATCGAACGAGATATAGAGCGGTTCATTAAAACTCAGCGCTTCCGCGGCTCCCGGGTCCTTCATCGTGATCGTCTCCACTCCGAACCTCGCCGCCTGCTCGATCTGATGGCCGTTCGTCGTACGGATACCGACCTGGACGAGCCGCTTAGCAAGGCCCTCTTCCATGATCCGCGCGAAGGGGCAGGCATGCGAGAGCCTGTCTCCCTCGAACTTGTCGTAGAGGTCGGGATGGGCGTCGAAGTGCAGTATCGATACGGGAGAGATCCTCTCCACCAGGCCGGTGAAGGCCGGGTAGGTGACGGCGTGGTCGCCGCCGAGAAATACCGGAGCGTAACCCTCATCGAAGACCTTTCGGGCGCCTTCGCTGATTAGTTCGAGCATCTCGTCCAGTCCGCCGAGCGGCCCGGGCTGGACATAGCCGGAGTCGTGGAAGGCTCCTTCGGCGCCGAGGTCGATCCCCGACTCGGTCCACATGTTCGATGAATCACACTTGAGGGCCGATCTTATCTTGGCGGGCCCTTCGGCTGCCCCCCTCATGAACGACGAAGCGGCATCGAACGGCAGGTCGAGAAGGGAGGGCGGCCTCTGCCTGTATTCTGTCTCTTTATCCATAGCGGTCAAATCATACTCCTCAATGGGGCACAGCGCAAGAATATCGCATTATCCCGAAGGGTATTCACCAGCACCCGAAGGGCATTCACGGCTGAAGACATGCACAAACGCTGAAATACCAACAACTTATAAAAAATCTTCATTTACCCCCTTGACAATGTATACTGTTTAGTATATAGTATACACATGATGAAGGTATTCGGAGATTACATCAGGAAGAGACGCGAGGAGCTCAGGACCGTGGACAGGGAGTTTTCTGTCCGCAAGGTCGCCGCGAGACTCGGCGTCCAGCCGTCTTATCTCAGCAAAGTAGAGCGGGGAGAACAGACGCCTCCGACAGAGGCGAAGATCCGGGCGCTCGCGGAGATACTTGACGAGGACGTCGATGTCCTCCTTGCCCTGGCGGGCAAGGTCTCGAGCGACCTACGGGAGGTCATAGTGAACCGCCCGCAGCTTTTCGCGCAACTCATACGCCAGCTCAAGGACATGCCCGACCACGCGGTGCTTAGAATAGTACGCGAGGTCAGGGATGGCAGCTGGTAGGACAGGAAGGGAGCTATGATAGAGCTCAAGAATGACCATCTCGTATTTTCTTTTCCCGAAGTGCACCCGAAGGCGCACCTCAGAATCGATTTCCAGAGGACCCTGCGGATCCCCGACGACGGGAGGGACCATTTCCTTCCGCCCGGGCTGGGGAGTTTCCCGATCCGTCACGTCGACGATTACGCCGGGCGCGTACCGTACGGCTGGCTCGAGCACGGCGGCGTGATGCTTCCGATGCACCAGGCCGAAGCGATGTGGCTGAACTTCGATTCGGCCTATATCCCGGAGCACGAGACCTCGTACCCGTTCGCCGTCAAGATCGCGGCGGGCAAGATCGACGCCGTGACGGGCGAGAACTGGACGAACGGTCTCCACGGACTCCCGCAGGACTACATGGTGGTTCCCGAGCAGCCCTGGCTCGACGGCTTCTGCATCGAGGAAGGGACGATCAGGCAGTTTGTGGCGATGCCTCTCGGTGAGGGATACACCGCCGAGGAGCAGATCTCGGGCAAGGCCGAGCACGGCGGCCTGCAGATCATCGTATACCCGATGAAACGCGAGGTCTTCGAGCGCAGGTTCCCGAAGGTCGAGCGGCGGGCAGTTCACCGCGATGCCTGTTTAAGTCTGGGTATCGACTACAAGTCCACGGAATTTGATGCTTGCGGGAGCGTGGACATGGGCCTTGCTCCCGGCGGCAGGATGAAGCAGGAGATTCACGAGGATCCGTATGGATACGAAGACTGGGACAGACAGACAAAGAGCCGATGCTTCGTCCACCTGGCCAACTCGATCATGTGGCGGGCTGTCACCGGCGAGGCTCCGCCGACGATGCCTCCGACATCGAAGCAGTACAGCCAGGCCGGGCTGCCCTGGTACGACTATTACAACGCCGACACTGCGGCGCTCGAGGGTTCCGAGATCCTCGACGACCTCAAGAGCGTTATCCAGATGGGGTACGAAAAGGGGGAATACCCCGTCCCTGAAAACGAGCCGGCCATTCCGAAGCGGGTGATCCGACTGCGGAAGGGCCTCGAGCGGATCCAGGTCAGAGAGGGGAGTTTCTGAGATGGGCATT
>CAYWGA010000109.1:0-7082 GCA_964457905.1 uncultured bacterium | reverse complement strand
GAAAGGATTTCTACCTCGCCTTTTCACCCGAGAGGGTCGACCCCGGAAACGAACACTATAATACGAAGAATATACCAAAGGTAGTCGGCGGCGTTACGCCGGCGTGCACCGAGCTTGCCGCAATGCTGTACAGCGCGGCGGGGATGAATCCCGTTCCTGTCAGCTCGACGAGAGTGGCTGAGACCGTGAAACTCCTGGAGAACACATTCAGGAGCGTCAATATAGGCCTGGTGAACGAGATCGCCATGATGTGCAACAGGATGGGTATAAACGTGTGGGAAGTCATCGATGCCGCGGCTACAAAGCCGTTCGGCTTCATGCCGTTCTATCCCGGTCCCGGACTCGGGGGGCACTGTATACCGATCGATCCGTTCTATCTTTCATGGAAAGCCAAGCAGAGCGGATTCGACGCCAGGTTCATCGAGCTGGCCGGTGTGATCAACGGCGACATGCCGGGCTATGTCGTTGTTCGGGTCTCAGAGGCACTCAACGAACGCAAGAAATGTCTGAACGGTTCGAAGATCCTCGTCATGGGGGTCTCGTACAAGAAGGATATCGACGATACGAGAGAATCACCCGCATACGACATCATTCGCCTTCTCGCGAAGAAGGGTGCGGAGATATACTGGAACGACCCGTTTGTAGAGAAACTCGCAGAGGAGAGCAGTTCGGCGACGTTCCTCGAATATGATGCTGAGAGTGTGACGGGAATGGACTGTGCGATCGTCGTTACAGGGCATACCGGAGTGGATTACTCCGTGCTTGTCGATAACTGTCCGATGATCTTCGATGCGCGGAACGTTCTGAAGGGGTTTGACTCCGACAGCATCGTAACGATGTAGAATAATCTGAACGGAGGATTCATGGCGCGCTATCTGGTTACCGGAGGAGCTGGATTCATCGGCTCGAACATAGCTGAAAGACTCGTAGAGATGGGCGAAGAGGTAGTCGTATTTGACAATCTCTCTACCGGACACGAGGGAAACATAGAGCATATCGCAAAGGACGTCAGGTTCGTAAAAGGCGACATCAGAAATGCTTCAGAGGTGAGGATGGCGCTCGAAGGTGTCGACTATGTGCTTCACCAGGCGGCTCTCGCGTCTGTCCCGAGGAGTATCGACGACCCAGTACTCGTCAATGAGGTGAATGTCGGTGGTACGCTTAACGTCCTGGAACAATCGAGGCACGCGAGTGTCAAGGGAGTGGTCTATGCCGCTTCTTCATCTGCTTACGGAGACAGCGAGGTCCTGCCAAAGGTCGAAGATATGCTGCCGGCGCCCCTTTCGCCGTACGCGGTAAGTAAACTGGTGGGAGAGCACTACTGTTCAGTCTACTCAAAGGTATACGGGCTTCCTACAGTCAGCATCCGTTATTTCAACGTATTCGGGCCGAGACAGGATCCAGCGTCCCAATATGCGGCCGTGATCCCTATTTTCATCACACATCTACTTGCGGGAAAGGCTCCGACCATATACGGTGACGGCGAGCAGAGCAGGGATTTCACCTATGTCGGCAATGTCGTAAAAGCTAATATCATGGCGGCACAGTGGGACAAAGCGGCGGGACAAGTTATGAATATCGCATGCGGCGGCAGGTTCACCTTGAACGAGATCTACAGGATGCTCGGTGGGCTTATCGGTGAATCTATCGATCCGATATATGCCGATACGAGATTGGGAGACGTCAAGCATTCACACGCGGATATTTCGATGGCGGAGGAACTGCTCGGTTATTCCGTCGATACAGATTTCGAGGAGGGACTGAAGAGGACGGTCGATTGGTACAGGCAGTCAGAAACGCGCTGACATGCGCCTTTTCCCTTTACACCTGTGAAGGACTGCAGATACATTAATCACCGGCATGAGAGGCAAGATGAAAGGCTTTATAAAAACCGGATCGTTCCTGATAGTGCTCAGCCTTGCGGTGACGGCTATGGTGTCCTCGCGGGCGGACGCGCAGGAGATCGTTCTAAGGGCCGGTGACAGGGTGAACATGACAGTTCCCCAGCGAGGAGAGCTTGACAGGACCCTTCTCATCGATCAGCAGGGGATCGTTACCATTCCCATCGTCGGGAATGTCGCTATCGGCGGCATGACGGTCGATGAGGCTGAGATCGTTCTACTGCGCGCCCTGCGGGATATCTATCCCAGTGTAAGGAGTGTAGAGCTTAGTCTGCTGGGAGAAGAATCCAGGCGCTCTATCTACGTGCAGGGTGAGGTCCTGAACCCGAGAAGATACGAATTCGAAAAGAATCCGACTGTCTGGGAGGCGATCAGGGAAGCTGGTGGAGCCACGCCCTCTGCCGCACTCGAGGTCGTCAGAGTCGTCCGGGCGGAAGGTGAGACTCAGCGGACTTTCCTGGTCAACCTGAAGGAAGCCATCGAAACAGGCAAACTCGACGAGCTTCCGCTTCTTCAGCCTGGAGATGCCGTGATCGTATCACAGAGCACGGTCGTGCAGGCGGGTACAGGTTCCGTCAAGGTGATCGGAGCTGTCGCGGCACCGGGCCCGTATCAGTTGACCGGGGACAAGACGCTCATCGACGCGATCCTCGCCTCGGGAGGATACACCGCAAATGCCGATCTGAAAAAAGTAATAATACACAGGAAAATGTCCGGCGGCGCGCAGCTTACGCTCACGTTTAACTTCAAGAGATACCTGGAGGAAGGGGACATCAGGCATAATCCCCTGATACTTCCAAATGATACAGTACATGTTCCTGCCGAGTCGACAGGGATGAGAGTGTTTGTGGACCCGAGATTCTGGCTCGCCGTAATCGGTTCCTATGCGACGATATACGCTATACTCCAGTAAGGAATTGTTTTGGAGAATGTACGCAAATTCGTACCTGATGATGAAGAACAGAAGATAGATCTTTACACTTTCTGGAAGGTATTCTGGAGAAAGAAGTTCTATCTGATCGTCCCCCTTGTGCTGGCGCTGGTCATTTCAGTTCTGGGCGTAAAACAGCTCACTCCTCTTTATGAATCAGCGACTCTTGTCTCCGCCGAGGAACAGAATATTCTGGCCGGATCGATGAGAAGGTATGTTGATCAAGGACAGGCCCGCAGGAGCGATCAGGCCAGGCGCTTCCAGGCCATGATCGAGACACGGATAATGAGCAGGGAATTTCTCGAGATGGTCATCACCGATTTCGGGCTCCACAGATCTTACAATATCAGGAATTCCGATGTTGGGACCGAAGGGTTGTCCGAAGAGGAGCTTGCCCTCAGACGGCTTGTCGGGATACTGAGGAAGAAGATCAGTGTGCATACGACTCTCCCCGGGTTTTATGCTATCAGCGTGATGGATTCCGATCCGGGTACCGCATACGTGCTTGCTACAAAGATAAGCGATAAATATATCGAGGTCACGCAGGCGGCCAAGCTTCAGGAGTTGAGGCAGGCTGGAGCCTTCAGTGATGAGCAGCTGGCGATCTACAAGGAAAAACTGGAGGATGCAGCTAACGAACTGGAACGTGTCAGGCGGGAGCTCGCTACGACAAGCTCCGAGAGGAATCCGATAAACTCCACTAACGTCCATATTGCAGAGACCAGGGTCAGTTCTCTAAGTGCTCGCGTTGGCAGAAACGAGATGGGACTCAACAAGGTCAGGGTGAATCTTACAACCGAAATCGGTCTGGTGCCGTCGACGGAGAAGATAGGTTCAGATGAGACCCTTAACAATCTCGAGCGGCAGCTACTTGCAGACTCTGAGGAGCGCATCCTTCAGGAACTCGCCGGTAATGACCGTGGTGTGACGGATCTTACGGAGCATGATGCCCTGTGGGAGGAAGTTAGAGCTCGTGTGACTGAGATCGTCCATGACGAGTACAACGATATCGCCAATGACTTCAAACCTCTGATCAGCGAGTATTTCTTTCAGCGCAGGCAGACGAATTTCTATCGCTCGATGCTCAGAAGGCTTAACGGCTATATCACTCAGTACAGGGAGAACATCAGCAGAAGGCCGCAGCTGCTGCGTGAAGAGAGCAAATATGTGCATGATGTGGAAACGAGTCAGTCTATTTATGACGCTTTCCTAGAGTCAAAGACTTCATCGCAGATCAATGAGGCGATACAGAGCACTCAGCTCGGTGTACGCATCAGTGTCATAGAAAAGGCAGAGAGGCCGCTGAAACCGGTCAAACCCAACAAGATCAAAGTGATTGTCATCGCCGCCATGTTCGGCATCGTCTGTGGACTCGGATCGATACTCGTTACCGAGTATATGGATGATTCTTTCAGGTCGGTCGAAGAGGTCCAGCGTGTCCTGAAACTGCCAGTGCTGGGTACGATTCCCAAGACGGTCTCACACTTCGCATGGGAGAGAAAGAAAAAGGGAAGGATGATCCTTATCTGGATCATCGGGTTGATGCTGTTTGTCGCGATGGTCTCAGGTGCCATGTTCATATACGCGAAGGCGCTGCAGGAATCGAGTATCGGCGTAGAGCTGACAGATGACCTGCTGGGAAGGTAGATCTTGGAGAAGGAACAGAGACAGACTATATACGATATCTTCGATCAGGAGAGCCCTATCGCAACGGAGATGAGGCGCCTCTATTCGAATATAAGGCATATTGACGGAAAAAATCCCAAGAGGAGTTTTCTCATCACCAGCGCCGAAAGGGGAGAGGGAAAAAGCACAGTAGCCTCACACCTGGCACTCACCGTGGCGAGGTTCCGAGGCAAGAAGTCTCTCCTGGTAGATGCCGATCTGAGGAGGCCGAAGGCGCATCAGATATTTGATGTACCTAGAGAGCCCGGACTCTTCGAATGCCTGAACGGGGAGATCGATCCCCTCGAGGCGGTGAAGGATACTCCGATCGAAAATCTCAAGATCATTCCTGCCGGAAGGCGGGTCAAGTCGCCTGCGCATCTTTTTGAAGGCGATATAATGACAGAGATATTTGAGAAGATCAAATTTTACTACGACATCGTTATAGTGGACAGCGCTCCGGTGATTCCGGTAAGTGACCCGATGCTCATATCGAGTGTCCTTGACGGGGTGATCCTGGTCATGCTTGCCGGGAGGACCCCCAGAAATGTCTCACAGAGGGCAAAGAACATCCTGCTTGACGCGAACGCGAATCTTCTCGGTGTCGTTGTGAACAATATGTCTGAAGTGCTGCCTTACTATTACGATTACAGATATTACGGATATACAGAGGATGAAGAGAAGTAGAGGATTTCTGATGAAGAGATCAAATATAATACTCCTTGCAGCTGTGCTCTTGTCTGTCGCTGTTACGGGTCCGGCCTATTCCCAGGGTTATGCATCTGCCGGGGATTCGGTCTGTATACACTTCTCCGGAGATTCCCGGGACCTTTTTGTCCAGCTTCAAAGGGGGCCTTTGCTCAGTGGCACTCTTCCATTGACGCTCTGTAACCTCGAACCAGGACTTAAATATGATATGACCGTGCGAGGGTATGGTTTTGAGGTCCGGCGCGGATATCTCTTCGTCAGGGATGACGGGACCGTTTCAGTAAAAGGCAACCGGATGGCTACGGCCTTCCAGAACCTTATACCCGGGCTGGGGTCTGTAAGGGCGAAACGGAAAGGCGCCGGATGGACCGATATGCCTTCTATAGTTGTAGGGGGGCTGATCTCGTACAGGGAAAACAGGGAATACAAACACATCAATAACAGATACACGATCCTGATGACTCAGTTGAAAGAGGCTGATACGGTCGAAGAAAGCCGGAAGATCAGGATTGATGCCAATAAGGCGTCGCGTGATCTCAATGTCCAGAACACTCATAGAAAACGAATTATCGGATACACGGCCTATATGTACGCTTTTCAGCTCATCGATCCATGGCTTGTCGGGAATCCTCCCCGTGCAAGTGTGGATGAGAGCGGTACCGTTGTGGAGATACGGGGGGCAGGATCGAGCACAGTGAAGGCAGCCATTCTGTCACTGGTCCGTCCCGGCAGGGGGCAGTTCTACCAGGGCAAGACAGGCAGGGGTTCGCTCTTCTCTCTCGCCACGACGATAGGCGTCTACGTATCGCTGGAGTACCTGAACAAGTATGACGAGGCGGTAAATCTCTACGAATTGAATATCGAGTACTTTAATACTGCTGAGACTGTCGAGGACAAGGAGTATTTCAGCAGTCGTTCCGATGCTTACTGGACCGACGTTGACAAGACCCGCAGGTGGAAGAATATCTCCTTTGGAATCCTGGCGGGAGTATGGGCAGCAGGCATAGTCGATACATTCATACCGGGACGCGAAGACGCGCCGCCTAACGACATCTCTCTGGACATAGGCCCCAGGCACGCCGCTCTGGTATACAGATTTTGATATGCGGAGGATAATCTGATGAAGAAGACAATGTTATGCGTAATGGTCGCCGCGGCGATCGTGCTTCCTTCCTGCTACGATGACATAGAGGAGGTGCCTCTGGTTATCGAGGAAGAGGACCTGCGGGCTCCTGTCACCATCAGGACAATCATGGGAGACGGACAGATAATCCTCTCGTGGACCTCGGTCGAGGAAGCGGTTTCCTACAGGCTGTACAGGTCCCAGACACTTGGTACGGAATGGATACGGATCGTCGAGACTGCCGATACTCTCTATAACGATGAGACGGTAGTGAATGGGCTGCAGTACCTTTACAGCGTTTCTTCCGTCGGTTCGACGGGCCTCGAGAGCTACAGGTCTGAACCGGTACCGGCGAAGCCTTCTTTGTATTCCGTCATGATCAACGGAGGACTGGCGTCCACGGGCTCGAGGGTCGTAGATATCTCCCTTAACGCTCCGGTTTCTACTGCGGCGATGCGTATTTCAAATACTCCTGATTTCGGGACGGCGTCGTGGGAGGTCTTCTCCCCGACACGCACATGGATTCTTGAGGAAGGTGACGGGGCGAAAATTGTTTACGCTTCTTTCCAGGATGAGTCGGGATCGATATCGCCTCCTTTCAGCGGAACGATCGATCTTGATACGTACGCCGGAATTTCGGACTTCGAGATCACACCAGGCCCATATACGTATACTCCCGGAGCGACTATCCACCTTGCTATGACGTCAGAGGGAGCCGAGACAGGAGGTTCGGCTTCGGTGGACATAGAGAACC
>CAYWGA010000108.1:0-7181 GCA_964457905.1 uncultured bacterium | reverse complement strand
AGCTGCAGATCCCGGGCGGCCAGGCTACGCCTGCACCCCCCGTGGGTCCGGCACTCGGCCAGTTGCAGGTCAGTTCGATGGACTTCTGCAAGCAGTTCAATGCCCAGACGACGAGCATGTCGGGAACGATCGTCCCCGTAGAGATCACAGTCTACGCGGACAAGAGTTTCACCTTCGTAACGAAGTCCCCTCCCGCATCCGAGCTGCTGCGCAAGGCGGCCGGGATAGCGAAGGGCTCAGGAGAGCCCAACAAGGACAAGGTTGCGAAGATAAGTCGTGCTCATGTCGAAGAGATCGCGAAAGCGAAGATGAAAGATCTCAACGCTTTCGATCTCGCAGCGGCAGTGAAGATGATCGAGGGTTCCGCCCGTTCAATGGGCATAATCATCGAAGATTAAAAGAGAGTGGTCGAAAGATGAAGCGCGGCAAGAAATACACTGAAAGTGTGGCCAGGATCGACCGTACGAGGGAATATCCCCTCGAAGAAGCGGTCGAGGTCATCAAAAACCTGCCCGCGGGAAAATTCGACGAGACGTTCGAGTTCTCGGCAAGACTCGGTGTAAACCCCAGGCATGCTGACCAGCAGGTCAGGGGCACGGTCCTGCTTCCTCACGGTACGGGCAAGGACGTTCGCGTCCTCGTTCTCACCAAGGGGGAGAAGGAGATCGAGGCTACCGAGGCCGGAGCCGACTTTGTCGGTTCGGACGAGTTCGTCGGGAAGATAAAAGATGGATGGTTCGATTTCGATGTCGCTATCGCGACGCCCGATATGATGGGTGAGGTCGGGAAACTGGGCCGTATTCTCGGTCCCAGGGGCCTTATGCCGAACCCGAAGGTCGGAACGGTCACATTCGATGTCGGCAAGGCGGTCAAGGACGCCAAGGCCGGTAAGATCGAATACCGTGTCGACAAGGGCTCGAACATCCATGTGCCGGTAGGCAAGGTTTCATTTGATAAGCAGAAGCTGGTCGAGAACATCCAGGCTCTGATGCTCGAATTGATCAGGGCGAGGCCCGCGTCGGCGAAAGGGAAGTATGTAATCAGCTTACATATCTCTACGACGATGGGGCCTTCGATGAAACTCGATTCATCACATCTGCTGAACGAGCTGCGGTAGAAAGGAGGTCGGATATGGTGCAGCCTAGAAAAACGGAAAGAGTAGAGGAACTCACGGAGATGATCCGGAACGCCAAGAGCGTGATCCTCAACGATTTCACCGGACTCAATGTGGCGGACATTTCCGAGCTTCGCCGCCTCTGTCGTGAAAACGACGTCCAGTTCAGGGTCGTAAAGAATACCCTGGCCAAGAGAAGCTTCGACGAGCTCGGCGTAGAGGGCATGGATGCCTTTCTCGAGGGACCGACTGCGTTCGCCGTCTCGGCGACCGACGAAGTCGCGGCCGCGCATGTGCTCAAGAAGTTTGCTGACGAGAATAAACTCCCCGAATTCAAGGGGGGATATGTGGCCGGCCGGATCCTCGATGTGAAGGAGACGGTAAGGCTCGCGTCGCTCCCGTCACGCGATGTACTCATCGCTACGACAGTCAGCGCGTTCCAGGCACCGCTTCGTGGACTCGTGGGAGTCCTCAACGCTTCCATGCGGGACCTGGTCGGCGTGCTCGACGCGATCAAAGAGAAAAAGGGAGCGGCCTGATAGAGGCCGGGCGGCCGGCTCGATCGCCTGCCGTCGCACGTAGCCGTTAACCGATTCGTTCGAAAGAGAGGATGGCAATGCCAGCCAAGAAGGATGACGAAAAGAAAAAAGCCGAGGCCGTAGAGGAAAAGGCCGAGGTAAAGGCTGAGGCCGCCGAGGAGAAGAAGGCGGAGAAGCCCAAGAAGAAAGCAGAGAAGAAGGTCGAGGAGGCTCCCGTAGTGGAAGCTCCGGCCGAGAAAAAGGCTGAAGAGCCGAAAGCCGAGGAGAAAAAAGTGGAGGCCAGCTCCAAGAGTGTAGAGAAGATAGTCGAGGCAGTCGAGAAGATGACGGTACTCGAGCTTTCAGATCTCGTAAAGGTCCTCGAGGACAGGTTCGGCGTTACCGCCGCTGCCCCGATGGCTATGATGCCCGGCATGATGATGGGTGGAGGCGCAGCAGAAGAGGTCGAGGAACAGACAGAATTCGAAGTAGTCCTCACCGACTTCGGCAGCCAGAAGATCCAGGTCATCAAGGTCGTCAGGGCGATCACCGGTCTCGGACTGATCGAGGCGAAGAAGGCCGTCGAGGACATTCCTGGCTCAATCAAGGACGGCGCCAGCAAGGACGAGGCCGAAGAGATCAAGAAGAAGCTTGAAGAAGTCGGCGCTACTGTAGAAGTAAAGTAACTGTTTTTTAATAAAGGTCGGCGAAGAGCCGAGACAAGGGGGATCGGTCTACATGATCAAAATGCCTGACCGGATCGACTACGGAAAGATTCCGCAGGTGATGGAGATCCCTCATCTCCTGGAAGTTCAGCTCGCCTCCTACGAGCGGTTTCTCCAGCAGAAGGTCCCTATCGACAAGCGGGACGATATCGGGTTGCAGGCAGTCTTCAACTCGGTGTTCCCCGTTGTGTCGACTAAGGGCGACTTTACCCTGGAGTACCTCGGCTACAGTGTCGGAGAGCCGAAGTATACCGTCGAGGAATGCAAAGAACGTGACCTTACGTTTGCGGTGCCCCTGAAGGCGGCGCTCAGACTCGTCGTGCGTGAGCAGGGCGAGGATGACTGGGTGATCAAGGATATCATCCAGAGCGAAGTCTATCTCGGGGAGATCCCGCTTATAACGAGCAGAGGAACGTTCATAATCAACGGCGCCGAGAGGGTCATTGTCAGCCAGCTGCACCGTTCACCCGGTGTGGTTTTCAGCGACGACTACCACCCTAACGGCAAGAGGCTGTTCAACGCGAGGATCATTCCGTACAGAGGCTCATGGGTCGAGTTCGTCGTCGATGTGAATGACATCATGTATGTCTACATCGACAGGCGGAGAAAAATACCCGTGACCGTGCTTCTGAAGGCGATGGGATTCGAGCCCAACAGTGGGATCATTAAGCTCTTTCACAAAACGAAGGTGCACACACTCACCGTGCGCCCGAGTAAGAAAGACACGGCCCTGATCGGAAGGATCGTGGCCGAAGACATCATCAGCAAGGAAACGGGCGAGGTCATCGTGGAGGCCGGCAAGCCTTTGTTGGAGACGGCGCTCGAGATGATGAAGTCGCAGAAGATTCTTAAGATCGTTCTCGTGGAGAAGGATGGTAACATCGAGGAAGATGTCATCATCAAGACGCTCGAGAAAGATCCTACCACGGGGCGTGATGATGCCCTGAAGCGCATTTACAATCTCATGCGCCCGGGTGATCCGCCAAATGTCGAGACAGCCAAGGCGCTGCTCGACCGGCTCTTTTTCAACCCGAAGAGATACAACCTCGCCAAGGTCGGCCGCCACAAGATGAACAGGCGTCTGGGTCTCAATATACCTATCGAGACCACGACGCTGACCGAGAAGGATTTCATCGCTGTGGTGCTCAACCTGATCGCGATCAAGGAGACCGACGGCGGTGTCGACGACATCGACCACCTGGGTAACAGGAGGGTCCGTTCGGTAGGCGAGCTTCTCGCCAACCAGTTCTCCGTCGGGCTTGCGAGGATGGCACGGATCATCAGGGAGAGGATGACGATCCAGGAGTCGGACAATCCTACTCCCTACGATCTGGTAAACGCCAGGACGATCAGCGCCGTAGTGCAGTCGTTCTTCGGCAGCAGCCAGCTCTCGCAGTTCATGGACCAGACAAATCCGCTGGCGGAGCTGACGCACAAGCGCCGGCTCAGCGCCCTCGGCCCCGGCGGGCTCACGAGGGAACGCGCCGGCTTCGAGGTGCGCGACGTTCACTTCACGCATTACGGCCGTATGTGCCCGATCGAGACGCCGGAAGGCCCGAACATCGGACTGATCACTTCGCTGGCTACCTACGCGAGGGTCAACGAGTTCGGTTTTCTCGAGACGCCGTATCGCCGCGTGAAGAATGGTTTCGCCACTACCGATACCGAAATGCTTTCGGCGGATCTCGAGGACAAGGCTGTTATCGCGCACGCGAACGTGCCCACCAACGAGAAGGGCAAGTTCCGTAATGAGAAGGTCATGGCCAGGTATGGCGGAGAGTACGTCGTAGTGGACCCGAAAGAAGTCGACTACATGGACGTCTCCCCGGCCCAGCTTGTCAGCGCGGCGGCTTCCCTTATTCCGTTCCTCGAGCATGATGACGCGAACAGGGCCCTGATGGGCTGCAACATGCAGCGCCAGGCGGTGCCCCTGCTCAAGGCCAAGGCCCCCCTGGTCGGAACAGGCCTCGAGGCCAAGGTCGCTTACGACTCCGGCGTGCTCGCGATAGCGCGCAGGTCGGGCAAGATCGAAAGCGTCGAAGCCGACCGCATCATGATCAGCTACGGATCGAAAAAAGAAGAAGAGAACCTCGACGATTTCACCGGCTTCGGCGGTGTCGACGAGTACAAGCTGGTCAAGTACCAGCGCTCCAACCAGGATACCTGCGTTAACCAGAAACCTCTCGTAGAGGTCGGTCAGAAAGTGAAGAAGGGCGACGTGATCGCCGATTCTTCCGCGACCGAAGATGGTGAGCTGGCCCTGGGCAGGAACATACTCGTCGCGTTCATGCCGTGGCGCGGCTACAACTTCGAGGATGCTATAATACTCAGCGAGCGTCTCGTCACCGACGACGTCTATACGTCGATCCACATCGAGGAGTTTGAGACCCAGGTCCGCGACACCAAAGCGGGCATGGAAGAGATCACGCGGGAGATCCCGAACGTCAGCGAGGAAATGCTCGGAAACCTCGACGAAGACGGCATCATCCGTGTAGGCGCCCACGTCAAGGCGGGCGATATCCTCGTAGGAAAGGTGACACCGAAGGGCGAGACCGAGCTGACTCCCGAGGAGCGCCTGCTCAAGGCTATCTTCGGCGAGAAGGCCGGCGACGTCCGTGACGCTTCGCTCAAGGCCCCTCCGGGAATGGACGGGATCATCGTCGACATCAAGCTCTTCTCACGCAAGGAGCGGGACGACCGCGCCAAGACGCACGAGAAGAAGAAGGTGACGGATCTTCAGCGCCAGCGCGATTCCGAGATCGAGCATGTAAAGGAAAAGCGGCGCGAGCGCCTCGATATGCTGATGGTCGGACAGACGACCGAAAAGCTCATCCATTCCGAGACCGGAGAGATCCAGGCCAAGGCCGGACGCAAGATCACCGAGAAGCTTCTCGCGTCGATCGACGTCGACCACCTCCACTGGGGTCTTCCGATAGTGAAGAACCAGGACGTGGACTCGAAGATACAGTCTCTGATGGAGTCGGCCGCCAGGGCGATCGACGGAATCGAGAGCAAGTACGAGAAAGAGTCCGAGCGTTTGATGCGCGGCGACGAACTTCCTCCCGGCGTAAGCAAGCTGGTGAAGGTCTACATCGCCCGTAAGCGTAAGGTCTCGGTCGGTGACAAGATGGCCGGACGCCATGGTAACAAGGGTGTCGTTTCAAGGATCGTCCCGATAGAGGATATGCCGAGGCTTGCCGACGGGACACCCATCGACATCATACTCAATCCTCTCGGAGTTCCGAGCCGAATGAATGTCGGCCAGATCCTCGAGACACATCTTGGATGGGCAGCCAGAGAGAAGGGTTGCAACGTTGCAACGCCTGTCTTCAACGGTGCGACGATCGCCGAGATCAAGGCCGCACTGAAGGATGCCGGTCTGCCCGAGTCGG
Source organism: uncultured bacterium (assembly GCA_964457905.1). GTDB lineage: Bacteria > Krumholzibacteriota > Krumholzibacteriia > Krumholzibacteriales > Krumholzibacteriaceae > JAUWCL01. Next base: position 1,432 of record CAYWGA010000108.1, on the reverse strand, counting down.
GCAAGACGACCCTTTACGACGGCGTTACGGGGGATTCGTTCGCGGACGAGATCACCGTAGGCTACGTCTACATTCTCAAGCTTTCCCATCTGGTCGACGACAAGATACATGCAAGGTCGATCGGCCCTTACTCGCTCGTATCGCAGCAGCCGCTCGGCGGAAAGGCCCAGTTCGGCGGCCAGCGATTCGGCGAGATGGAGGTCTGGGCGCTCGAGGCGTACGGCGCCGCGTTCTGCCTCCAGGAGCTGCTCACCGTCAAGTCGGATGACGTGATGGGACGCAGCAGGATATACGAAGCGATCGTCAAGGGTGAGAATGCCCCCGACCCGGGTCTCCCCGAGGCGTTCAATGTACTAATAAAAGAGCTACAGAGCCTTTGCCTTGACGTGCATCTCGATAAGGATCAATAGAGATACGGAGGTATCCGTTGTATACCACCTTTATGGACAAGGATCGTAAAAAGCCCACCGACATCAAGTCGATGCGCATCCAGCTCGCCTCCCCCGAGGTGGTGCGGTCGTGGAGTTTCGGTGAGGTAGTCAAACCGGAGACGATCAATTACCGGTCTTTCAAGCCCGAGAAGGACGGCCTCTTCTGTGAGAGGATCTTCGGGCCGGTCAAGGACTGGGAATGCGCCTGCGGAAAGTACAAGCGGATCCGCTACCGTGGCGTGATCTGTGACAGGTGCGGTGTCGAGGTGACCCACTCGCGCGTAAGGCGTGAGAGGCTCGGTCACATCGAGCTCGCCGTGCCGGTGGCACATATATGGTTCCTCAAGGGCGTTCCGAGCAGGATCGGGTATATGCTCGATATGTCGGTCCGCAATCTCGAGAGGATCCTCTACTACGAGTCGCACGTCGTTATCGACCCGGGTAACACCGAGCTGAAGTACAAGGAGCTCATCGACGACGAGACATATAACGACCTTCTCGACCAGGGACAGGAGTTCACAGCGATGATGGGGGGATCGGCCATCCATGAGCTTCTTGCCCAGATCAATATCGAGGAGGAGTCGATAAATCTCCGTGCACAGTCCAAAGTGGAGACCTCGGTCCAGCGAAAGAAAGACGTTCTCAAGAGGCTTCGCGTAGTCGAGGCGTTCAGGCAGAGCAATAACAGGGCGGAATGGATGATACTCGATGTCATCCCCGTACTTCCTCCCGACCTTCGCCCGCTCGTTCCGCTCGAGGGCGGACGTTTCGCGACTTCCGATCTCAACGACCTTTACAGGCGTGTGATCAACAGGAACAACAGGCTCAAGAAACTCATAGACATCCGCGCTCCGGAGGTCATCCTCAGAAACGAGAAGAGGATGCTTCAGGAAGCCGTCGACGCGCTGTTCGACAACAGCCGCCGCGCGAGGGCGGTCCGCGGACAGGGAAACAGGCCGCTCAAGTCGCTCAGGACGGCACTCAGGACGGCACTCAGGACG
>CAYWGA010000107.1:0-7362 GCA_964457905.1 uncultured bacterium | reverse complement strand
AACCGCCAGTTGTCCTCACGGTCGTTCGCGATGATGTATGGAGTATCGTTGCTGACCTTTCTGAGGCTCGACCAGTAGATGACAGGGACATAGTGATGCGGTTTTACTTCCAGCGTGACCTTCAGGCCATCGCGGGTCTCGAATGTCATCTCGACCTGCTGCGGATCGTCGGCGATGCCCTCGGCCTGGAGGAACTCTACGACGCTGAGAGGATAGATGAACCTCTCCTTCCAGCCGAACTCGTTCTCGGCGGCGAGATACGGCCGAAGCCTGTCGTAGACCTCCATGATCGGTACGCCTTCGATCTCGAGAAGCTTCCCGCCGGTCAGGAACCGATGTTCCCTTCCCGTGTCGACTACGTAGACTCCATCATCGAAGAGCCAGAACGTCATGGGCAGAGCGTGCCAGTCAAGCTTTTGAGTAAATACGTTGGGCATCGAGTGGGCGTCGACCGGCAGCGCGAGGAGTTTGTACAGCCCCATCTTTATCTCGTTCTCGCTCAGCTGCGGGACATTCTTCTCGAGTTCGGCCGCGCGGGACTCGAACGTTTTCTGATCCATCATCTCGGCAAGCCGCACGTGCCGCTTCGGGAACTCCTGGGCAAAATAGTTCACGTCCTCCTGCCACTGTACAGCGGTCAGATCGTACCTGTAGCTCAGGCCGGGCAGGAGCCGGTAGTCCATTCTGAGTACTATCGTGCCAGATGCCAGCGCCATCGCTATGACCGCCGGGAGGACTCCGATAGCCTTCATCCATATCGCTCTCGTCCGCAGCGCCATCACAGCGAGTGTCGCGAGGCAGACGAACAGCCCGCCGATCGTCAGGTAGAAGAATGTTATGAACAGCGTCCCGAACGGGATCGGGAAGAGCCGCCATGTGATAAAGCCGCTGACAATAGTGACGACAGCAGATATGACCAGGATGATCGATGCGGCAGAAAAGGACCTGTTTTTCATCTTGAAATACCCCTCGATAGCAGACGCTCTTACCCGGAATTTACCCCTCTATATGATACGACAAAAAGTCAGTGATTTTGTTTCAGTTATTACGGCATTAGATGTATCACATGCGTACCGGGCGGGCAAGCCTGTTGTCCCAGATTTACCTGTGCCACTACACCCCTGCCTGATGGTATATTGAAACAGATGAAAAGAAATACAGTCATCACGATATCAGTAATAACCTGCCTCCTCACCATGGCCGGATGCGGCGGGCGCAAGGCGGCAGGCCCGCCGGCACCTTTGCCGGGATGCATCGTTCTGGCCGGAGCGGAGCAGCAGCCTGACACGATCAAAATCGCTCTGGGCAGCAGGGTCGAGCCCCGCAACGCACCCCTTCCGCGCAATGACAGCGAGCGGCTCCTCTTCGGGCACCTCTACGAGACACTTTTCACGATAGACTGTGAAGGCAAGGTCCATCCCGGCATCGCGGTGGAATGGTACCCCGGCGACGGCGGAAAGCGATGGACATTCTGCCTGCGCCAGGACGCGAGATTCTGGGACGGCAGCCCGGTAAGATCGGACGACATCGTCAAGTGCTGGCAGAACGCCGGAGTAGAGCCGTTTGTCTGGGAGGCGGGCGTCGATTCGGTCAAGACTGCCGGCCAGAATACGATTCACATATATTTTGAGAATGCCCGCGAAGAGCTTCCCCTGGAGCTATCCGCTCCCCCCTTTGCCGTCGCAAAGATCGGAAACCGCTGGCCGCGCGGCACGACTCCCGGAAGTATCAATATAGAACCGATGGAATCGAGCCTGATGTACCGCCGGCCATTGACGATCACTCCTCTGGCAGATAACAAAAAGCCGGTCCTTGTCTTTCTCGAGCCCGGCAGGTCCACGTCATTCGACTCTCGCGATCTCCTCGAGGGACAGGCCGACGTAATGATCACCCGGGACCCCGACGTCATTGATTACGCATCTTCCAGGCCGCACCTAGAGACTGTCCCTCTCCCCTGGCAGAGGACATATGTGCTCCTGTCAACGACCCGCGTCCTGGAGATCCGGCTTGGAGATTCACCGCCCGGACTGGACAGGGAATTCAGGGATACCCTCGCGAGAGACGCAGTCCCGGGCCTCGCCCGCGGGCATGAGACAACGGACTGGTGGAAAAAGATCGGCTGGTGCGCCGCGATGGCGGAAGGCGCCGGCCTGAACGAAGCCTCCGCACCGTACGCTCACCTCCCGAACTCAGACGCGGCCCGCAGGATCGTCTTTGACGAGGATGATCCTGTCGCCCGCGGCATCGCCGAGCGTATCGTCGGACTCGCGGCAGCGGGTCCGGGGAGCTCGAGCGGGGAGACCAGTCTCGCCGCTGCGGTCCCCGGACTGGCTGAGGGCCCGGTCGGCTTGTCGGCTGAGGGATTAACGAGAGAAGAACTCGAGATCAGCCTCGAGGAGGGTGACGATTTCGCATATATCATCTGGCTGCCCCTTCATCCATCAGACCCGTGTACCGGGATAATGCAGCTGATCAACAGGGCAAACTGGCTCTCGCAGCTCGGTGAAAGATTCACTGAGGCGATGCTGCCCCTTGTAGATACCCGAAACTACGCTATAGTGCGCAAGGGAACGGCCGGCCTGTCGATAGACTGGTACGGCAACATCTATATTAACGGCGCGCTGGACAAGCCGGCGTTGCCGCCGGGGAGGTGAGCCAATGTCATTCCGCACAAGACTGATGATCGTATTCCTCGGTGCGGTGCTCGTACCGATAATCGTGCTTTCCTTCCTTATTCGTATGGAGATGACCGGACGGCTCACCGATCAGTATGAAGGCCGTGCGGACGCTCTCGTCTCTGTTATCGAGACGGACATCGATCAGGAAAGCGCATCACTCGCATCCTCCCTATCCGCGCTGAAGGAAACGATACTCGACGACAACCGGTTCCGGCGCGCGGCGGTGGACCGCGACGAGGACGCTCGGCGTTACCTGCTCGACTACGCGGGAGACGCGATGCGGATGACCGGCCTCTCGATGCTCCAGATACAGGACCGGGATGGAAGGATCATCAGCTCGGGGCATTTCCGAAACGAGTTCGACCGTCTCGAGCCGCAGCTTCCCCTTCTGCTCGCATCGACTCCCGGCTCAGCGGCCCTCGTCGAGGTGCGCACTCCCGACATGGAGATGATCGTCCTCGCGCGGACAGACAGGTTCCGCATCGGCGGAAAGGACTTCACCATTACCGGAGGGATCGAGGTCGAACACATCTTTCTCGCCGGGCTCGAACGTGACCCGTCACTCTCGGTCAGCCTCATCATGCGGGGCGACCTGAAATATTTTCCTGACGACGCGATCATCCGCGAGATACCGATGCCCCTTATCGAATCGGCCCGCGAAGGGCTGACCGAATCGGGGTTCCGTGTGAAGCACGACCTTGCCGGACTGAACGTGATACGTGACAGCATCAACCGCTGGTTCCTGATCGTTACGGCGATCGCGGGCCTGGCCGCTATCATAATAGTCGGCTACCTTTCCTCGCGCATCAGCCGGCCCCTGACATTCCTCGCGAAGAAGACCTCCAGGCTCGATCTCGACACGCTCGATGTCGAATTCGAGACCGACCGCAAGGATGAGATCGGCGCTCTGTCCCGTCTTCTCGCCGCGATGACCGACAGGCTGCGGGCCGGGGCTCTGAGGATCAGGGAAGTCGAGCGCAGGGCGACACTCGGCGAGATGGCGAGGCAGGTCAACCACGACATCAAGAACGGGCTGACACCGATACGAAACGTGATCCGCCATCTCTCGCAGCTATCCCGCGAGGACCCGCAGGCGATGCCCGGGGTGTTCGCCGAACGTGAAGAGACCCTCGACTCGAGCATCGAGTATCTCGATGACCTTGCCTCGAACTACGCCCGCCTGTATCCTCACCTCGACCGCAAAAGATGCGACGTGAGCGAGATCGCTTCGAAGGTCGTATCGGACCTGCAGGGAACGAGGCCGGCAGGGCTGATCTCAAAGACCGGCGAAGGCACGATAGTTCGGGCCGACCCGGTGGCGCTGCGGCGGATACTCGAGAACCTTGTCCAGAATGCGATCGACAGCATCGGAGCCGACCAGGGAACGGTCACAGTCTCGACGGAATCTGTCAGCGGAAATGACGGAAAGGGATGGGTAAGGATCACCGTTGCCGACAACGGCATCGGGATGAACGACGAACAGAAGTCACATATATTCGACGATTTCTATACTACAAAGGATGATGGAACGGGGCTCGGGCTCTCTATCGTCCGCCGGCTAGTAATGGATCTCGACGGCAGGATAGATGCCGAAAGCTCTGAAGGCAACGGGACAAGGATGATCATCCACCTTCCCGCTGCCGAAGCAGATAAAGAGACAGGAGACTGACGGAATGGCGCTGGTGCTTATAGTAGACGACGTCCTCCCCCTCGCACAGCAGTACGCATACGACCTCAAGCGCGTCGGCGGATACGACACAATGGTCGCTACCGGCGGGGCCCAGGCACTCGAGATGATCGCCAGCCAGGCGGTCGACTGTGTCATCCTCGACCTCGAGATGCCGGGCGTCGACGGGTTCGAGGTCCTTCGCCGCCTCCAGGAACTGAAGGACCCGACACCGGTGATAGTCTACACCGGCACAGGCGATTTCGACCGATGCATGAAGGCGATACGATTCGGCGCATACAGCTTCATCGACAAGGCAGAATCGATGGAACGCGTCGGCCGCGAGGTCGAGAACGCGCTTGAACGTGTCAGGCTCGAGACAGAGGTCAGGACACTGAAGCGCGATCTCGGCGCCGACTCGCCGATCATCGGTTCGAGCAACGCGATGCAGCAGCTCAAGGGACAGATCGCGAAGGTAGCCGACATCCCGAGCACGGTACTCATCACCGGTGAGAGCGGGACGGGCAAGGAACTCGTCGCTCGCGAACTTCACCGCCTCGGCCCCGGGCCCAAAGCGCCATTTGTCGCGATAAACAGCGCCGCGTTGCCTGAGAACCTCGTCGAGAGCGAGCTGTTCGGCCACGAGAGGGGCGCGTTCACAGGAGCGGACAAGACCCGTAAGGGCGCCTTCGAACTCGCCTCTGGCGGAACGATATTCCTCGACGAGATCGGTGAGCTACCCGCGGCGGCACAGGCGAAGCTGCTGCGTGTTCTCGAGGATCACAAGGTGATGCGCGTCGGAGGCGACCGCATGATTGAGGTCGACACGCGTGTAGTAGCCGCGACGAACCGCGACCTCGAGGTAGAGGTAAAAACGGGGAACTTCAGGCAGGACCTCTTCTTCCGCGTCAACGTGCACATGATCCACGTCCCCCCCCTTCGCGACCGCCGCTCCGACGTCGCCGAACTTGCGGGGCATTTTCTCGGGAGCATCTGCGCTCGGTTCGGGGTGAAGACGAAGACGCTCTCGTCCGATGCCCTCGAGCTCCTGATGAACTGTGAATGGAAGCGGAACAATGTCCGCGAGCTGAGAAACATCATCGAGCGGATGGTCATAGCGGCTGAAGGCGAAGAGATCGAAGCAGACGATGTCCCGGCCGAGGTGCACGGCGGCAGCAGCGGGCCCGCACTGCCTGCATCAGGGACATTCCAGGAGCGTAAATCAGAGTCGGAACGCCAGATCATCGTAGCCGCCCTTGAGCGCAATGACTTCCAGATCACGAAGACCGCTGCCGATCTCGGGCTGGCCGACCATGCCTCCCTCCTGAAGATCATGCGGCGCCACAACATCAAGAAGAAGTAGCCCCCCCCAAACCATAATAACAGCCCTAATCCACGTGTCCACACGGACACATGCGCCCCCTCATACGCGTGTCCTGTTGGACACAATCGGTGAAAATAACCGCTCAGCCCCCTTTCCTTCACCCTCTCAAGCTTCCTTTTTACAATAGGTTATCACTTTGCCAGATTTTCAATGAAATCCCGGTCCTTCCCTTGCGATGTATACCACCGAAAGCAGTTACGAACCGGGCCCGGAGGGGCTCAAAACAACGCCCGAAAGGGCAGAACCTGAAAGGAGGCCCGAAATGCTGAGCACACTCAGAAAAAGGGCCACAAGCATCGCGATAGTCGGGATGCTGCTCATCGTTGCGGTCGTCGCCGGATGCGGCGAGGACAACACGAACAAGACGACCCGCAAGGTCGCCAGGAAGACCACTCCTTCGATCTCCAACCAACCGCCCATCTCAAACGCACCCAAGGCCGAACCTGTAGAGGAAAAAGTCGCCGTCAAGGCCGAGCCGCAGAAGCCCGCCCTCCCCAAGACTGTCGCCTACGAGGATGCCGAAGCCGCATACAACAACAGGCAGTACGCCACCGCGGTGCAGCTCTTCACTATCTACACGGAGAACAAGGACCAGAACCCCTGGGGATTCTACATGCTCGGTCTCTCCGCCTGGAAGGCCGGCGACAATGAATATGCCGAGGAGTCTTTCGGCAAGTCGCTCGCCCTCGCCCCCGGCCACGTCAAGAACATGCTCAACCTCAGCCGCGTCTACCTCGACACCGACCGTCCTGAAGAGGCGCTTGTCAGGATAGACGAAGCGATCGACATCGATCCCGCTTCCAATGTCGCCTACCGCCTCAAGGGCAGGGCCCTCGATCAGCTCGGCCGCAAGGACGAAGCGATCGACGCCTACCGTGAGGCGATCAGCATCGACGACAAGGACGCCTGGTCGATGAACAACATGGCCCTGATCATGATCGGTGAGGGCGACTACGAAGATGCTCTGCTTCCGCTGTCCCGCGCCACGCAGCTCGACAGCAACAGGGCGTTCTTCTGGAACAACCTCGGGATGGCCCTCGAGCGGACCGGCCGCTTCCGCTCCGCCGAGCAGGCCTACAGCCACGCCTTCGAGGCCGACGACGGCCACGACAAGGCCTACGCCAACCTGGTACGCGTCCAGAGCGTCGACGAGGACCCGGGTATTGAAACGATTGATCTCGGAGACTATGCGCAGCGTTTCATCGAGAAGATGGAGGGCTGGAAGTTAGCCGGAGCCGGTAATGAAACGGACGAAGTCACAGCCCTGACTGATTCGCCGACGATCGGACTCGCCGGACTGGCGCTGCCCGACACGTCGACCGCCGGCCCGGAATAGAGGCCCTTACAACGATGCGCAGAGAGGGGCGGACCCGCGAGGGCCCGCCCCATTTTTTTTAATAATCAACGAATTCTGAATCGTTCCCCCTATTGTATTAGAAGCAGTCATCAGTTAGTGTGTTCAGATATCACTAACTTCCACTGGAGGCCGAACTTGAGAAAAGCCACTCTACTTCTGACAACCATCACAATGATCCTTCTTCTCTCTCACATTCCTGTCTCGTCCGAAGATGCTATCGACGAGAAGCTGATGAAGAAGGCCCTGAAGATCCACGACAAAGCGATCGTGATAGACA
>CAYWGA010000106.1:0-7507 GCA_964457905.1 uncultured bacterium | reverse complement strand
TGTCCCCGCTCGCCGTACTTTTCTGTGCATCTTTCATAGACGGCGGACCAGACGATAGAAACGGGAGCCTCACCGGCAAACTTCTGGCTCAGGCAGGCAGCCTGAAGGTCAAGACGGACATCACCGTCGGCGAGCCTGTGGATGACATGTCCCTCAGGCACGTACCAGTATATCCCCGGCAGGAGTCCCTTGACGTCTCCCACGACCAGGTAGATCTCGAGCGGGTAACGGGCACCTGCAGACGGGGCCGTCTTGAAACCGCCGCGGATGAAATCGGGCAGGCCCTCTTTTGTATATGTGATCCCGTACGCCGACCAGAGAAGCTGGGAGACTTCTTCCAGCGTCAGCGGCTCATCATGATAGTTCCTTACTGACCTGCGTTCGTTTAGGACCTTCTCTATGGAAAAATCGCTGGTGAGCTTCGGCTTGGGCAGCTCAACCGTAGCTATCGCCTTGTGCTCGAGGTTGTACTTGCCGCTCCATGAAGCCGAGGGCATAAGGATGCAGGCCGCAAGCAGCAGGATCGTCAAATATTTCATCGGGGTCTCCTTTCAAATGTACATATTGTCGGGAAACAGACTAACCTTTGCCGGGGATATATTCAAGCATTCCCCGTATAGAGGTCAGGGATCGAGATCGCCGCCATAAGCACTGCTGTCGACATACCAGACCAGGGACCCGTCCGGCGATATCAAGGCTCCGGGATATTGCTCAGCCGCCATTCTGCCCATGAAGAGGATATCGTGCAGCGCGTCAGCCTTCGATTCTCCCGATACGAGAAAGAAGACATTCTTCGCGGCGTTGAGGACCGGAAGGGTCAGCGTTATCCGTTCAGGCGGCTCGATGCCAGCAGGAGCTGTGACCGCGGCCGCCCATCTCTCCCGCTCCTCGATCACCGGATCACCGGGGAATATCGATGCGGTGTGCCCGTCATCTCCAAGACCGAGAAGGATCAGGTCGAATGATGGGTATCCATTTTCAGCGATCCCAAAGTATACCCTCAGTTCCTTCTCGTAGATCGCAGCTGCTTCGATCGCCGAAGCAGCATCTACATGGACATGATGGATGTTCTCTTCGGGTATATCGATCTTCTCAACAAGTGCTGAGCGGACATTTCCGAAGTTGCTTTCAGAGGAATCGGCCGGGACAAATCGCTCGTCTCCCCAGAAGAGGTGGATCTTTTCCCAGTCGATGCTGATCGATCTCGCGGCGAGCAGTTCGTACAACCTCAGCGGAGTACTGCCGCCTGAGAGGGCGATCGAGAAAGAGCCTGTTGAGGCCTCGACAAGTTCAGCGACCGCCGAGGCGGCAGCCGCGCTCATCGATTCGAGGTCGTCGAAGACCCGCAGGCTGCTCAGCATCTCTACCCGCCCTGCCTGACAGTCCAGCTGCGCCCGTCATGAATCAGGAGTTCCGCAGCTTCCTGCGGCCCCCATGTCCCAGCAGCGTAACGCGACACGGGCAGTCCTTCGCCGAGCGCAAGCGTGAAGAGTTTCCATGAAGCCTCCACCTCGTCGGCATGGACGAAGAGTGTCTGGTCACCTGTCATGATATCGAGAAGAAGGGTCTCGTACGCGTCAGGCAGCCTGCCGAAAGTATCGCCGTAGCTGAAGTGGAGGTCCTGCGGTTCGAGAGTAAAGGGCTCACCCGGTTTCTTCACATCGAATGAAAGTGTGAAGCTCTCGTCGGGCTGGATCATGATATTCAGGACATTCGGACGAAGCGTACATCCCTCCATTGTCTGGAAGAAACAGACAGGCGGATGCTCGAACACGACCGAGATCTGCGTCGTCTTCACCGGCATCCTTTTGCCCGTCCTGATATAGATCGGTGTCCCTTTCCATCTCCACGTATCGATATGCAGCCTTATCGCGGCGAAGGTCGGCGTCACGGAATCCCCGTCGACCCCCTCTTCATCGAGGTACCCCGGCATCCCGTCCCCGGCGCCGTACTGCCCCAGCACTATGTCCCCGGGTTGGAGAGGCATGATGCTTCTCAGCACCTTGACCTTCTCCTGCATGATCGCGCGGGCCTCGAAGGCGCCCGGAACCTCCATCGTTATCAGGGTCAGCAGCTGGGCGATGTGGTTCTGGATCATGTCCCTGACAGCGCCGGCCGTATCGTAGTACCTCGCCCTGTGCTCGACGCCGAGAGCCTCGGCTACCGTTATCTGGATATGATCGATCCGGTCGCGGTTCCATATCGATTCGAACATCGCGTTGGCGAACCGGAATACGAGGAGGTTCTGCACCGTCTCTTTCCCGAGGTAGTGGTCTATCCTGTAGATCTGGTCCTCATCGAACCAGCGGTGGACATGTTCGTTGAGCTTAACAGCGGAATCGAGGTCCCGGCCGAAAGGTTTCTCGATGATGAGCCTCGACCATCCTTCCGATTTCTGCAACCCCGCTTCGCCGATATTCTCGATAACCGGCGGGAAGGCATTGGGCGGCAGTGCGAGATAGAAGGCCCTGTTTCCGGGGATGCCGTGAGTGTTCTCCAGCCTGGTGAGCATTTCCCCGAGAAGCCTGTAATTCTCGATCTCTCCGTCCCCGAGGCAGTGATAGAAAACACATCCTGTACACCATTTCGCAGCGTTCTCTCCCCCGCCGAGTCCCGCTTCGGCGAGAGCCTCGAGCGTGAGGGCCCTGAAAGCCTCATCGTCCATATGCTTTCTTCCGGTGCCGACAATAATGCAGTCGGAACCTATCCTGCCCTCGGCGAAGAGATGGAAGAGAGCGGGCATTATCTTTCTCTTCGTCAGATCACCGCTTGCCCCGAATATCGTGAAGATGTGAGACGGGATACTCATCTTGACTTCACCTCGTGCCCGCCAAACTGGTTTCTCATCGCGGCGAGAAGCCGGTCGGCATATGAGTTGTCGTCCTGGGAGCGGAATCTCTCGGAAAGCGCCAGCGTGATGACAGGCGCGGGGACGCCGAGATCGATCGCCTCGATCGCCGTCCACCTGCCCTCACCCGAGTCGGAGACGAACGGAGCAATGCCGGCTAGATCCTCGTCGCCGTCCAGGGCGTCGGCGATCAGGTCGAGGAGCCAGGAGCGGACGACGCTTCCGTGCCGCCATATCTCTGAGACTGCATGAAGATCGATGCCGAACTCCTCCTTCGCCTTCATGACATTGAATCCCTCGGCAAATGCCTGCATCATCCCGTACTCGATCCCGTTGTGGACCATCTTGACGAAATGGCCAGCGCCCGACGGGCCGACATGCCCCCAGCCTTTATCCGGCGCCGGAGCGAGAGTCTCGAGGATGGGCCTGAGGATATCGACTGTCTCCTTCTCTCCTCCCACCATCATTGAGTACCCTGCAGCGAGCCCCCATATACCACCGCTCGTGCCGACATCAACCATCCTGAATCCGGCCTCCTGCAGGGCCGCTGCGCGTCTTTTCGTATCTGTATACCTCGAGTTGCCGCCGTCGATGATGATATCGCCCTTGTCGAAGTGCGGCAGCAGTTCCTCTATCACAGAATCGACAGGGCCTCCGGCCGGCACCATTATCCAGACGATGCGAGGCGCATCGAGCATCCCTGCCAGTTCAGCTACCGAGCCCGCCCCAGTTCCACCCTTGTCCTCGAGGGCCTTGACGGCCTCCTTGTGACGGGCATACCCGACGATCTGATGCCCACCCTTTAAAAGACGTTCAGCCATATTGCCGCCCATTTTCCCGAGCCCGATCATTCCGATCTTCATCGCGTTACCTCCATGAATATTTATCTTTCAGAATGGTTACAGTTTCCGTCAGATAAAGGGACATGTCAAGGAAGTCCGCTTGCATCAGAACGCGATTGCATTTATCATGTCCAGCCATGCGGAGAAAGTTCAGAAGAGATATCGGATCGCTCGACGCTATATTCTCCTTCGCTGCGGAGTTCGAGAACGGGAACGGGCTGGAGGATTCAGAGTCGTATTTTCTCGACCTGACCCTCGAAGAGCTCTTCACCAACCTCGTTCGTCACGCGAAGGGGAGCGATGAGATCGATGTCGATATAGAACTGGACGGCAACCTGATGACGATCCGCCTGACCGACCGGGAAACCACGGCATTCGACGGCAACGCGCTCGGCGAAGTGGATACTGAAGCGCCCCTGATGGAGAGACAGCCCGGCGGCCTCGGCATACACCTGGTAAAAAAGATGGCGGACAGCCTCGATTATGATTACGATGACGGCACACTGGTCGTCACGGCAACGAAGCGCCTGGAGGAAAGATGACGTTCGATATATCGGTTGCGGGAGACGGAACTATAAGACTCGCCGGAAGGCTCGACTCGAACCAGATCGATATGACCAGGGCGGTCCTCGAGAAGGTCCAGGCTACCGTAAAGATCGATTTCGGAGAGCTGCGCTATATCTCCAGCGCAGGGCTCGGCCTCCTGCTCGGTACCCAGAAGAGACTGATCGACAGCGGCCACAAGCTCGAAATAATCAACATGACCCCTCACATCCGCGATATCTTCACGATCGCCGGTTTTGACTTTATATTTGACATCAAGTAAAAACTATTTTACTCTGATCCACAAGCTCTCAAGTCCATGACATTTACAATATACCTGCAGCACGAGTGTGACGGCTGTGGCACGATCCGGCATACCGGTATCGTCCTCCGTCACCGGCCATCCAGTGCGCCGGACGGAGGACGTTTTCCATACCGGCCTGCCAACTTTTTCAGGGTTGGTATGTATTTATGTCGACAACGGATTCATCACTGGTCCTTGAAACGCTCAATGGAGACAGGGAAGCGTTCGGAAGGCTGGTGGAGAAGTACGAGCGGCGGATCTTCAATCTTGCTTTCAGGATCTGCGGCGACTACGAGGATGCCATGGACGTCACACAAACAGTATTTGTAAAGGCCTTCGAAAGGCTGGGGACCTTCGATCCTTCGAGGAAGTTCTTCAGCTGGCTCTACAGGATGGGCGTCAACGAATCCCTCAATCAGGTAAAAAGACAGAGCAGGATCGTGCACATCGAATTCGACCCTCCCTCCCGCGCTCCCAGTCCGGAGCAGCAGTTGATACGGGCGGAATCGGACGGAATGGTGCAGACGGCTCTCAGGAGACTCGGCGAGGACCAGAGGGTGGTCATCATCCTCAGGCACTTCGTCGACCTCTCTTACCGTCAGATCAGCGAGGTGCTGGGGATTCAGGAGAAGACTGTGAAGTCCAGGCTCTATTCGGCCAGACAGCGGATGAAAGAAATACTAACCGGGGCGGGGTAGGTCATGAGCATAGACGAAACATACATAAGGATGATGAACGAGGAGATCGACGGGATCATATCGGACGAGGACAGGGAGAGGCTCGCCAAGTATGTGAGGTCCGATCCGGAGGCGGGGAAATATTACGAGGAACTCCGTGAGGCGGTCGGGGCGATAGACAACACCGCCGACGTCTCACCTCCACCAGAGCTGAGGGAAAAGATCTTCGCGGCGGTCTACGGACGGTCACGTGAAGAAGAGATGGAACGTCCGGAAAACGGCCGTAATTTCTGGCGGTCGTTCGTCCCCATATTCGCGGCCGGGGTCGCGGCAGGATTCATACTGTTCGCAGCGATCAAACAGCTCCCTGACCGCACACCGGATGGCCCGGGGTACGGGGCGACTATCGGCGCGTCTCAGGGTGAGGACGAAACGGCAGAGAGATTCGATGCCTTCGGAGTTAAGGGCAGCATTTTGCCTGTATTCGAGAGCGGATCGGTAACGGTCACGATAGAGATTCAATCTGATATGGACGCCAGCATACTCCTCGGATTCGAGGAAGGCTCTTCCTTCGAGTCTATCAGATCGAGCGAGGGCGCTGCCTACCAGATGGAGGTCGACGATAAGAGCCTCCTGCTGGTGCATCAGGGTGCGGCGGAATATACCGTCAGGTTCCGGTCGGCTGAACCCGCGCCGCTCGAACTGCGGATCTTCACCGACGGCAAGACAGTCGCGGCGATGAAGTATTTCGCCGAAGAAAAATAAAATCAGGCGGATCCGACCAACTTTCGGAAAACACGCCTGTATTTAGAGTGAACAGTAAATCAGCAAGCGGCAGAAACCCATTTACCAAAGGAGGGCACCAGATGACCAGGAACAAGGTTTTACTGGTGGTTGTCCTGATCGCCATCGTGGTGGTCGCATACTTCGCGTTCTTATATCCTCCCTCGAACCAGGATGGATCCGAGGGGACCATAGGAGCGGTCGACAAGTATCGTGACCAGCAGATGAGTGACGAGGACGTCGTATTGAATTTCGAGGGGGACTACGAGTCGGAGTACACAATTGACAATATCATCTCCCCCGAAGAGATGTCTGCTCTGTTCGAGCGCACCAATCTCCAGGAGAAGGCCAATCTCCTGCAGAGAGCCTCGATCCAGGAAAAAGCGGCATTCGCGGATCTCGCCCCCGCACAGGAGCGCGTATCTCTGATGGAGCGCGCGACGCCGATGGAACGCGTCTCGATGTTCCAGCGTTTCTCACTGCAGGAGCGCACCGATATGCTCAAACGGATGTCTTTCACTATGGAAGCGTTCGGCAAGCTCCCGATGCAGGAGAAGGCTTCTATCATGGAGAAGTTCTCCATCCAGGAAAAGACTTCCCTGATGCAGAAGGCCACGATTCAGGAGAAAGCCTCCATCATGGAGAGGCTCTCCCTCCAGCAGCGTGCCGATATCATGATGCGCGCCTCGATCCAGCAGAAGGCCGCGATCTTCAACCGCACCTCGATCCAGGAGCGCCTCGACATCATGGAGCGCGCCTCGATCCAGCAGAAGGCGTCGATCTTCAACCGCGCCTCGATAGCTGAGCGTGCCTCGATACTCGAGAGGGCCTCCTTCCAGGAGAAGGCCGCGATCTTCAACCGCGCCAACATCCAGGAAAAGACGACTATCTACAAGAAACTCGGTCCCATGGCGCGCACCTCACTTCTTCAGAGGCATTCGATCACGATGGAAGCCTTCGGCAAGCTCCCGATGCAGGAGAAGTCCGCTATCATGGACAGGTTCTCGATCCAGGAGAAGTCCGAACTGATGGACAGATTCTCGATCCAGGAGAAGTCCAGCATCATGCAGAGAGCCTCGATCCAGGAACGTGCCGACATCATGCAGCGCGCCAACATCCAGGAAAAGGCATCGATCATGCAGAGGACCAGCCTGATGGGCAGGGCCTCCTTCACCTTCGAGAGAGCCTCGATCCAGGAACGCGCCGACATCATGCAGCGCGCCTCGATCCAGGAAAAGGCCTCGATCTTCGATCGCGCCACTATCCAGGAACGTGCCGAACTGATGCAGAGACTCTCTGTTCAGGACCGCACCTCGATCATGAAGAAATCCTCGATCACGATGGAAGCCTTCGACAAGCTCCCGATGCAGGAGAAGTCAGCCGTCATGATGGAGAAGTTCTCGATCCAGGAGAAGGCCTCCCTGATGGACAAGTTCTCGATACAGGAGAAGTCCAACATCATGCAGAGAGCCTCGATCCAGATGAGGACCTCGCTGATGGAGCGCGCCTC
>CAYWGA010000105.1:0-7509 GCA_964457905.1 uncultured bacterium | reverse complement strand
TGGGTCTGCTTCGACTCTGAAGGTAACGTCACAGTCAATATCTCGAAGGACGACTACTACCTCTACCGCGATGACCTCTCGTTCGATCAGCTCTGCGACTCGATGGCGGCCCTGTATATCGATTTTCTCGATCTGTACAGAAGGGACCTGACGGTCCGTATCATAGACAGGCTGAACTCGGTCAAGATCGGGTTCTTCTCATAGACCGGAAGGCAAGTGGCCACGATGGATTTCGCGACAGCAGCAAAACTCGGAACATACATCTCGAAGGACTACGCCCGGGATATGTTCGAGCTCCTTGCCAAGTACCGCGACATCTCCGCCTCTGAAGCGGCATCGAGGCTCGGGCTTCACATCCGGACCGCCCAGGACTTCCTCGAGGCTATGGAATCGCTCAGCATCCTGTCCAAGGAAGAGGTCTACGAGAAGAAAAGGCCCTACTACCGGTACAGACTCGCCCAGTCAAAGATAACAATGGATATAGATCTCGCGGGGATGAAGACGGAAGGGCCCGAAGCCGTGACAGGGGAGACGATGCGGGAGATGAAAAACTCCGGCGCGATGTTCTCCACGGCCAGGGGAGGGAACCGGATCAGTTCAGTGACGATATGGACAGGCGAGGGACGGGACAGGAAGGAAAGGCGGATAAGCCTGACGAACGCACAGGGTTCGTTCCTCTTTCACCTCCCGTTTCCCAATGCAGCGTCGATGAGCTCCGAAGCGATAATGGAAAAAGCTGGGATAGACAAATCATATGGACCAGAAATAAAGGACCTCGTGGACCTGCTTGTGGAAGGCGGCATCATAGAGGTCATATCGAAACCTGAAGATAATCCTGAATAATACTTAAGTTGCCATAGCTTTCTCCGCAGCGGCTACGGCATGGATAGTCATCGTATCGAACGACGGCACGGGGATCTGGTCCGCGCTGATGAGCAGCGGGAGCTCGGTGCACCCGAGGATGATTCCCTCGGCTCCGTTAGCGATCAACTTGTCAGCTATTGCGATGCAGGCCTCTCTGGATTTGTCGAGGAACTGCTCGCGCACGAGTTCCTCAAAGATTATCGTGTTGATCTTCTCTACATCCTCATCTCCCGGGATGACGACATCGATGCCATGCTTTTCCTTCAGCTTCACACGGTAGAAATCCTCCAGCATCGTGTATTTCGTCCCGAGCAGGCCGACCTTCTTCATCCCGGTCGCTTTTATAGATTCCGCAGTCGCATCCGCTATATGAAGGAGAGGGATATCCAGGGCCGCTTCGACCCTGTCAGCTACGATGTGAACAGTATTTACCGCAAGCATGAAGAAATCCGCACCGGCTTCCTGCACGCGTTTCGCTATCCCGACAACCTCGTCACCGACCGCCTCCCAACCCCCTTTATCAAGCAGTTCGTACATCTCGTCAAAATCAACACTGTACATGATGATCTTCGCCGAGCTGCTTCCGCCCTTCTTCTCCTGTACGGTCCTGTTTATTATACGGTAGTACTCGACAGAGGAAGTCCAGCTCATCCCCCCGAGCATCCCTATCGTCCTTAGGGTCATTTTATTCTCCTTCCGCCGGCACGATCTCTATCGGCCTCGCGTCAGCGTCCACCGGGAAGGTCAGCTTCCCTTTCCACATGATATCGGGGGTATCGATATTGATGCGGCTTGCAAGCAGAACCGCTGCCTCTATAGTCTGACGCAGGCTCTCAAGCTCCCATGCGGGATCGAATTCATCGTCGACTGTGTGATAATCGCCTACAAAGAACTCGTAGAGGTGATTCGTGCCGCTCTCGAAATCCTGCCCCGCCGAGATCCAGATCGATGGTATCCCCTTGCGCGCGAAGCTGAACTGGTCGGAGCGGTAGAAAAACCCGCGGTCCGACATCGAAAACTCCGAGTATCCGAGCCCCATTCTGTCAGCCACGCCTGTGAGCAGGCCCTCCATAGTCGAGAACTTCGACCCTACTCCCATAAGGCTCGTCGCCGGCCCCCAGACCGGTGAGGACTCGTAGTTGATGTTGCAGACGATCGATTCCGGGGTTAGCGAGTTCGCGAAATAGAGCGAGCCGAGAAGACCCGACTCCTCCGCCTGGCAGGCGAGGATGATCACCGAGTATTTCAACTTATCCTGTCGCTCCCTCAGCAGCTTCGCCGTCAGCATCATCGCGGCGACGGCCGAGCCGTTGTCGATCGCACCGTTGTAGATGTTGTCCTCGCCGGAGGCCGCGTCGCTCATCCCGAGGTGATCGATATGCGCGCTTAGCAGTATCGCCCTGTCGCTCAGAGTGGAATCACTGCCCGGGATATAACCGACAACGTTACGCGTGTCGATGCTGCGCGACTCGCCCTTCCCCGAGATAGAGATATCGAACTTGAGGTCCACGGGAATGAATTCACGGCTCTCTGAGGCTGTGAGAAGATCGCCGAGAGAGATCCCCGTCGGAATCAGCATGTCGTAGAGCTTCTCCTCGCGGATCCAGCCACGGAAAACGAGGTCATCGTCGATCTCGGATTCGAGGTAGAGTTCTTCTCCGCCCCACGAGTTACGCACGACGTGCCATCCGTACCCGGCGGACTGCGCGGTGTGCACGAGAAGAATCGCCTTCGCCCCCCTGCGGGCCGCCTCTTCGATCTTGTACGTCCACCTGCCGTAGTATGTCAGTGAATTCCCCTCGAACAGGGCAGGATCGTTCTGCCCCGGTTCGTTCACCCGACAGATCACGACCTTTCCGGCAACGTCGACATCCTTGTAGTCGTCCCACGACCATGTATCGGTCTTGATCCCGAAGCCAACGAAGACGGCCGGGCCGCTGATATCGAATTCAGGATCGGTTCGGGTGAAGCTGCCGACCGCATCGTCACGAAAAGCTAGCGTCACACCATTCGCCTCAACAGTCAGATCTGTCGTCACGAACCCCGACAGTGCGAACTCCTGGAAGTACTCACCCTGGTAAGGGCCGATATCGTACGACTTGAGAAGACTGCGGATATACTCCTCTGCGAGCTCCCCTCCCCTTGTCCCGGGGGCGCGCCCCTCGAGAAGGTCACTGGCGAGATACTCGATGATAGACTGCATCTCGAGCTTCGACACCTCGCGGGGCGTATCATCGGCGATACCGAATTCACGCTCGGAGCATGAGATCGAAAAAGAGAGCAGTGCGATCAGGGTCAGAATCCCGAGTTTATACATTTTCAGTTCCTTTCATGCGGATAATATCCTCAACGGCGTAATACTAACCGAGGGACCGCACAAGTTACAGCACAAGATTACCGCAGCCCCTCCGGCCAGGCACCTTGACAGAAAACCTATCCACAAGTATACTCATTGTATAGACAATTTTCAGGAGGTTCCGCGTGGTCATCAAGATACTCAAGTGGGGAAACAGCCTCGGTCTGAGGATCCCGAAGTCTTTCGCTAAAGAAGCCGGTGTCGAAGAAGGTTCCTCCGTCGATATCTCCCTCGACGGCAACCGGCTGATCATCCGTCCAGTCCGTCCCGTAAAACACGACCTCTCCGAGATGCTTTCCCGTGTATGCGAAGACAATATCCACGATGAAATATCTACCGGTGATGCCGAGGGCGGGGAGGCATGGTGATGGGCAGAGCGTACGTACCGGAAAGAGGCGACCTTGTATGGCTGCAGTTCAACCCCCAGGCGGGCCATGAACAGTCAGGGAAAAGGCCTGCGCTGGTACTGTCTCCGAAAGCCTACAACAGCAAGGTCGGCCTCGCGATATTCTGCCCTGTGACCTCCAGGGTAAAAGGTTATCCGTTCGAAGTGATCCTGCCGGAAAAGATGGAGGTCGCAGGCGCTATCCTCACTGACCAGGTAAAGAGCCTCGACTGGCGCGCCAGGAAAGCAAAGAAACTGGGACGCCTTCCCCATGACCTGCTTAAAGAAGTATTTGCAAAGATACGTCCATTACTGATAGATGATTAGATAGCGGCTCGATTAATGTCCACATAGGCCGAAAGGCCGGATGACGATGATAGGCAAAACGATATCTCACTACACGATCCTCGAGAAGCTCGGTGAGGGCGGGATGGGAATCGTATACCTCGCCGAGGACACGAAGCTGGCCCGCAAGGTCGCGCTGAAGTTTCTCTCTCGCAGTGCAGCCCTGCCCGAGGAGGAGCACAAGCGCTTCATCAACGAGGCCCAGGCCGCCGCATCACTTAATCACGCGAATATTTCTACAATCTACGAGATAGAGGACTCCGACGAGGGCCCCTTCATCGCGATGGAATACATAGACGGAGACAACCTCTCCGACAGGATCTCAGGCGGCCCCCTCCCTATAGAAGATTCTATCGAACTTACCATTCAGATCCTCAAGGGACTCGACCAGGCGCACGGGCAGGATATCGTCCACCGCGACATCAAGTCGGCGAACATCATGATCAAGCGCAACGGTACTGCGAAGATCATGGATTTCGGACTGGCGAAACTGTCGGACCGTACCCGCCTGACCCGTGAGGGCGCGGCGCCCGGCACTGTCGCCTACATGTCGCCCGAGCAGGCCCAGGGAAAGGATGTCGACAGGCGGAGCGACATCTGGTCGGCCGGAGCCGTCCTGTACGAGATTATTACCGGCAACCTGCCTTTCGCCGGCGATTACGAGCAGGCAGTAATATACTCGGTCCTCAACGATGAACCTCCCCCTCCTACTTCACTCCGAACCGGCATCCCGATGGAACTCGAACGGATCGCACTGAAGGCGCTCAGCAAAGATCCCGGCGAGAGATACCAGCACGCCGACGGGATGATCTCGGACCTCAGAGCGCTGAGAAGAAAGACGATCGAGGGAAAAACAACGGACAGTTCCGTTTCGAAAGTGAGTCAGCCTGCCGTCACGGTGGAAAATGCTAAAAACCCGAACCGTCCCCGCACCATCGGTATAGCCGTAGCTGTAATAGCAGCCCTGCTGATCATTGTATTTGTGATAAAGCCACTCTTCTTCGGCTCCGAGCTGGTTGCCGGCCAGAAACCGATCGCTGTGATCACCTTCGAGAACCGCACCGGTGACAAGTCATTCGACTACCTTTCCGCAGCGATACCGAATCTCCTCATAACCAGCCTCGAGCAGTCCAGGCGCCTCCAGGTGATGACATGGGAGCGGATGCAGGACCTCATGCAGCAGACTGGACGGGACAGGACCGAAACTATCGACAAGGAACTCGGGTTCGAACTCTGCGAGCTCGACGGGATCGACGTCGTGGTAGTGGGCAGCTATATCAAGGCTGGGAACTCCTTTGCCATCGAGGCAAAGGTGATGGATGTCAGGACCAAGAAGCTCCTGCACACGGCAAACACTGAAGGCAACGGAGTCGAGAGTATTCTCAAGAGCCAGATCGATGAACTGAGCGGGAACATCACGAAGGATGTCTCGCGGCTGAAAACCATCGAGCCCAGTGAACCGATAACCGAGATAACGACCCACTCGATGGAGGCATACAACTACTATATCACCGGGCTGGAATTCCATGGCAGGTTCTACTACCGTGACGCTGAATTAAACCTCGGAAGAGCGCTCGAGATCGATTCGACCTTCGCCTCCGCCTATCTCTGGCTCGGAATAACCAAAAAGCAGCTGCTCGAGCATGAGACCGCCGACAGTCTCTACACAAAGGCCATGCAGTACTCTCATCGTGCGACCGAAAAGGACCGCCTGGAGATAGAAGCAAACTATGCCAGCCGGATCGAGGATGATCCGGACAAGGCGATCTCTATCCTCGAGGAGTTGATCCAGAAATATCCGAGGGAGAAGCACTCAATTACGATTCTCGCCATCTGGAAAAGGGACCAGGGAAAACTCGAGGAAGCGATTACACTCCTCGAACAGGTCCTCAAACTTGATCCTCAATACGGCCCGGCCATGAACATGCTGGGATATCTCTACATGGATATCTTCGATTACGACAGGGCTCTCCAATACTTCGAACGATACGCCGCTATTAATCCGGGCGATGCAAATCCCTGGGATTCAATGGGTGACTGCCTGTACAGGATGGGGCGGATGGACGAATCAAAGGCGAGCTACAAGAAAGCTGTCGCGGTCAGTCCTGATTTCTACAGCACAAAGATGTGTCTCTCGTATCTACACGCTATGGAAGGAAAACTGGACAGTGCACTCTACTGGATGGACCTCGGTGCCGTATCAGCATGGTCACCAGGGATGAGGACCGTAGGTCTGATATACGGCTCTGGATACCTGCGCGCGCAGGGCAGATTCAGGGAGGCTGTGGCAATGGAAGATGAGGCACACAGATACTTCCAGAAATCAACGCACCCGCTTAAAGAGACATTCCTGAAGAGATTCAGTGTCTGGCGTCTCCACACAGAGGGGAAAATAGACGAATCGATCGAAGCGATGGATGATTACTATAATACGTTTGAGAGACTGGGTATCGAGATCCCTCTTCCTGCCCAAATCGCAATGATCACCTACAGGGGATTGAACGCCATAGCGAAGGGCAGGCCGGATGATGCCAGGACTGCTGTAGAGGAGATGGATGCCCTGCTCTCCAGCCCGTATTTCAAGGATCACAGGAACACTGCGGGAAGCGTCCGACGTATGCCTACACTCCTCGAGGCTGAGGTGCTCCTTGCAGAGGGGAGACCTGCCGATGCGATCTCGTTCATGGCGGAGAAAGATACGATGTACACGCCGACCCTGACATACGGCCAGGTCGGCTTCTATAACCTGCCGTTTA
Source organism: uncultured bacterium (assembly GCA_964457905.1). GTDB lineage: Bacteria > Krumholzibacteriota > Krumholzibacteriia > Krumholzibacteriales > Krumholzibacteriaceae > JAUWCL01. Next base: position 803 of record CAYWGA010000105.1, on the reverse strand, counting down.
GACAGGATGTAGTCGCCAGAGCATATGTCAGTCTCGGAGACAATGAGAAAGCGATCAAGGAATACGAGCGAATGCTGACCTTCGATCCGGCAAGTGCCGACCGCCGCATGCTCGTACCGGTATACCTTTACCGCGTGGGCATACTATATGAAGAAGAGGGCCAGTACGATCTTGCCGTTGAGCGCTATGAACGTTACCTCGAGATCATGAAACACGCCGACGAGGGGATCGTCGAGGTCGAAGACGCAAAAAAAAGGCTGGAGAAACTCAGACGCTCCTCCAGCGTTATCCCAGATTCATAAAGATATCATCGTCGGTTAAAAGCCCCCGTGCCTCGGCAAAGGGCAGGATTCTGTTCCTCAGCCGTCTGAAGCGTCGGACCAATATATACCTGCGTATAGATTTCCGCATAGCGTCAATCAGGAATATTTTTTTCGGTTTCCTCATAACAAGACCTCCTGCACTACAGTGTAATGCAGGAGGTCATATTGTCAAGATGCGCGCCTCAGAATCACCTGAGAAGGACCATCTTCTTCGTTTCCAGAATATCACCGGTCATTAGCCTGTAGAAGTATACACCGCTCGCGGCCGTGGTGCCGTTTCTGTCGCGGCCGTTCCATGTCGCCTCATGCATACCCGCAGGCAGGTGACCGTTGACGAGACTTCGGATCATCCTTCCGCTGACATCGTAGACAGTGATCGAGACCTGCCCCGGCGAGGCAAGCTCGAACGCGATCGTCGTCGCGGGATTGAACGGGTTGGGTGATGCGCTCATCAGCCTCGTCTCGCCAGTTGCGAGAAAG
>CAYWGA010000104.1:0-7548 GCA_964457905.1 uncultured bacterium | reverse complement strand
AATCTTGATACGCTGGACAGTCTCGTGACCTTCATATCAGGAAAACTCGGCTGACCGTATTTCAGGCCTGGCATTCAAACAAACAAGCGGGTGCTGAATCATGACTGTATTCGAATTGTTATCTGAAAGCGTAAAGTTATTTGCCGACAGAACGGCAGTTTCGCATGACGGGAAGCACACGACCTTTGCCCAGATATACCGATCCTCTTGCGTTCTGGCCGATCGTCTCGAAAAGCTCTCCCTTCCATCGGGATCGCCGGTTGGCGTACTGTTCGAGAATTCGGTGGAATACGTTATCGCGTTTTTCGCAGTATTCAAGGCCGGTTTCGTGGTCGTACCTCTCGACACTTCACTTGGAGCGGACAGCCTGAGATTCGTCCTGGCGGACTGTAACGCGAAGGCCCTCCTGGTCGACTCGAGGTTCCGCAAAATACTTCCCGAAATAGTAGCGGGGGACTCTCCCGTCGAGCATGTCTTCTCAGACAAAATAATCAGCACCGGCCGTGACGATCTCGAGGTCGAGCCGATAGTAGCCGTAGCGGAAGAATCGGAATCGGAGACCTGTTCCGAGGCTGCCGCCGGCACAACGGATGAAAACAGCCTGGCCGCGATTTTCTACACCTCCGGCAGCACCGGCAAGCCCAAGGGCGTCATGCTGTCGCACCGCAACCTCGTTAGCAATACGATCGCGACGATCGAATACCTGAGGCTGGAAAAAGAAGACGCCATAATGGTGATCCTGCCCTTCTATTACATCTACGGCAATTCCCTGCTTCTCACACATATCGGGTGCGGCGGCAGGACAGTGATCGATAACCGCTTCCTTTACCCGGAAGCTGTCCTCGATACGATGGAGAGCGAGAATGTGACCGGCTTCTCGGGAGTGCCATCTAACTTCATGATACTGATGGGCAAATCCACTTTCGCGAAGCGTGAGTTGAAATCACTGAGATATTTCACGCAGGCCGGCGGCGCGATGGCACCGGAGGTCGTCAGGCAGCTGATCGAGGCTTTCCCGACAAAAGAGATATTCATCATGTACGGGCAGACCGAGGCGGCCCCGCGTGTGACATGGCTTCCCCCGGAGATGCTCGAAAAGAAACTCGGATCGATCGGTATCCCCGTACCTGGTGTTACCGTGCTGGTCTGTGACGAAGACGGGAACGAGCTGCCTCCCGGCAAAGGGGGAGAGATCGTCGTGGACGGCCCCAATGTCATGCTGGGCTACTGGAACCACGAGGACGAAGAGAGACAGGTTCTCAGAGACGGACGGCTGTTCACCGGCGACCTGGCCAGGAAAGACGAAGACGGATATATCTTCGTAACGGGCCGTATGAAGGAGATCATCAAGACGGGCGGTAACCGCGTAAGCGTCAAGGAAGTCGAAGAGTGCATCCTCGAAGACGAAGGTATCCTGGAAGTCGCAGTATTCGGAGTGGATGATCCCCTGCTGGGAGAGGCGATCAAGGCCGTTATAGTGAACAAGAAAGGGTGCGAAGCCAACGCAAAGGATATTTCAGATTTCTGCCGCGCTCGGCTCGCGACACATAAAATACCCAAGATAATTGAGTTTGCCCAGTCGCTGCCCAAGACGAAATCCGGCAAGCTCGACAAGAAGAAACTTAAAAACCAGTGTTAACCAGGGAAAGAAGGGCCTGTTGATGTCATCGATCAGAGATCTTCTCAAGATAGACGCAAAGCGTGAGAGTGCCATCGTCCAGGAATTCATGTCGGAGCAGACGAAGGGGACACCGAAGAAGGACGGCATAATCGTCGGCGTCAGCGGCGGCATCGATTCCGCCGTGGTAGCAGCGCTGGCAGTAGCCGCGGTGGGAAAAGACAAGGTCTTCGGTCTGATACTTCCCGAGAGGGATTCAAGCCCTGATTCAGCAAAATTCGCGCAGATGGTCATCGACGACCTGGGCATCGAGCATGACACGATGGACCTGACCGATGCCGTAGCCAGCTTCGGTTCTTACAGCACGAGAGATGAGATCATCAAGTCGATCTTCCCTCAGTATGACGAAAGTTACAAGTTCAACATAAGCCTCCCGCAGAACCTGCTCGAGGTCGACCGTTATAATTTTTATACGCTTCGCATCGACAACGGCAAGGGCGATAAAGCGGAAAAGCGCCTGGCCAAGAAGCAGTTCCTGACCATCACGGCCGCAGCCAACGTGAAGATCCGTTCCCGGATGATCGCACTGTATTTCCGGGGTGAGCAGATGAACTACATGGTCGCCGGCACGACCAACAAGACCGAGTTCCTGCTCGGTGATTTCTGCAAATTCGGCGACGGCGGCACAGATTTCGAGTGTGTTTCACACCTCTACAAATTGCAGATGTACCAACTCGGCGAATTCTTCGGGACCCCACAAGAGATCATGGACCGGACCCCCAGCCCGGATACTTTCAGCCTCGCCGTATCGGATCAGGATTTCTACTTCTGCCTGCCTTTCGACATCCTCGACCCGCTTCTTTACGCGTGGGAATACAAGCTGGATATCAACGCTGTAGCTGAAGAGCTGGGACTCACGACCGAGCAGATCAATCGGGCTTTCCGTGATTTCGACTCGAAGCATTCGATGACCGAGCATATCCGGCAGCTCCCCGACGCAATAGAACGCAACTGGCCCGAGTACGTGGGATAGCCCGGATCACTCCAGAGAGAAATCGTCAATATAGAGTACAACCGGCTGCTTCGGTTCGATGATGAAGAAATGAATCACATATATCGAAGCAAGGTCGAGCTGCCGGTGTTTCGGGGCATCTTCTATATCCGTGAGCGGAATCCTGATCGTGTTGTACCCCTTGCCGATCTCAAATTTCCCGTTATACCGATTGTCGTAAGGGGCGCTCTTGTAATCCTTGACCATCAGATGGACCTCGACCGTTGAGTCAGCCGGAGAGAATATATCCAGGGTCAGCGCCTGGTACCCGCTCCAGTCGGGGAAGGGCCCCTTGAAGGCAAGGCCGGGATATTGTGAGGGATAGAATGATACGCGGGCGACCTGCGAGTCATGGCCCGACCACTCGACGGGCGGCTCGACATATTCAATGGCGGCAGATTTTATTTCGAGGTACTGACCCTCGAGATAACCGCTGAATGTATATAACTCGGGGAAGGTCGTCCTCCGGTGCCAGCTCGCCGCGGCTCCGATGAATGTCGGTATCGCCGCGACCAGCAGTGTCACAAGGGCAGCTATTCGGAGGCGCCATCTGAAACGCCTCTGAAACTGATGTTCCCGGTCTGAGAGTCGCGGGTCGATTGAAAAGTAGACGGCGAGGAAAGACGCCGCTCCGGCGATATCGAACATCAGGTCCATGACATCGGCGTCACGTTGAGTAAAGAACTGCATGTATTCCGAGAAAGCACCCAGGCCGGCTGTGGCGATCAGGGCGACAGAATACTGGAAGAGTGCGCTTGTACGCCGGCCGAATGACAGCTGCAGCAGCCACAATATGACGATGGCGATGACACCAAACAGGGGCGCATGCCCGAAATTTCTCGCGGCACTCCAGAACTGTGACTGGGAGTTAAAACCGAACCTGTCCAGAAAGAGCATCAGGAAGAAAACGGCTGCCAGGAGCGCCGCGATGCCGAGCAGCTTCATTATCCTGGTCCGCGCAAACATCATCACTCTTCGCCCTCTTCGTCCTCTTCCTCCTGCTCCTCACGCTGCTTCCTTCTCTTCTCGAAAATCAGCGACAGCAGCACGCTGCCGATAAAGAGGATCACGAGCGGGATCGCCATCAGCAGCTGCGAAGCAGGATCGGGCGGAGTGAGCACAGCGCCCGTTATGAATATGATCACGATCGCATACCGCCATTTGCGCAGAAGTGTCTTCGGAGATACGACACCGATCCAGGTGAGAAATATGATCGCGAGGGGGAGCTGGAAGACTATCCCGAAGGCGAAACAGAGCCTGGCGACGAACTCGAAGTACTTCGAAACCGAGATGAGCGGAGAGAGCATATCGGTCCCGAACCTCAGGAGAAATCCGAGGACGATCGGGACCATCACCCAGTACGCGAAGAGCGCTCCGGAGTAGAAGAGGATCGCCGAAGGGGCAATCATCGGGATGATGATCCGTTTCTCACGGGAAAAGAGGCCGGGTGAGATGAACGCCCATGTCTTGAACAGGGCGAACGGAAACGCGATAAGCGCGGCCGTGATGAAGCTCAGTTTGAGCCGCACCATGAAGGCCTCGATAGGCGCGTTGAAATAGAGACTCTCGACCGGGACAGTCGAGAGAAGGAAATCGAACAGATAGCCAGAGAAAAACCAGAGGATTATCGAGGTACCGAGCCATACGGCCAGGACCCAGATGATCGTCGAGCGCAGTTCGAGGAGATGGTCAAGGAACCCCATCTCTCTGAGATTTTCACTATTATCGGACAACGTGACTCTCCCGACGAACGGCCTACTTCTCCAGCTTAATCTTGTCGGACTCGACCCTGGTTATGTCGTTCTCGATCTCTTTGCCGTTCTCATCGAGTCTGACCATCTTGCCCTTGATCTCGGTACTGTTCTCACCCTCGACGATATATCCACCCTCGATGGCGATGTATACCTTCCGCTTCGACTTGGCCGTGCCGTCGAAGACTCCCTGCGGGCTCTCCGAATGGATATTGACCTCTGCCTTGCCCTCGATCTCTGCGACCATGACGCCGTTCTTCTTTTCAATCTTCTTCAGTTTGAACTCGCCCGAACCCTTGACGGTATAGACATCATCTTCGCCTTCTTCGTTCGTCTCGTCGATCGGAACGGTCCAGGCCGATCCGGGGCCTACGGCTTCCTCGGGAAGCTCGAAGAACCACTTCTCCATGTAGCTGTCCAGAGCGCGGCCCTTCTTGACGCCCATTATAAATCCAAGCGCCGTGATGACCTCGCCTTTAGAATCGACCTCTACCTTGATCGTCCTGCCTTCGGGCTTCACGCGAGGTTCCTGCTCTATCAGATCCCCCATCCTCATCATCTTGGTAGATGATTTGGTGTAGGTGACCGACATCCTGAAGTTCCCGTTCTCGAGGATCTCGAGCAGGGACATATCTACTTCCTGGCCCGTGATCGTCTCGAAGCTGAACGCGCCGAAGAACATCTGGTTACGGGAGTCCGCCTTGTACTTGAAGAGCTTTCCTTCTTCAGGCGCGAAACGAAGTGTCACCATCTCCCCATCTTCCGCCTCGGCCCGCGATACCAGAACGGGCAGAATGAACATGGAAACGATCATGAGACAGATGGCGAAGCGTAAAATTCTTCTCGTCATGTACTGGTTACCTCCAGGAATGATCGGGGGGTCCCGTTACGGACACGTACACAGACAATCTATATGATTCTATTCGTTCAGGAAAGTGGCAATCACACCAGCCGCCTAGTCGCCGCTCTCGAGCAGTCCTCGCAGTTCAAGGAGAAACTGCTGTACGTCCTTGAAGTCACGGTAGACAGAGGCGAACCTCACATATGCGACCTGGTCGAGCCTTACGAGGCGTTTCATCACTTCATTGCCTATCTCAGTCGTAGGCACCTCATCGCGGACGTTTGCCGAGACTTCCTTCTCGACCTCGTCGACGAGTTTCTCGAGCGTCTCCATCGAAACGGGGCGCTTCTCGCAGGCCCGCAGCAATCCGCTGAGCACCTTTTCGCGAGAGTAATGTTCCCGCCGGCCGTCCTTCTTGACGACCATAAACGGCCTCAGCTCTACATATTCATAGGTGGTGAATCGATGTCCGCAGGAAAGACATTCGCGGCGCCTTCGCACCGCCGAGTTTTCTTTCGTCGACCTGCTGTCGACGACCTTGTCCTCTTCATGTCCGCAGGAGGGGCAGCGCATTTTCCGCCTCCGTGTTCAGCCTCACGGCCCCGGGTCAACTGCCGGGCACCGGCTCGAGCTCGAGATAGACCGTTTCGATCCCCGATTCACTGATAAGCTTCTCGCCCAGCTCGTCGGGATATTTCTTTCCAAGCACCAGACGCCTGATGCCGGAGTTTATTATCATCTTCGTGCAGGTCGAACAAGGAGAATCTGTGCAGTACATCGTCGCGCCGTCCAGGTTCGTACCGCTTCCGGCAGCCTGGATGATCGCGTTCTGCTCGGCATGCGCGCCGCGGCAGAGCTCGTGACGCTCGCCCGAGGGTATGCCCATCTCCTCGCGGAGACAGCCTATCTCGAGGCAGTGCTTCAGGCCCTTAGGCGCCCCATTGTAGCCGGTTGATACGATCCTCTTGTCCTTGACAATGGTCGCACCGACCATGCGCCGCATGCAGGTCGATCGCTCCGCCACCAGGTTGGTGATCTTCATGAAGTATTCATCCCAGGTCGGTCTCTTCACTTGGCTTCTCCTCTATTCGTACAGCGGGAACCTCTTCGTGAGGTCCGCGACCTTACCCTTCACCTCTTCGATGACGTCGGCATTCTCGAGATCAGCGAGGACCTCGGCCATCATCCCTCCGACCTCATCCATCTCGGACTCCTTCATCCCCCTCGTCGTCAGGGCCGGTGTCCCTACCCTGATTCCCGAGGTGACGAACGGGCTCTGAGTATCGAACGGGACGGTGTTCTTGTTCACCGTGATACTGGCCTTATGCAGAGTCTTGGCCGCTTCCTTGCCGGTCAGTCCCTTTCCGGTCAGGTCGAGAAGGAAGAGATGGTTGTCCGTACCGCCGCTTACCACATCGAAGCCCTTCTCCATCATCACCGCGGCGAGCCTGGCGGCGTTTGCCACCGTCTGCCTCTGGTATTCCTTGAACTCATCCGACATCGCTTCCTTGAAGCAGACCGCCTTGGCCGCGATGGCGTGCATGAACGGCCCGCCCTGCGTGCCGGGGAAGTTACACTTGTCGACATCCTTCGCGTACTGCTCACGGCAGAGTATCAGTCCGCCGCGCGGTCCGCGCAGGGTCTTGTGCGTGGTCGATGTGACGATATCGGCGAACGGAACGGGGCTCGGGTGGACGCCTGCGGCGATGAGGCCGGCTATGTGTGCGATGTCAACCATCAGCATCGCGCCGACACCGTCGCAGATCGCGCGGAGGCGCTCCCAGTCCCAGAATCTCGGGTAAGCGCTCGCGCCCGCGACGAAGAGCTTCGGCTTCACGTCGTTCGCCTGCTTCTCGATCGTATCGTAGTTGAGCACCTTCGTCTCAGGGTCGACCTCGTAAGGGACGACGTTGTAGAACATCCCCGAGAAGTTCACCGGATGCCCGTGCGAGAGATGCCCGCCATGCGAAAGGCTAAGGCCCATTATCGTATCGCCGGGCTGGATGAGCGCGAGATAGGCCGTAATGTTGGCCTGCGTGCCCGAATGAGGCTGGACATTGGCGTACTCGGCGCCGAAGAGCTCCTTAACCCTGTCGCGCGCGATGTCCTCGGCCCTGTCGACCCACTTGCAGCCGCGGTAGTAACGCTTGCGCGGATAACCCTCGGCGTACTTGTTCTGCATCGGGTTGCTCAGCGCGGCCATGACCGCCCTGCTGGTGAAGTTCTCGCTCGCGATCAGCTCGAGCTGCCCCTGCTGCCGGGCCAGTTCGCCCCGCATCGTCTCCAT
>CAYWGA010000103.1:0-8246 GCA_964457905.1 uncultured bacterium | reverse complement strand
GTGGGAGTGGTTGCGGCCCGTCGGTCCAGGCTTTTTGAGGTTTCGTTTTTCGAGTATGCTGCATTTTCAGCCCCCGCGAGCCTGATCTCGGTCCGGACATGGACCGGCCTGACCCTGTCACGGACCACGGTTCGGGGATTGTGCCTGCTGACAAGAGCCTCGACATCTCGCTGTGAGGCTTCGATTATACTTCTGAGAAGTTCCTTCTCGTTCTTCTCAGAGATCACCTTTGCGATCAACCCGAGATTGGTCATGTTGACCTTCCCAGAGGCAAGAGCCCTGTAGCCCCGCGGGAACCGCTTGATACACCTTGCTACAGCTATGCGCCGGCCTGCTACAGACTCTGAGTATTTTAGCTCCTTTACGCAGAGTTTAAAGAGAGAGCTGTATCCCATCTCCAGGTATAGCCTGCGGCGGTCTATCTCGATCAGGTAGACGAGTATAGACAGGACCGTCTCCCGTTCCTTCTCTGAGAGCCTGCGGACATCGCTCAGCAGTTTCCTGTCAGAGACGCCCTTCAGGGCCCTTGAGCCGGGGATGGTTAGCGTACTAGTACCGGTGGGTCTTGTGCTGGTGGATCTACTGTCCTTGATGCTGGAACGGTCTCTGGCCTTCGTCGTCCTCATCTTCATCACCTCCGGGTGAGAATGGTCCATCTTCTCTGCCCCCGCCTATTTTCCCTCTTCCATTGGAGGGATTATAACACGAGGATTTAGCGCTCACATAGGCGCCGAATAGAGCCAAGTTCGGGATAAAGATGAGCTTGGGACCGGAATCTGTGTTTGATGGAGAATATGCGGAAATGAGACGGCTCTGGCGCCATAATCTATGGCAGGCACAGAAGATGGGGGTTTTGAGCTTGAAAAGCCGTCAAGGATTATTTTAGGATTTTTTTAAAGGATATTGTTAGATAAAAAGCGGGGAAGAGACAATAAAAATCTCTTCTCCGCTTTTTCTGCTCTGCTCTGTTATAATTATTTTTGAATCAGATTCACGGCTATCTTCTGAATATTGGTTTGATCGATCAAAAAGCTTCGCCGATCTTGAAATAGATCGCTCTCTCCTCCTTGCCCCATGCATAGTCGATCCCGATATTGATCGGCGGGTCGGAGATCATCTGCCACCTCGCACCGAGTCCAACGCTGGGCAGTATTCCGTCCCACGATATCTCGCTGACCTCATCGACCGACCAGCCGAATCCCCCGAAACCAACAGCGTACCAACGCCTGAATATGTTCCAGCGGTACTCCGCCTGTACGGTATGCCTCTGGTCGGCACGGTACCTCCCGTCGGTATAGCCGCGAAGATCGATGTTGTAGAAAACACTCTCATCCTCGAAAGGAATGTCACCGGATGCGAAGCGCGAGTGGATCCTTGCAGCGATGACATGTTTTTTCCTGTACTCCCGGAACCCTCTCGCCTCGAAATAGTAGATATCGTAATCCTGGTCACTGCCGATCCAGTCCCGATTCCAGAGGGTCCAGAAATCGATATAATAACCTTTAAGGGGATAAAAGATATTGTCACGGGAGTCCCATGTTGCAACCGCGCCCAGACCTGAAAAAGCCCTCGACTCAAAATCGATCGGCAGATCGACATCAAAGACTGTCCTGCTCCTCATCAATCTGTATTTCCCCCCGAGATACAGCCTTTTCCACACCAGTCTCGAGCCCTGCGCCAACAAGAAGGTCATGTCGGAGGTATAGTCGATAAAGGTGCCTCCACCCAGCCAATCTGGGAGATTCAGGAACGTCTGAAAATTAATCTCGCCGACGACTCCCCCGAACTGCACTCTCCATCTGTCCTCATCGAGATGGAACTTCTGGAACGCCCCCGCAGCCCATGTCTTGTTCTCCGCATAAAAACCGAAGAGCGCGGTCGCCGACTCGGGAGAGATCGTGTCGGCCGAATTGACCTTGTAGAATCCCGAGACCGCCAGCCCTATCGCCCAGCCGACTGTTTCGCTGTACGAGGGTATGGGAATGGCGGCCAGCTTGGCCCGACCACCAAAAATATCAAGTCCGAAGCCCTTTTCGTCTGAATTCTTGTCAGTTGAGTCCCTAGCTTCCAGCTCCTTGTCGGCTGCAGAGGAATCAGCCGCCACCTCCGCCGATTGGGTGGATGCCGGTCCAGCTGTTACCGCACAGACGAGGACCAGCGCTGATATGAATATAATCCTTCTCATCGATCTCCTGTCGCTTCCTTTGCAACCATCTGTTATCTGTCAAACTCCAGCTCCGACCAGACTACTGCTTCGACCGTCTCCCGCTCCTACCAGACACCCGCTCCGACCTCGACGACATAGCCTATCTCGGAGAACTCCCACGCCCCGGTATACTTGACGCCGATCCGGAGTCCCCAGAAATCGGTCCCGAGTTTCGTGATGAAACTCAGGGGTGAATGTTTCAGATTGGCCCTGAACTTGATGCCCGGCTCTGTGACAAAGAGCCACCTGCTTTCCTGACCACCGGAGATATCGTACACGTCGTACTCGAATCCGACCGCGAAATAGCCGCCGACCCACCTCGACGCCGAAGTTGTGTAAAGGAGGTTGTACCCGATGTCCCTTAGATTTGTATCCTTGAAGTAGAGTCTGTTGACTATCCAGCCGCCGCTCATCGGCTCCTCGAAGTTCTTCAGAATAAAGAGGGGAAAGTTGAACACAATACCGCTATCCCCGTCATACCGGTACGCTATCGCGAGCGATTTCATGAAGCTCTCGTCTGTGAACCACGAGGTGATTTGATTCAGGTCGTCATACTCCTCGTATTCGGGCCAGTCCGGATATCCCTTCGAATCGATGAACGGCTTGAGGTCTTTCTCGGCTTTTTCGGATGTCGGAAACGGCCTCAGCTCATACCTTGCGTAAGGCTTGGCAAACAGATAATTCACCCTGTCCGTTTTCCAGAGAGGGCTGTCCCCGGGAAGAGGCGGAAGGACGCCGTCACCTTCCTTGCGCACCTTGGCCATCCAGCTCTCGAAACCGCCTGTGCTTAATCCGCCGCTTCGTATTATATCACGCACTCCCCAGGCGTCATTTATCCGCCTGTTCACATCGTATCCCCGGGTGTAGTAGCCGTCCCCGTTATTGTCGGTACACGAGGCGTGCTTCCCTTCCTCGACCAGGATCGTTAGAGGAAGCACCGTATATTCATCGACCTCGAGAGTATTGTCGTACCAGAGGATCCCGTGCGCCTTTCCCACAGCCTTCCATATGGCCATGGCATATACGCCCTCTTTCAGGAGGTCCTTTCTGCCAAACATTATCTTCATCTCGACCGACTCGACATCATGGTCGTGCCCGCCGAATCCCTCCTCGGTCGGGTAGTAGAAGAAGAAATCAAGGTCCAGGCCTACCAGCTTGCTTATATCGAGCTCAGTACTTCCCGGATCGCCCGGATCGATCTCGAGTCCGCGCCACTCGGCATCCTCCCTGATGAGAATACGCCTGATACGGTAGTATACGACCGGCGTATCGACCGGCTCCTCGAACGGAAAGGCCATCGGTATCTTAATGTCGCCATATCTATTCCCTTTAAGGAGGGGCTCATCCGGGGAGAACCAGAGTACCGGGGCGCACAATGCAGCGACCTTCTCGAAGGTAAGCAGGGAATCTTCGCCGTGCCATACGAGGCCCTCTACATCAGCCAGGGTCTCCCTTTTCTTCTCGCGGCGCTCTTTATCTACCGCGTGCGCATCAGCAAGAAAGGCAGTGATCGATACGAACACAGCCAGTGTCAGCACCGCCCCTGCGAACCTGAGACTTTTTCTTCCTGTCATCCGGATCTCTTCCCTTCTGAAAAGAACTTATTCGAGCAGGTTGCCGTACATCCTCCAGAAAGCCTCAGGCGGCATCTTGTTCTCGAAGGTCGTACCTATCTCATAGATCGTATCCATGTTCTTGGGAATCTCGAGCCCCTTCTCAATGTTACCCGGAGTAAATATCAGTCTTGTCAGCTTGAGACCGGCGAGAGGCGTCAGGTCACTGACTGGCGTCTCGGCAATGTGCAGCCTCTGCACGCTTGAACCGGCGATCGGTGAAAGATCGGAGATGCCTGTGCGGTGAAGGGTCAGGCTGAGCAGAGGAAGACCGGCCAGAGGAGATATATCCGTGACCCGCGTCTCGTTCAGCCATAGCATCGTGAGCGGCATGCCCGACAGCGGACCTATATCCTCCACCTGTGTCTGGAACAGGCTGAGGAGTTCGAGCGGCATGCCGGAGAGCGCCCCGATATTTTTTACCGGAGTCACGTTCAGGTAAAGCTTTGTCAGGGGCATACCACGCAGGGGTGACAGATCGTCGACCTGGGTGCCCTCGAGATAGAGCTCGGTCAGTTCGAGTCCCTTCAACGGCCTCAGGTCCGACACTTCGAGGCTCCTCAGGTCGAGCCTCCTGATCCCCATCTTCGAAAGGGGCGACAGGTCGGTGACTTTTGTCCCCTCGAGACCCAGGGCTATCACCTCTCCACCCATGATCTTGAATTCCGCGGTCCCGGTGTATCCGGGATTGGCGGACCTGAGAGCCTCATGGACCATCCGTTCGGTCCATTCTATCTTTTCCTCGGCGCAGGATACCAGCATGGCAACAAGCACTACCGTCAGCACGAGAGCCGACCGCTTCAGCGTATTCATCAAGATTGTCCTCCTTGAGATCAATGTCATCGGCAATACTACCCTACCTTTCCCCCACCGTTCAAGAAAGGCTTTCGAGCACATGGATACAGGGACAAATCACTTGTAGAACATCTGTATCGGATTTATTCTCGGCAAAACCGGATTTCTACTTCACAGGAGAGAGCCTGCGCTACGGTTGATTTTAAGCCGCCCGATAAACTGACACGGATGAATAACGAAAGAGCCTGCGCATATGAGCGACAAAAAATTCTACCAGATGACAGCTGAAGAGGTCTTCGCGGATCTCGGCACAAACGTAAAGGGACTGTCGACCGAAGAGGCCGGGAAAAAACTCGCCGAGTCGGGCCCTAACGAGCTCACCGCCGATATCAGCATACCCAAGTGGCTCATCTTCCTCTCGCAGTTCAGGGACCTCCTCGTGATCGTCCTTGTAGTAGCGGCGGCGATATCGTTCGTCATCGGCTCATACAGGGACGGCGTCGTCATGGTCGTCATCGTGATGATCAACGCCATCATCGGCTTCGTGCAGGAATACAAGGTCAGCAGGATACTCGACTCCCTGAAAAACCTCATACAATCACCGGCGAAGGTGGTGCGCGGCGGCGAGATGGCGGAGATACCACAGGGGAAACTCGTTCCGGGAGATATCGTGCAGATCGAGGCAGGCGACAAGATCCCGGCCGATCTGAGAATCATAGAATCGTTCGACTTGCGGACCGAAGACTTCGCTCTTACAGGCGAATCGATGCCGCAGGGCAAGACAAGCGCCGTGATAAAGGAAGCTAGCGTCATCGGCGACCGCGACAACATGGCCTTCACTGGAACCACTGCAACGTCGGGCAGTGCGACAGGCGTGGTCGTCCGTACCGGTATGAACACCGAGATGGGAAAGATCGCCGGGATGACCCAGGCGACCGAACAGACCCCCTCTCCCCTTGAACGTGAGCTTGGTTCGCTGGCTAAATGGCTCACCATAGCAGTCGTCATCATCGGAGGAATGCTCTTCGGGATCGCCCTCTGGCAGGGATTCACGCTGATGACAAGCATGGTCCTTGCCCTCGGCATAGCGGTAGCGCTTGTCCCGCAGGCCCTGCCGGCACAGGTCACTGTCGCGATGTCCACGACGAGCAAGCGGCTCGCCGAGATGAACGCCGTCGTAAAGAGCCTGCCGTCTGTTGAGACGCTCGGGTCGACTAGTGTGATAAGCACGGACAAGACAGGCACACTGACAAAGAACGAGATGACAGTCACGGCGCTCTGGTTCAACGGCAAACGTTACGGGATGACCGGAACGGGATATGAGCCTGAGGGGCAGCTCCTTGACGACGCCGGAAATGTCGTCGACCAGCCAGGCATAGACGAGATCGAGATAATGATGGACGCGGCAACGATGGCCTCCAACGCCGAGATACACGAACCGGATGAGGATCACCACGGATGGTACCCGGTCGGCGACCCGACCGAAGCAGCGCTCGTCACGATGTCGACAAAGCTCGGCACCCGTTCACCGATCGAGGACGAAGAGAATATTGAGCTGAAGGAATTCCCTTTCGATTCGGAGCGCAAGCTGATGAGCTCGGTGCGCCAGTTCGGCGACCGTGAGCAGCTCGCGATGAAGGGCGCCACCGACAGCGTTCTCGCTATAGCCAAGCATATATACCGCGATGGAAAACCCGAACCGATCACCGATGCCGACCGGGAGAAGATCGGCGCGATCGCCGATGAGTTCTCAGGGCAGGCCCTGCGCGTCCTGGCTATAGCCTACAGGCCGCTCGAGGCCGACGGCAGGGATTACGTGATGGAAGAGGTCGAGAAGGATGTCACTTTCCTCGGGCTGGTCGGGATGATGGATCCTCCGCGCGAGGGCGTCCGCGAAGCTATGGAACAGTGCCACGATGCGGGCATAAGGACCTTCATCATGACAGGCGATCACGCGATAACGGCCCAGGCGATAGGAAACGAGATCGGCCTCGACGCGGACGGACATCCATCCCAGGTCTATACAGGCACAGAGTTGAAGGAGATGGATGACACAAAGCTGACGGCCGTGATGGAGAAGGAACAATCACTGATCTTCTCGAGGGTCGATCCCGAGGACAAGCTGCGGATAGTCAGCCTGCTCGAGGATTTCGGGGAGGTGGTGGCCGTCACCGGAGACGGCGTCAACGACGCCCCCGCGCTGCGCAAGGCCGACATCGGCGTGGCGATGGGCAGAATAGGCACCGACGTTGCCAAAGAGGCGTCCGAACTCGTCCTGCTCGACGACTCGTTCCCGACACTCGTACATGCCGTCCGGGAGGGACGGACGATATACCGCAACCTCAAGAAAACGGTTCTCGCGTCGATGACCACGAACGCCGCCGAGCTCGTCGTCGTGCTCCTCGGCCTGGCAGGCGTCGCGATGAGCAACTGGGCCATCCCGATATTCGCGATACAGATCCTCGCAATCGACCTGCTCGCTGAGATCATGCCGCTGACATATCTCACCTTCGACCCGCCGCCTGATGACGTGATGCAGACACCGCCCCGTGACCCGAAGGACCACATACTGAACAAGGGTAACTCCCTCGAGATCATATTCCTTGGAGTCCTCATCGGAGCTCTCTCGTTCGCCAACTACGCGCTATTCATGGTCCGCCACGGAGTATCGTTCAATATCATCGGGGAAACGGGAGCGATCGATCCAGCTCTCGCGGTCATTTACGCCCAGGCGACAACCGTTACATACCTGACGATCGGATTCTGCCAGTTCGTCAACATCCTCTCGCGAAGGTATGAGAAGGCGTCGATATTTAATAAGAACTTCTTCTCGAACAGGATCCTGCTCCTCTCGATACTCGGATCGATCGTGCTGATACTGCTCGCGATATACCTGCCTGGAGTCAGAGAATTCCTGAGGTTCCACCCGCCCGTTTTGTCCGACTGGGGTTATGTCCTTGGAGCTGCCGGAGTCTATCTTGTCGCCTTCGAGATCCTCAAGATCTTCAAGAGGGCTCGGGCCTGACAGGGCGAACTTGCAATGAGTGTTTCGTCGGTGATGATCAACGGCGTGAGAGATAGATCACCGCTACAAGAGCGACCAGCAGTATCGACCAGACCATAAGCGCCCGGCGCGAGGCCTTGCGCGCCTTGTCGACCTCCCACCAGTTCCTGGGGCTGACTCCCTGTATGTAGAAAACGGTGACCCCGGCGAGATTGATGCAGATAAGGTTCGTGATGAGAAGCAGGAGTGCGCCGGCCGCCAGCACATAATCCCCAGTCCCGAGAAGAAGCCCGAGGGTCACCAGAGGAGGCAGCAGCGCTACCGCCACCATCACTCCGATAAGGGTGGCCGATACTCCGCTCGTAAATGCGAGCACGCCGGCGGCTCCCGCGGCCAGCGCGAGGATGATGTCGTAGAAGTGGACGTCGGTCCGCATGAGGATCTGGGATGTGTTGAGGTTGCCAGGGACGAGAGCTCCGATACTGACCGCCAGGGCCAGGGCGATGATCGTGCCGAGCAGCAGTGTGATGAAGGCCGAACGCCCCAGTTTTCTGTCACCAAGTGCGGAGGCGAGTGAAAGGCCGACGTTGGGACCTAGCAACGGCGCTATGACCATCGCCCCGATGAC
>CAYWGA010000102.1:0-8247 GCA_964457905.1 uncultured bacterium | reverse complement strand
CTCGTTCATGTTGTTCTGGCCCTCGACGAAGTCGGGATACCCGCCGTTGGGCCACGATGCGTTCGTGTCGTGGAAGTCGAGCCGGCTCTCCTGGCCGAACTTCCACCAGCCGTCGGCCCACTGGAAAACGAAGCCGCCGACCGCGTTCCCTTCGCGGCCCTTGCCGCTCGACTGCTCGTATATCTCCTGCCACTGGCCGAGGAGGAAGCGGGCCTGTGACAGCTGGTCCTCGCGCATGTTCTTCGCGTCCCACGCGTCGCATCCGAACTCTGTGAACATCACCGGGATCCCGAGCTTGGTCTTTACCTCGTTGAAAAGGTTGCCCGCGGAAATGCCCCTGTAGACGTTCGAACCGAGGATATCGAGATTTTTGCATTCCTCGGCGATTATATCGATATACTGGAGGTCACCGTTTGCCATGGCGACAAGCCGGTGAGGGTCGGCCGCCTTTACGGCATCGGTGACATCACTGTACAGGGTGTACAGATAACGTGCCCTCGCCGCGTCACGCTGCCCTTCGGGAAGGGCCTCGACCTCGGATGATGCCCAGTGGAGGCCATAGTTGTTCTCGTTTCCGAGGAGCCAGAAAAGCATCCCCGGCGTATTCTCGAAACCCTTGACCATGGCAACGATCTCGTCCGTGATCGCCTTGCGCATATTCGGGTCGGAATAGTCGACCGACGGGATCCAGACTCCGTCGAGTGTGAATCCATACCTGCCCATCGCGTGGTTGACGACCGTGTATATGCCATAGTTCCTGTAGATGTACTCGACCCATTTAGGCGGAATACCGACATACTGGCGGATGACATTGACGCCCATACCCTGGAGCAGCGGCATCTCGCGCGCGAGGACCTCTTTGATGAACTCATCAGGCTGGACCCAGAGACTGTAGAGGTAGTTCGTCCCGATAGGGACGTAGCCCCAGTTCATCCCGAGTATCATAAAGTCACTGCCGTCGACCTCGAGCTTCGCGCCCTCTGAATCGTCGATGACTCTGACCGATGGAGCGACCTGCGCCTGGATCCCTGTCTGCGCGAGCACAAGGATAAGGGCAGCGAGCAGGATTGATGCACTAAATCTCCTGAGCATGGCGTCTCCTTTTCTGATGATGTTGATCTATATCATCGACCGCGTCGGCGGCGATGATTTCACGATACATGAATGTTCTGAATTTTGGAATACGTCTTTGCACCAGCTCTCCCGCAGGGCGAGAGAAGGCTGAAAGAACGGTTGCATTTTAGGTCATAACTCGCTAAATGGCAACCATTAACGATACTGTCAATTTCGAATACCAGCCTCGTTCCATAAGGCGTTCATCGTTGAATCGTTGACAGAAATCTGCTATAATGCTTCTGGTCTGCTGAAGTGTGTCCGGGCATCCCCCAAATGCCCCGCACCGGGTGATTTATGCAGCCAAAGCAACGCAGCCGTACCGGGAGTACACAGTGTTAAGCCTGAGAATATATATTTCCATAGCTGCAGCCGTGCTGTGCTCAGTTCTGCCGCAGGCGGCCCTCGGCCAGTGTATCCTCGCAAATCCGAGCTTCGAGATCGGCGACGAGGGAGCCGACAACTTCGGGGGCTGGGAACAGTCCGGAGTGGTCGGAGTCTCGGCTGAAGCTACCCATGGACAACTTTCAGCGGTTGTAATAGGGCCGAACTATGGAGGCTGGGACGTCTCGGCTTACTGGCAGCGGCTCGATACGGCGCCCGGCGAGCAGTGGACAGCCACGGTCGATGCCTGGCACACGACGGTCAACCCGGTCACCGGCCAGTCGAAAGCGATTCTCAACATCGAATGGCGCGACTCGGGCGACGATTTAATCAGCTATGAAACCCACGATGTAATAATAGCCTCCACTCCGACAGACGAAATCCAGCATTTTTCAGTGACGAGCGGTCCGGCCCCTTCGGGCACGGTCGCGACTCACTTTTTTCTCGCGGTCCTTCAGGCCCCCACCGACCCCTCCCCCGACGTATACTACGACCAGGCGACTTTCTACGAGGCCGGCCCCCCGTCGCAGGACGACTTGCAGTGGGGAGATTTCCCGGGCGGAACGACACTCGAGTTCAGCGGTCGGCCCTGGCGTGTCAAAGGTCCCGGATGGTACGGCCCTGGTTACAACTACTTCAGTGACTCGCCCTCGACTGTGTGGGTTGACGCCGAGGATCGCCTCCACGTCACGGTAAAGAACAACGGCGGCACCTGGTACTGCTCCGAGGTCGTACCGGTGGAGGCCCTCGGATACGGCGACTATATTTTCACTACAATCGGCAGACTGGACCAGCTCGATCGGAACGTCGTTTTGGGCCTGTTCCTCTGGGAGTATGGTCCGTGCTATAACTATTCATATACTTGGTGGAACGCATATAACGAGATCGACATTGAATTCAGCCGCTGGGGCGATCCGGGACGCGATCTGGTCCAGTTCGTAGCGCAGCCGTACGACTGGCCGGGAAACATCGACCGGTTCGACTACACATTCTCCGAAGGCGAGATAACGAGCCACGCGATCCGCTGGCTCCACGACAGGGTCGAGTACCGCAGCTGGCGGGGCGGCCCGGCCGACGAATCCCCGGCGAACATGATCCACGAATGGACATATACCGGACCGCACGTATCGAGGCCCGAACAGCCTCGCGTACATATCAACCTGTGGCGGATCGACGATCCGATATCTTCGGACCAGGAGGTCATATTCGACAGGTTCACCTTCTACCCGGAAGGTGTCACGGTGGACGCCGAACCACCGGCAATACCTGTTAACCACCTCTCCGCCGCGGTTCCAAACCCGTTTAATCCAAACACTACGATACGATATTCACTTGAAAAAGGAGGCAACGCAGAACTTACTGTTTATGATGTCGCGGGACGTCAGATCCGCACGCTTGTCAGCGGCTTCGTCCCGGAGGGAGAACATAGAGTCACGTGGAACGGACAGGACGACAGAGGGATACCGGCAGCGTCCGGCGTCTACTTCTATCGTCTCCGTACAGATGGATTCGTAGAAACGAGGAAGATGGTCCTTCTGAAATGACAACAGGGACCATCAGCACCGGAACGGAAACAAACGATCATCCGGACCGGTCGGCTTATAACCAGAGGAGGTTAAGGATGAAGCGTTTAAGCACAATATCATTCCTTACGCTTGCACTGCTGGCCGTATCGGCCATCGGCTCGCAGTCATTCGCACAGAACTTGCTGACCAACCCCGGGTTCGAGGATGGAGGCGGATCGTACAACGGATGGTTCACTTTCGGAAGCGGCCCCAATATCTCCACTGCAGCGGACGACAATATCATGCGCACCGGTGTTGCCGCTTCGAAGCTATACGGCGAGTTTTCCCTTTGTGATATCGGCGGCTCAGCGTTCGACGTAGGCGGCTACGGCCAGACCTTCGCGCCTGTAGTCGGCAATACATATGAGTTCGGTGGATACTCCTTCATGTCGATCGAGGACGCGATCCCCGGAACGAACAACTGCGATTTCAACCGATGCGTAGCCAAGGTCGTATTCTTCAATGCGGCAGTCGGCGGAAGCGAGATCTGCGGCAACGAGATCGTCATCGGCGAGTGGGACACTACCACCGATGAATGGATCGAGTTCTCCGTATCAGCGATTGCGCCGGCCGGAGCGCTGCGCATGGAGACACTGATCCTCTTCCTGCAGCCCGGATGCGACACCGGATCAGTATTCATCGACGATACATGGCTGTACGAGCACCCGCCGGTATCCGAGATAAACATACTGAACAATCCGAGTTTCGACACAAACCTTTCCGGCTGGGAGACCTTCGGCAACATTTACTATGACAACCGCAACTGGGCGCTGCGCACACCGACGGGCTGCGCGAAGCTTTTCGGCACCTTCACTCCGGATTCCGATTCGGGGATATTCCAGATGTTCGGCGCCGATCCGGGTTCGATCTGGAAGATGGGCTCTCACGCACTCACGACATGCCGCGAGGACCCGATCGAGGGAACCAGCGATAACTTAATCATAGCAAAGATGACGTTCCACGATGTCGATACGCTGGAGATCGGCGCTTTTGAGACAACGATATTGGACGCCTCGTCCCCTATGGGAACATGGACGGACCACGAGCTGATCGGCACCGCTCCTGAGGGAACTGTGTACATCAAGTCCTATATCCTGTTCGTCTCGCCATCTCTTCTCGGCGGGGCCGGATGGGTCGATGACATATCGCTCTCACAGATCGGAACGACAGACGCCGAACCGATGCCGGGCGCGCAGGGCTTCACCCTTCGCCAGAACGTTCCCAACCCGTTCAACCCGACGACACGCATCGATTTCGAGCTCGAAAAGGCCGGAAATGTGGACCTGAATGTCTACGATGTTTCCGGAAGGCTCGTCGCGAGCCTCTTCAGTGGACACCTTGGAGAGGGCGCTCACGAGGTCACCTGGAACGGAAAGACCACTAACGGCACCACGGCTGCCACTGGAGTCTACCTCTACGTCCTCAAGACGGAAACAGGTATGGCTTCAAAGCGGATGGTGCTTCTGAGATAGCGAACGTCAGCAGTTCTCTGCAGACAGGGGCCGGATCCGGTTTATTCCGGGTCCGGCCCTCGCTTTATCTGAGGATATCTACTGGAATTCCGACATCGATACGCGAGATTTCGCCGAGCCTGTCAAAGAGCGCTCGGCTCTTTTCCCTGTCGAGGCTGGCGCCGTCGACTGCCGTGGACGTGCCGTCGGAAGCTGTGACTCGCATCCATGGCGCTTTGTCTGTTATCTCATAGACCACCGGCACCTGGCAGAATGTGAAGGCGAGTGATCCCGCAGGCAGTTCGATCGACCCGCTCTTTCCATCGAGATCGTAGTAACTGAATGTCCCCGTTTCCTGAAGGAACTCTTCTTTCTTCAGGAGGATCGGGGCGAAGCTCAGGATGCCGTCTTTCACGATTATTCCGAGCTCTCCGAACCTCGTGATGATCTCCTCCTTGACCTGGCCTGTCATACCCGGCTGCTGCGCTCCGCCATGGGGAGGAGTATGCGAGTAGGGATCGGCCGGGAACGCCCCGTATTCTTCTGCTGTCTTCTCGAAGCAGAGCCCGGCGCGGATACGGTAGTAATAGTCGGCAAGCGCCTGCAGATGCTTCCCGGACTTCTCGTCCGCGGCCCCGAGGGTGATTTCCTGCACGGCGAGAAGCAGCTTCGACACCATGTGCCAATAGATGCACCCCAGGCCTTCATATCCGTACATCGTCCCGGAGCGGCCGGTGAACGACCTGTGATCGAAGACCTCCTCGAAGAGATCGAGCACTGCCTGCCTGTCGTTTCCCGCCTCGGATGCCCATAGTTCATTTTCGGCGAGGCGGTCGAGGGCAGAGGCAAGATCGGAGGCGTTCGCGAAGTCTCCGTTGAACCGGTATATGCCGTCCGCATCGCGGGCTATCACTGCGCCGTCTCCTGCTTCGACAAGTTTCTTCAGGAGAGGAACAGAAAGGACACTTTTCTCAGGAACCACATTCTTCTCGAGGAAGGACGGGAGTTCTCTCTCGGGATAGAGCATAAAGCTGTGCTGGTCTTCCCTGTACATACCGCTTTCGAAGAGGGCCTCAAGCAGGCTGACTGCTTCTTCCGGCAGGACCTCCCCCGAGCTCAGCGCTGCGACCTGGCCCTCGAGCATTTCGTAGAGAGGAAGCACCACGGCCGCGGAACCGTCTCTCGAGATCTCGAGGATATTGTATGAATTGTAGAGCCCGTCTCCGCGGAGGTTAGCAAGCATCGCATGGTCGAGCCACTCAAGCGAGGTCCGGCAGAACCGTGCTATCCTTGCGGTATTGACGTTCCTCTTCCCGGAGAACCCATACGAGTAGACCCTGCCCCTGTAATCCGAAAATGCCACGCCCAGGAGATCAAGGATCCTCTTTCTCTCGCGGTCGTCGATCTCTTCCGAATCGAGCAGGGATCTCTCCCCGCCGAGTATCGAATCGAGGCTTTCGAACCAAGCCGCGACCTCGGTCGAGACGGACAGGTTGATACTCTCCATCCCTTCAAGAAGATCAACGATAAAACTCAGGTGCCGGCGAAGGTACCCGAGCGTGACCATCGAGAGCCCGTTGCCGACAAGAGCATTGTTCGCATCGTTCCACTCGGGCCGCTGCGTGTTCATCCATATCCCGCCGTCCGGCACGAGATTCGAAAGCTTCGCGAGAACCGGAACGAGAAGCTTCTCGAGCAGGTTGACGTAGTGGACCGATCCGGTGGAATCCAGAAGGAGTTTCCCGTCGGTCCCGAAAGCTTCGACCTGTTTTCCGATTCGACGGGCCAGATCGATGTCATAGTCGATCGTCTCGTCGGGATTTTCGAGGATCTTTTCATACGACTTTATGCGATATGGAACATCGACATAAGCGAAGATCTCCCTGCCCAGCATCTCTTCAAGGGTGCCGGGATAGAAGCGCGTCAGAGACTCAAGGAATTTCAGGAGATATATTATCTGGTGGTCCCCCCAGTACCCGATGTAGCTCCAGGGGTCATCCGGGTCCGTTATCTCCCAGTCGACCCCGTCGCGCGTTACGCGGTAAGGATTGAATCCGTCTACGGTCGAGGCGTTCACAAACTTTGCGATTATCCCGGGGAGGAATCCGGGGAAGCTCATCGTCAGGGCTTCCCAGTTCTGGAAGATGTCACGCCAGTTCCCCTCGTACCTCAGCTCCCGCCTGCCGTCGTTGTTTTTGATGTGAATTGAGAACCGGTTCCAGGGTCGGCTCGGGTCGCCGTGACGGCGGCCGAAATATATCGGCAGATACTCGTGGCAGAGACGCTCGAAATCAGCGTCACCTGTCTCCCGGGCAAGCACGAGGAGCTTCGATTCCGTGACCTGCTCGGGCAGCGATAACAGGATATCGTTCAGACGCTCAGCTGTGGTCCTGCTGCGTGTGCCGATAAAATCAATAAGGTCCGCCGTGGGAATATCGTAATTCCCGGCGAAGACCCCGCCCCGCATATTGTTGAACAGAACGTTCGCGAAGTGATGGACCGAGGCTTCTTCGCTGCCGGTCAGCTGAATCCCGTCGGCGCTGCCGACGTTGCGGATGAGGTTGTCACTCGCCTCCGCTAGATTCGTCTCTACCTCCTGATCAAGGTCTCCGCCCTTGAGAAGAAAAGCCCGCAGCTCCGCGGCCTGCACATGGCTCTTTCCCACATCGATGACGATGTGCCACTTCTCCTTCTCCCCCGGCTCGAGACTCAGAGACATCATGACGAGGTAGTTTCCCCTGCGGCCCGTGAGTATGGTCTCTCCGTTTACCGCATCACCCCGGCGAAAGGCGCTGACAGCATCGCCGGAGAGGCAGACTTCGAAATCCGATGCGGCGCTGCACCAGGCCGTATTCGCCCTCAGCTCCTCGGCCGCTTCTGCCCGGTCGATGATCCTGGATGTAAGTGAGAAAAATCCGAGCCGGGTCTCAGGATCGCAGTCAGTGCGCTTGTACGCGTCGACAAGAGAGCTTAACTGCTGGTAAAGAGGGAGAGGAGCCCCGTAAGGAAGGATATTTCTCAGGCCGTCCATCAAGGAAAGGGAGACAGTGGCGGCGCCGGTATTTTCCATCGTCGCCGTGCGCACATGCCCGAACCTGTCGCTTCCAGTCCATCGGTACCTGAATGCTAGTTCAAGATCGTGGTTGATCTCCTCAAAGATGACCCGGTTGCCGATTATATTCTTGTAAAGATTTCGCTCGATCCGGAAACCCTCCCTGGAACTCTTGGTGAAAGGTTCCCAGAGGACCGCTTCGCCGTCTTTACGCCGGACCCTGGCAAGGGTGACCGGTCCGGCGCGATGATGCCCCTCATGAAGCTTGTCGACCGCCTCGTACGGGAAGAGGGCTCCGTCAGCGTCGACTCTCCCGGCAGTCAGTCCGCCTGATGAGGATATGAACATCCACAGATCGGCATCGTTTGCAATGTTCATCAGAAAAGGGGGCATGCGGTCATAGCCGTCGATTCTGTAGTAGCGTTCGCCTTCGAACGAGATGAATTCGCCGGAAGGACCGGAGTTATTCCCGGGATCTGTATATGATGTCATCGATCAATATTCCTGTCTGAAAGCTGAACCCTGAACAGCAGCCTGTCTGTGCCAGTATATTTGCTGCCGCTGTCAGCTGCAACCGTCAAAGAGGATTACGGAAGTGTTCCTGCCGCTACATGAGACGGATGACCTGGCGAGTGATAGACCCTGTGCGTCTCTTTCCTGAAATCTGCTTCCTTCGCATGGT
>CAYWGA010000101.1:0-8626 GCA_964457905.1 uncultured bacterium | reverse complement strand
TCGACTCCGAGCGGCAGGATCGTGCTTTTCCCCAGGATCTCACTTGCCGTTTCAGGTTCGTTGTAATCGGGGAATGCCGTCAGCAGGCCGGAAAGTTCAGAGAGAAACGACGTCATGTGAAAGGCCGAGTTGAAAAGGACCGCGTCTGAAGCAAGCGCGGATGTGTAGTTTATGAACCCATAGTGCACATCTCGCTCGAGGCCCGGGTCGGGATCGTCTTCCGACCATGGGTAGGAGAGTTGATTCTCGTGGAAGTAGATCGCGACGGGAATCCCTGCCGTCCTCTCCCTCGTCAGGGCCAGAAAGGTCGTCAGGTCGAGCATATCTGTAGCGAGTATCAGGTCGGGATGCAGGTCATACTCGAGGAAATACTTCGCGAGCGTCACTGCCCCGCCATGCATCCTCCACTTCCAGTGCCGCCCTTCGAGGCCGAGTATATCGACCTCGTGCGAGGAGTGTTTCGCGTATTCTTCGGCCCAGGCCTTATGGGAGCCTGTCAGAAACGGCTCGACTATCAATATATTCATTATGCGTTTCTACATCATTTCCGCTAGATCGGCCAGGACTTCGGCCGCATGCTCGGGTGGTTTCACCTTGGGATAGACCTTTGCGACCTTCCCCTTCGGATCGACAAGATACGAGATCCTGACGATTCCCATGTACTCGCGTCCTGCCATCTTTTTCTTCTGCCAGGCATCGTATTTCTGGATCATCTCCGTGCTCTCGTCTGAGAGAAGAGTAAACGGCAGTTCATGCTTGTCGGCGAACTTGCGATGGCTCTTCACCGAGTCCTTGCTGACACCGAGGACTACCGCACCGATCGTCTTGAAATCGGACCAGTAATCTCTTATGGCACAGGCCTCCTTGGTGCATCCCGGCGTGCTGTCCTTCGGATAGAAATAGACTAGCACCCACTTGCCCGCGTAATCCGACAACTTGTGCATCTTTCCGTCCTGGTCCGGCAGATTGAACGCCGGCGCTTTCTTTCCGACTTCCAGCATCACTGGTCCTCCTTTATGAATCTTTCCTTGTAAACACTTCGTTCCTGCCGCTGATCCTCTTTCCATCGGCGGGAACGACATGTATATGAGCGTGCATGACCGTCTGGCCCGATGCTCTGCCTATATTTATCCCTAGCTTGTATCCACCGGGAGAGTACTTCCCGTCCAGCATTTCCTTTGTCTTCTTTATCAGCTCGTAGCAGGCAACGACCTCTTCATCGGTCAGCTCGAAGAAGGACGAGACGTGCCTCCTCGGCATCACAAGGGTGTGGCCCTCCCTGACGGGGTACTTGTCGGGGATGGCGACGGCCAGGTCGTTCTCGAACAGGGCCTTTGCCGGCGAGCAGAACGGGCATCCATTCTCCATTACCGGATCACCACCGAGGCCGTACTGTCAAACGGGTTGGTGCGTACAGCAAGAGAGAAAAGGTATGGATATCTTTTCTTGAGGTGTTTCATATACTTGGTCCATTCGACAAGCAGTCTGGAACGGGCCCTGCGGATGTCGCCCTTGAGATGCAGGACATCCTTGTCCGGAAGATCGTCGAAATTTCGCCGGTTCTCAAGTTCTTCGGCGAGGTGAAGCAGCGCCCACAAAAGATCGGTTACGGCCTCGTGCTCCAGGAGGTTCTGGTTCTGGAGCAGCGCGAGAAGAAATGATTTCTTGGATACGAGCAGATCCTTCAGTTCGACAAAATCTTCCGGGGTCACCTGTGGGTCGAATTCCGCTGTCGAAAGCACAGCAGCCAGATTGTCAAACATTTCGTCCGTCCATTTAGTCGAGAGCTTCATCATCTCATCAGGGATAGAGGTCTCCAGCCTTGAAAATATCCTCAGTAGATCTGTTCCCACTTCGCTGTAGAACGCCCCTATGACCATGTTGAGCTTCTTCATCATCACACGTTTCTCCCTGTAGGCGAGAACGCCGTGTATGATCAGAGACACGATAAGAACCTCTATAGGGATGAAGGCGAGATCGTGCAGCAGATATATGAAAATATGGTGTGTGTCATGAAAGATGGCGTAATGCAGAAGAAAGATTGATGCAGCCATCACGATCAGAATAAGTCCCAGCAGTATCTGCCAGCCGTATTTCTTCAATTTCTTCTCCTTTCTATATCTTCGAGTCTATTTTTCATCTCTACTGCGCCGACAGCCGGAGCAGCACATCGGAAGTTCTCGCATAAATAAGCTGTCGGTTTTTCATCCACTGCGGTCATCCCCTCGAGCATCGGGGCTATGTCGATGATATCGCCGGCGCCGGAGCCCACCGGCCTGAACAGCGTGACCGCCCGCGGCATGAAGCGTCCGGCCAGAAGCCTGATCATCGATTCTGTTTCATCATCGCCGCGTTCACCGGCGATCACATACTCCAAGCCCGGACCCAGCGCGAAGTTGAGAGCGATGAGCATCTGTGTATACGCGGTCGGAGAACCTGCCAGCTGGGACGAGAATTCCTCCATCAACGCGTCCCCCGCCGATTCGAGATCTGTTCTTCCGGTCATCCTGCCCAGCCTGAGCAGGCATAGCGCTGCGACAGAGTTCCCCGAGGGAACGGCTCCGTCATATATCTCTTTCGTCCTGACGATCAGCTTCTCTGCATCGCTGCCTGTGAAGAAGAGCCCTCCCTTTCCTTCTTCGCTGTCACCGAACAGTTCGAGCATACCGTCTGCCAGATCCAGCGCGGCGGACAGCCATTTCGCATCGAACGTCGCCTCGTAAAGTTCTATCAATCCCCAGGTCATAAACGCGTAGTCATCGAGATACCCGGGTATGGCGGATTCGCCGTCGCGATACCTGTGAAGCAGCCTGCCCGCCGAGGTCCGCATCCCGCCCAGAATAAAATCGGCGGCCGTCGCGGCGGCATCGGCATATTCGGGGTTTCCCGAGACCCTCGCTCCCCTGGCCAGCGCTGCTATCATAAGGCCGTTCCAGTCCGCAAGGATCTTGTCGTCGAGCATCGGCCTGGGACGCTTCGAGCGGATCACGAGGAGTTTCTCCCTCATGACGCCGAGCGAAGCCGGATCGGCATCGGTATCACTCGATATGTGCAGTACGTTCTTACCCTCGAAATTGCCGCCGCCGGTCACCCCGTACCGGTCGCAGAAAACCTTGCTGTCAGTCTCGCCGAGCGTCCCGGTGATCTCATCTTTCGTCCAGACGTAGAAGGTCCCTTCCTCCCCCTCACTGTCGGCATCCTCAGCGGAATAGAACCCGCCTTCCGGAGAGGTCAGGTCACGGAGGACGTATTCGAATATCTCTTCGGCGACTTCCCCGTAGAACCGGTTCCCCGTCGCCTGGTACGTCTCGAGATATGCGATGGCAAGCATCGCCTGGTCGTAGAGCATCTTCTCGAAGTGCGGCACTAGCCACATCGGGTCGGTCGAATACCTGTGAAAGCCCTTTCCGAGATGGTCGTAAATCCCGCCACCGTACATCTTCCGCAGCGTTGTCCCTACTATCTCGAGCGCCCGTTCATCCTGCGTCCTGTCCCAGTACCTCAGCAGCATGGAGAGCTGGTGGGGCGTGGGAAACTTCGGCGATCCGCCGAAGCCGCCGTGAACCTCATCGTACGACGCTTCGAGTCTCGAGTATGCCGTCGCGATTAATTTGTCATCCAGCGACCTTTCATCACCTGTGAATGAGAAGCTCTCGAGCGCCTTTGTGGCATTGTCGCCGATGCCCTTCAGTCTCTCACGGTCGTTCTTCCACAGGGATGCTATGTGTGGAACGAGTTCGATCATCCCCGGCCGACCGTATTTGGACTGCTTCGGGAAGTATGTACCGGCAAAGAAGGGTTTCCCGTCAGGGCTCATGAATACAGTCATCGGCCAGCCGCCCGAACCGGTCATCGCCTGGGTGACTTTCATGTAGATGTTGTCTATATCGGGACGTTCCTCCCGGTCAACCTTGATCGAGATGAAGTGCTCGTTCAGCAGGCGCGCCACCGCCTCGTCCTCGAACGACTCGTGCTCCATCACATGGCACCAGTGGCACGATGAGTACCCTATCGAGAGGAATATCGGCTTATCCTGCTCCTTCGCGGCCGCAAACGCCTCGTCTCCCCAGGGGTGCCAGTCGACCGGATTATCGGCATGCTGCAGCAGGTACGGGCTCTTCTCGCCTGCCAGCCTGTTTCTGCCCGGATTTTCGTTCATCTGTTCCTCCGCTCCAGCCGTTCCGCATACGGCAAGTATCGCGAATATCAGGATCGACACAGTGCTTACAGCTCTGATGGTCCTGCCTCCCGTCGATTGCATAATCAAATAAAGGGTGACGGCCGCGCAACCGTCACCACCACAATACAATACGGGGAAGAATAATTCCCTGTTATTTTTATATATGTATTCCGGAACCAGGATGTCCATTGTACTATCTGAACAGAATGTGCAGAGGTTTGTTGAAAAAGACTAGTGTTATGAAACGTCCGTTAATACTCTGGCCGCTCCTTTTCCTGCTCCTTTTTCTGGCAGTAGGGGGACTGTATGGCGGCATCGCCATGCTGGCCGATCCAGCCGGTGATCTGATAGGACTGGCGCATATATTGCCGGAACTACCCGTGTCGAATTTCACGCTGCCCGGACTGTTCCTGTTGATCGTTATGGGACTGGTGCCTCTGGTCCTGTCCTGCGGACTGCTGTGGCGCCCCGCCTGGAACCGGGCAGACAGTCTTTTCCGATGGAGCGGACATCACTGGGCCTGGACCGGCACTCTGTTACTCGGTATTGTCCTTGCGGTCTGGTTGATATATCAGGCTTTTCTTATCGGTTTCGAGTGGCCGATCCAGTACATCACTGCGGCAGACGGCTTCCTGATCATCCTGTTTATCCTGATGCCGCGTATAAGAACTTTTTACGCCAGGTGACCCGCACTTACAACTGACCCAGTTCAGTTCCCCTGACGACCCTGCCCGCGCCGAGCCTGATGTAATGGTCGCCATACCTGTGCTTGAAATAGTCAATGCTGTCATCGCCGGTACAGTGCGAGGCGCCGCAATACCTGACACCGTTTTTCTCGAAATTCGAAGCTATCGCCTCGAGCTGCTCTTTCCCCGCTCCTCTGAGATGAAATCCGCCCATAACGCAGAGAGTCTGTTGACCAGTTGTCTCTGAGGCCCTGTCGACGATACGGGCTATGCCGGGATGGGCACATCCCGTTACTACTATCGTTCCTCCATCGGTAGATATCGCCAGGGACTGTTCCCTGACCATGCCGGTCATATCTCCCGTTGAGAATACGCCGGGAATGATCTCTACCGGATCGCTGACCTCGATGAGGTTCGAGCATTCTTCCGCGATACCCTTCTTGAGATCTTTGTCGAATGACGCGGGGACATATA
Source organism: uncultured bacterium (assembly GCA_964457905.1). GTDB lineage: Bacteria > Krumholzibacteriota > Krumholzibacteriia > Krumholzibacteriales > Krumholzibacteriaceae > JAUWCL01. The sequence goes on along the minus strand of CAYWGA010000101.1, from coordinate 3,286 downwards.
CCGTCACTTCAGGATTCTCAGCAAGAAATGAGGGAAGCCCGCCTATATGGTCCCAATGCTTGTGCGATATCACGACAATATCTATATCGGCGGGTACGATACCGGCTGCCGCTAGATTTTCCATGAACACTTCGCCCTTGCCGCCTGTGTCGAAGAGGATAGTCTTTCCGCATCCCTCGATCACACTCGAGAATCCCCACTCCGCCTCGAATCCTTTTTCAGGCGTGGTATTGTCGTAGATTATACTTATTGACAGTTTATCCAGTTGCACTATATCCCCCGCCTCTAACTTTCCGGCAATCAGAACTGCCAGTAAAACTATGGCTGCTCTCCAGATCTTTGGTTTAAATCTCATTCTCAGGCCTCCTGCAGGCACATCCACGGGAATCCTAAAACGCCGGCCGGGCCGCCCCTGAACAGTACACTACTACGACAAAAAGTTCTCGATAATTCCAGCCGGTACGATCGTATAACAGTTATATGGTCTGCATGATCGACAAAAACAATCTCGCGGCCTCAGTTGAATATGTTTGACAGGATATCTACCGGCAAATATGGTTATTTTCTGTATGGAACTCAAAATCACGAACCCTTAAAATGGTATTCGAGGCGACATCAGGGTGGATATATGAATTCCTCCGGAGAAATATTTAAATCGGTCAGGAATCTCGCGAAACCGCTCCTGGCGCATAAAATCCCTCTCAGCATTTCAAGACGATTCTTGAATATAGATAAAGATGGTCTGGATCAGATCAGAGCGTCGCTGTTGAACAATTACTATTCTCAGGAAGATAAATGGTTTGACGCGGCATATCTTTCCTCTGCTGAGGGTAAGAGCGACTTGGAGAAGCACCTTCATCTCAGGCTCGTTAAATTTCGCGATACGATTATCCCATGGCTGAACGATACCAGGTCTCTCAACGGATCAAAGATCCTGGAAATCGGTTGTGGCACCGGGTGCTCAACAGTTGCCCTTGCTGAGCAAGGTGCGATTGTTACCGCAGTTGACATTCTGGAACCAAGTCTCGTTGTAGCTAAAGACAGATGCGATGTTTATGGCTTGAGTGCTGATTTTCACTGCGCGAATGCTACGGAAGTACACAAGATATTCAAAGGTCACCATTTTGATTATATTCTGTTCTTTGCCAATCTCGAGCACATGACCCACGACGAGAGAATGATCGCCATGAAAAACACCTGGGACATGCTTTCACCGGGAAGTTTATGGTGCGTGATCGAAACACCTAACAGGTTATGGTACGAAGATTCTCACACCTCCCAATTGCCGTTCTATCATTGGCTGCCAGATGACCTGGCCTTTGCCTACTCTCGGTTCAGCCCAAGAAAAGGGTTTAGCGACCTATATCGAGACTTTACTGCGGATTCAAAGCTGGATTTTCTTCGGCGAGGTCGCGGGGTGAGTTATCATGAATTTGAACTCACAATGAAACGGGCAGAGGAACTTGATATTATAAGCAGTCTGCCGCTTTTTTTGCGGGACCATAACCTGTTGCGAAAGGTTTTGGGACCACTCAGAGCAGATAGCCGGTTTGAATCTTTCCTGGTACGGTCAGGCCCGAAAATACATAGAGGGTTTTACCAGAGAAATCTGGATCTCATTATCAGGAAAGGCTAATGATTTGATTATCAGGGACGCAAGCAACCGTTTGCATAAAGAACAGATAACACAATGATCCGTACTAAAGAAGAGCTTAGGGAGCATTATGATGTGGAGAAAGAATTAGCCGAAAGGCTTCGAAACGCCCCCAGGAAAGAGCGAGGCAAGCTCTATTCTTCCATATATGACGAACTGTTCAGACGCGTACCTCATCATCCTCAGCTTAAAAAGAAAAATGCTCTTGAGCCGAGTCATGTCATCCAAAGACGATTGAAGTTCATCAGGCATTATACAGATGCAGACACAACATTCCTGGAAATAGGGTCAGGAGATTGTAATCTATCAACTCAGATAGCAGCAGCAGTCAAACATGTCTATGCAGCAGATGTATCAGATGAGATCACGAAAAGCATTGAATTCCCTGATAATCTCACCCTGATACTTTCTGATGGCGTCAACATCCCCGCACCAGAGGAAAGCATCGATGTTGCGTTCAGCAATCAATTGCTCGAACATTTACATCCTGATGATGCCGAAGAACAATTACGTAATATATGCAAAGCACTAAAACCTGGTGGTATTTATATCTGCTTAACACCCAACAGATTATATGGGCCTCATGATATTTCGAAGCATTTCGACAAAGAAGCAGCCGGACTTCATCTGAAAGAATACACCAATAGAGAGCTTTGTCGATTATTCAAGAACTGTGGATTTGAAAGATTGAGTATCCTGGCGGGGGCAAGGGGCTCGTATCTTCCCATGCCGCCGATACTGATATCTGCAATCGAACATGTACTGGAAATATTGCCATTCAATATCAGAAGGATTATCGCGGGGAATCCGGTTTTCAGAATAGTGTTGGGGTGCAGAATCATCGGAAGAAAACCTCGATAAGTCCTGGTGTTGTCGCTGCCCTCCCGGAAGCTGGCCTCGAATAACAACAACCTTCCCGGAATCCATGGAAAATCCCGGGAAGGTAATCATTCGTAATATCTCTAGAATACTACTCGTCAAACGCAGAGCGCATCGGGTCCCAGGCGGGAAGCCTGACGGGCTCGGTGTCCATGAGCTTCAGGTCATTCTTCGCCACGTGGCGCTTGTGCACTATGACGGTATAGACGTACCTGGTGAACCAGTCGTCGTACATCGCCCAGTAACCCTTGTCGCCGTTCTTGGTGCCCCACGAGTTCTCGACCAGCCACTTGACCGGCTTGTCGTCCTTGCGGTCGATTCCTACAAAGACCATCGCGTGGTTGGGTGTCGAGTGCCTGTATGTGACCATCTGCTTCTTCGTCAGCTCGCGGTCGAGGCCGAAGAGTCCGTCGTAGTCGTAGATCCCGACCTTGAGGATACCCTCGGTGCCGTAGTTCTCCTTGCCGATGTCGGCGGCGAACCATACAGGGTCACCGTCGAGAATGGCACGCTCGGCGAGTTCCTTCATCGCGTCGACGCCGAGGTTGATAAATCCCATGTCCTCTTCATCGAAGAAGTTGCGGCAGTAGTTGAGCCTGTAGAACTTCCCGTACTCGTATGCGGGATGGTCCATGACGGTGACGTATTCGCGGAGATCGACACCTACCGCGTCCTTGTAGAACGATTTCGGAGTGAATGTCTCCTCGATGATCTCATCGTCCTTGTTCTTTACTCTCCAGACGAACTTCTCGG
>CAYWGA010000100.1:0-8631 GCA_964457905.1 uncultured bacterium | reverse complement strand
TAGTTCGCAAGGCTCGGCAGTCCTCCGATATGCGCACAGGCTCCAAAAGCGACCATAGTCTTTGACTTCTGCCTGAGGAGCTTCGCGATCTCCTCATTCTCAGAGTTCCTTACGGCGCCGTTGTAGAGGACCAGGTCGAATTCCCCATCCTCCATGGCTCTAACGTCGTCGTACTTGAAGTCAAGAGCGATGGGCCAGAAGAGAAAGTCCATCTTCTCGGCGACGTCGAGGATCTTCTCGTGGATATCGAGTACGGCGACATCACATCCGCCGCAGCCGGCTCCCCAGTAAATCCCGCCTTTAAGCTTCATTTGCTGCACCGCTTTCTTCTTTATGATCTTCATGAGGAACGATATCGTCTTTCATCGCTTCAGCTAGCGATTCTTTTATTCCGAGAGGGCCGAGTTCACGTATCTGCTCGGTGAATTCGTTGACTATCGTCGCGAACCTCTCCCCTTCAGACGCGGCGACCCATTCCAGCCTCACGCGCTCCGGCTCGACTCCGTACTCGGGCAGAATGCGCTGCAGAAGCCGGTGTCTTCTCAGGGCCTTGTAATTGCCCTCCTGGTAATGGCAATCACCGGGATGGCACCCGGCGATAAGGACACCGTCGGCGCCCTCGAAAAGGGCCTTGATGATAAATGTCGGCTCGATACGGCCGCTGCACATCACCCTTATCGACCTGATGTTAGGGGCGTACTTGATCCTGGCCGTCCCCGCCAGGTCCGCTCCGGTGTAGGAACACCAGTTGCAGAGGAACCCGACTATTTTCGGTTCGAAAGTCATCTCGACATCCCTTCAGTATTTATCTTCATCATCACGCCGAGAGAATACCCTTGATCTCGGCGAAGATCTGTCTGTCTTCGAAATGTTTGGCCGAAATCGCGTTGCTCGGACAGCCGGCCGCACATGTGCCGCAGCCCTTGCAGAGCGCCTCGTTAACGACCGATACGCCCTTCTCCTCGTCGTACTTGATCGCGAGGTACGGGCAGAGCGAGTTGCACAGCTTGCAGCCGGAACACTTGTCCTCGTCCACGGATGCTGTCGCCGACTCGATCTCGATCTTCTCTCTCGTTATCATCGAAAGGACAGCGCTCGAAGCTGCCGACGCCTGCGCGACGGTATCGGGGATGTCCTTCGGAGACTGGCAGCAGCCGGCGATGAAAACACCGTCTGTCGCCGTAGATACGGGGCCGAGCTTCGGATGCTTCTCGATGACAAAACCGTCCTTGCCCAGACTGACGCTGCAGAGGCTGGCGACATCGGGCAGGCTTTCGTGCGCCTCGAGCCCAGTTGAGAGAACGACCATGTCGAGCGGGATCCTCCTGACCGTTCCGACCAGGGTGTCCTCTACCTCGACGACGAGCTTGCCCTTTTCCGCCTCCTCGATCGGGACCTCGGTCACTTCGGCGACCTTCCCGCGGACAAACCTGACGTCTTCGCCAAGCAGCCTGTCGTAGAACTCCTCGTATCCCTTGCCGAAGCACCGCATGTCGATGTAAAACTGGTATACCTCGGCGTCGATCTTCTCTTTGATCAGGTGGGCATACTTAAGCGAGTACATGCAGCATACCCTCGAGCAGTGCTCATTGTAATGCTTGTCGCGGCTGCCGACGCAGTGGACGATACCGATCGACTTCGGCTCTTCGCCGTCGGCCATAAGTATCTTCCCACCCGTACTACCCGAGGCGCAGTTCATGATCTCGAATTCAATAGCTGTCATTACATTATCGAGTTTTCCGTAGCCGTATCGCTTGACCGGTTCGGGATCGAAGGTCTGGAACCCTGTTGCCAGGATGATGTTCCCGACCTCGAACTCGACTATCTCGTCCTCCATGTCGTACTTGATCGCGTTGCGCTCGCAGACCTCGGCGCAGATACCGCACTTGCCGTTCTTGAAACGAATGCATGTGTCGGCGTCTATCACCGGGATAGCAGGAACGGCCTGCATGAAGGGCATATATATCGATGTCGTGGGACCAAGAGCGAGTTTCTCGTGAACGTTTCCCTTGCGGGGAACACGCGTCCCGGGGCACTTCTCCCAGCATGCTCCGCATCCATTGCAGAGCTCGGCGTCGACGTAGCGCGCCTTCTTGCGGACCTTGATATTGAAGTTTCCGACAAAACCGCTGATGTCCTCTACCTCCGACCATGAGAGAAGCTCGATATTCTCATGCTGGCCGACCGACACCATCTTCGGTGTCAGAATACAGGCGGAACAGTCGAGTGTCGGAAAAGTCTTGTCGAACATTGCCATGTGGCCGCCGAGGGAAGGCTCCTTCTCGACGAGTACCACTTTCTTTCCCGCGTCAGCGAGATCAAGAGCGGCCTGGATGCCGGCGATACCTCCGCCGATCACCAGTGTCTGCGGATTGATCGGCACCTCCCTCTTGGTGAGAGCCTCCTGAAGGGCCACTCTCCTGACGGAGGCCTGTATAAGGTCCTTCGCCTTTTCGGTCGTTTTCGCTTCATCGATGTGGACCCATGAGCACTGCTCACGGATGTTGGTCATCGTAAAGAGGTACTCGTTCAGTCCACCACGTTTGCAGACATTTCTGAATGTCTTCTCATGCATCAGAGGCGAGCAGGATGCTACGACGACCCTGTTGATCAGGCCTGCCTCGAGATCCTTCTGGATGAGCGACTGCCCGGGATCGGAACACATGAACTTGTAATCCTTCACGAGCGTGACGTCCTCGAGCCCTTTGGCGAACTCGACCACCTCGTCGATGTCTACCTTGCCGGCGATGTTGGTACCGCAGTGGCAGACGTATACACCAATACGTTCAGACATATCACGCTCCCTGTAGTATCTGTTTCATGGGCCCTGTCATCTTCACTGCAAGTCTGCCCAGCCCGAGTTCTTTCGGCGTCTTCCCCATCGCGAGCCCGATAAGCTGCGTGAAGTAGATGACGGGGATATCGAATTTCGTGCCGAAGAGACTGTTCACCTTCGGCTGGTATATATCGAGGTTCATCTGGCACAACGGGCATATCGTTATAATACAGTGCGCACCGTTGTTCTCGGCATCGGCGAGGATTCCACGGCAGAGGCTCAGCGCCTGCTTCTCCTCGGTGCCCATAAGAGATGAACCGCAGCATTTCGTCTTCATCGAGTACTTTACGCACGTGGCGCCGGTAGCCTCGATCAGTCTGTCCATGCAGATGGGATCATCGGGATCGTCGAAGCCGTCCTCATTTCCCTCATCACCGCTGCACCCGTAATAAGTCGGCCTCACTATCTGACAGCCGTAATAGGGAGCGATGTTGAGGCCCTCGAGCCTGCTGGTAGCCGCTTCGGCTATCTTGTCGAATCCTACGTCGTTGACTATCACGTCGAGAAGATGACGGACCCGGATGTTTCCGCTGTAGCTGAGGCCGCCGGCCTCGAGCGCGATACCGAGTTTTTTTCTCATCTCAGGATAATCATTGAAATAGTGGTTGGTCTTGTTGAGGACCAGGTAGCATGCGCTGCACGGCGTGACGACATCCCTGTGAAACTTCTCGGCCATCGCGAGGTTACGCGCCGAGATGGCGAAACTCATCAGTTCCTTTACCGACATGTAGGCCGTTGCGCCGCAGCAGTTCCAGTCATCGAGCTCTTCAAGCTCAACACCAAGACCGGGCATCACAGCGTCGATAGATTCCTGGTAGAGGTTCGCAGTCGCCTTGACCGAGCATCCAGGATAATACGTGTATTTCATCTATATCTCCCCGAGCTCGTCGACCTTTTTGAGGATCTTCCTCAACTGTTCAATATTCTTTATCTTGTGAGGCATAATCGGAAGCCTGCCGTTGGAGAAGAGCCGCCATCCCTGGGGCACAAAATTGAACGCGTTGAACGGTTCCGCCATCAGGATGTAACGGGTCATCAGCTCGGTCTCATGATTTCGACCGTACTTGTTTACCATGTTCATGAAGGTCTTTGAAAGAACTGCCGCCTTACGGCCCGCCTTCGCCTTACCCTCCTTGATCGCGATCCGCTTTAGGGCGTACATGACGTCGGTGATCTTGATCTCCTTGGGGCACCTGACAGCGCAGGTGTAGCAGGACGAGCAGTACCATATCGTGTTCGACTCGAGGACTTCGTCCCTGAAACCGGCTCTTATGAGGGAGAATATCTTCCTCGGAGCGTAGTCCATGACGGCCCCCTGGGGGCACGAACCGCTGCAAGTCCCGCACTGGATGCACTTCTTTATCTCTTTTCCGCCGGGAAGCGAATAGATCTCATCGAGAAAGTCGTGATCCAGCACAGACTCGTAAACCACTTCTCTATCAAGCATTTAACAACCAACCTCGCAGGATTAACTTACTCCTGAATCGTTGAAGGGCAAAAAAAAACAGCACATCTCAACTAGAAATTTTACTATAGAAAAATAAAAAGTCAACTATATTTTAAATCGTTGTATAATCAGGAATTCCAATGCCTTTTTACCCCAATATGGACATATATTTGATTATTGATGAGTTTTGAAGGGTTTAGCGTTATATTCCTTTTATGTCCCGCCTGACTGAATCGAAAGGAATGAGGATGAGAAGGACCTTAATCGCTGTAAGCTTCGTTATTCTGGCTCTGACCGCTTCCTGCACCGATTCCGCTCTTAAATACTACAATCTGGGCGTTGAAGCTGCTGAAAGGGATGATCTTGACGCTGCGATAGCCAACTGGCAGAAATCAGCCGAGATCAATCCATCTGATCCCGATACGAGGTACAACCTCGGTATGGCCCTTCTCGAAAAAAAGGATTACGCCGGTGCCGAAAGGAATTTCAAGGCGGCAGCAAAGATCAAGGGCGACGACTACAGGCTCCAGTACGGACTGGGACAGGCTCTTGAGATGCAGGGCAAATATCCGGAAGCGAAGAAAGCCTACAGATTTTCTATCGACCTGAAGCACAACTATCACGCGGCGTATGCCGGACTTGGAGCGATAGCCCTGGAACAGGGCCTGTACAGTACCGCCGAGAAATATGCCACGGACGCTCTCCGATATTCGCCTTATGACATACGCGGCAACCTTGTCCTCTCCGAAGCATTCTACATGGAACAGAATTACCAGGCAGCCTACGCGCAGCTCGTATCGTCAAGAGCCTGGATAGGCCTCGAGCCCGAATACCTCCTGCTTCTAGGCAAGGTGATGAACGCGAGGCACATGTACGCCGATGCGATCCAGACACTCCTCACGGCGAAAGATGCAGGGATTACCAGTGCCGATCTTTTTATAAACCTCGGGTTGGCATCGTATGAGACCGGGGATTTCAAGGATGCCCATGAGTACTACCGTCTTGCCGTGTACAGGGACGAATCGAACGTCGAAGCATGGATCGGTCTCGCCAAGACTGAATACGAACTCGATAACCTCGATGGCTCTCTTGAAGCATGGAAAAGGGGTCTGGAACTCTCCCCTGATAACGCGGAGGTAGTTCTCGGAATCTCAGTTGCATATATTCAAATGAGGGATTTCGAGGAAGCGACGGCAATTCTCGAGAAACTCGAGGCGACCGGAAACGCACCGCCGAGGACCCAGTATTACCTTGGCCATTCGCTGATGCGTCTCGGCCGACGTGACGAGGCGAGACGCGCGTTTCAGATGTTTCTTGAAAAATGGAATGGAGACGAGGCGCTGGCCGATGAGGTCAGGGAAATCCTCGTTACTCTCTGATACGCAGCGGATCACCGGTCAACACGACAAAAACTCCGGCCAGTATGACTGCCCCGCCAAGGAACTCTGTCAATACAGGCACTTCTCCCAGTATCAGCCAGGCTAGTAACGTTGTTCCCACAGGTTCTCCAAGTGTAGACATCGCTACCAGCGTCGTTTTCATCCTGCGCAGTGCCCAGTTGAACAGCGAGTGTCCGGTAACCTGGCATACCAGCGCCATGACAAAGCAGTAAAAGTATACCTTCCCGGGAAGACCCGTAATACCTGACCCGAGGATCGGAGCTGTGATCAGAAGAAGAACAGCTGCAGTGCCATAGACCGGAAATATATACGCGAGGAGAGTGAGTTTCGGTCTCAACCTGCTCCCGACAATAAAATAGCCCGCCACCGCTATCGCGCCAACTACGGCAAGCAGGTCCCCTTTCCAGCTCTCCCCCCCGGCAGCGAGATTTCCTCCCCCGAGGATAATGCTGCCGGCCAGCGCCAGGCCGATTCCGATCCATACCCGAGCGGAGGTCCTCTCTCTTTTGACAGTAACAGCGTACAGCTCTACGAAGATGGGACTGGTCGTCACAAATACGATGCTGCTTGTTATTCCCGTGAACGAGAGCGAAGCGATCCAGGAAAGGAAATGTGCCGCGAGGAAAAAACCGGAAAGTATGAGCAACGCTATCTCCCCTCTCCGAAGAGAGAGGAGCGCCCTTCGCGTCCCGGGAGAGAAGATGACAAAAGGCAGGAGTATCAGGGTGGCAAAGAGGAGACGCAATGCCGCCACCGATGCTGCCGGTCCGCCGGCAAGCCTGATCAGCACCGCGGCAAACGATATCGACACTACGCCGAGTGTCAGGGCTCCGTATGTCTTCTCGTTTCTCATTCAGGTTAATCCTGTTGAAGATTAAAACTCATTCCGGTACATTCTGGAAAGACTATTCCCGAATGGAAATGCAGATGAGCGACAAAAAAAAGAAACGCGTACTGGGCGATGAATGGCTCGACTGGGACGGCAGGGAACAGGAAAAGGATACTTCTGAAAGCAGAAACACCTTCCTTTACTTCTCCCTCGCGGTGCTTGCGCTGTTCGTCGTCATCGTTCTTCTCTTCTGGTACCTCATCCTGCCGCGCTTCGAATCGTTCGGAAGCGTCTGGGCGATCATCATCACCTGTTTCCTGGGTGCGACCGCTCTCTTCCTCGTAGCCTGGTACATCCTTCTGATCCTCGCCGTGGTATGGAAAAAACGCTATATGAACGTCTGCCTCACAAGCGGGAGCAGGCTCTTCTTCATCATGCTCCCCTTCGTCACAAGGCTCGCCTCGTCAGCAGGTATCTCGAAAGACAGGCTCAGCCACTCATTCATACGCGTGGCGAATGAACTGGCCGGACCGGGCAAGGGCCCGGGACCTGTCCTGGTCCTTTTCCCCCGATGCCTCCGGGCTGATATCCGGGCGAGATCGAAGGAGCTCTGCTCAGGATATGAAGACGTAAGACTCCACACAGTTCCGGGCGGAACCGAGGCGAGAAAGATAATACGCGATACAGCTCCCGGAGCGATCGTAGCGGTAGCGTGTGAACGCGACCTTATCGCCGGGATACAGGATATAGCGCCGAAGATCCCCGTGATCGGCATCCCCAATACGAGGCCGGAAGGGCCGTGTACCGATACGACCATAGATATTGACGAGCTCAAAGGGGCCATAGACTTCTTCCTTTCCCCCCGTTAGGCCTGTTCTGGCACATTTATTGTATATTCTCTATCGGAACGGTATGTTTGGCCGAAACTGAATCATAACGGGGAGCTAAAAATGTCTGTTAATCATGATAAGACAAAAGGTTACATCTATTCCGACGATATGGTCTCGGGGATCAGAATGCGAACCGGGTTGCTGGTTCTGCTCAGTTCCGGTGCTGTTGCTCTCGCATTCGGGGTCTCTTTCTACTTCGCCCTTGTATCGAGCCAGACCGCGGTTGCCACACAGTTCCCGGAACTTGCTCCTATTGTCACGAAGCTGAAGTCCCTCCTTGTGGTCAATACAATAGGTTTTGTCGGTATCATCATCGCCTCTTTCTGGGTCCTTTCAAGACTCCTCGCCTCGAAGATGTTCGTCTCCCTCGGAGTCGTAATGTCTGGCCTGAGGAAGGCCGCGGAGAACAGATACCCGGAAAGTGCCCAGTCCAGCGAGACGGGACCTTTCGGCGAATTTGAAGCGACCTGGAACACCGTTGTCCATGAGACACGGACAAGGGAAAAGCATGAGATCGAGGTAATGGAGCAGAGCCTGGCCTCACTTTCCGGTCCGGGCGCCGAAGAGACAAAAGCCGCTATCGTAAAGATGATCGATGAGAAGAAACAGCGTATATGTGAGGGTTCTTCCGGTACTGCGGGTGAAACATCCGGCGGAGCGGGGACTGATGACGCGCTGTTCATGCAGCCGGTCTAGTCACTATCCTACAAGCCTGGCTATTTCGTTGAGAAGGTGTTCTGTGTTGAACGGCTTCTCCATGAGAAGATCCGCGTTCAATGGCTCTTCCAGCTCTTCCCTGCCGAAGTCTCTCGCAGAGAGAATGATCACCGGTGTGTCTTTGAGCCTGTCGCTGCTTTTCATGATGTTGCAGACCTTGTATCCGTCCACGACCGGAAGCATCAGATCGAGTATGATAAGATCCGGTACTTCCTTTTCCATAGCATCGAGCGCTTCTTTACCATCAAATGCCGTCTCTACATCATACCCGGCATGCTCCAGGGTGAATTGCAGAATCCTTGCAAGATGCATTTCGTCATCGACGATCAAAATCTTCCGCGGCATATAAGTCCTTCATTAGAATAGATATATCCGGTTCGCCCCTCTCGGCGGCCGCCCAGCGGCCGTGTACAACAGGGGTCAGTGAAAGTTACATGCCACAATACAATCATTTCCCGACACAGGCAAGATTTTACCCCCTATACACGGAATCACGTATATGGTATAATAAG
>CAYWGA010000099.1:0-8643 GCA_964457905.1 uncultured bacterium | reverse complement strand
TGATATACGAGCGCCTGCCCGTGCGCACCCTCTCTTTCGCGCTCATCCCGTCTCCGAACGCCCTCTCCAGATTCTCAAGAGTCACGCGCCGCCTGATCCTCACTATGTCGAACGCGAAGGCGCCGAACAGACCACCGACCTTCAGCGACCACTTGTAGGGAAGAAGACGGGGCAGAGAAGCAAGCAGCTTCACACCGAGAAGCTCCAGCCTGTGTATAAAACCTTTCCATCCTTGTGAGGCCATCTACGACCACTTCCTGGCAAGCCAGCTGAGCTTTATCTCAACGGCATTCTCTGGACACAGTTCGTGACAGCACATGCACTGGACGCATCCGTCGTGCACGACCCTGTATTTTCCTTCGTCCTCGACGATAGTCTTCACCGGACAGCTTTTGTAACACATCTGGCAGGCGGTACATTTATCCCTGTCGATTTCAAGCTTCAGCCAGACGAGTGGCGCCACCATCTTAGCCAGCGGCCCGGGGATAAGTCTGATACCGAGATTTGACGGGAGATCGAAATCCTCGATCACCGTTCCCGCTGCATCACCCACGACCTCTATCTTCTGCCTCTCGCTGATACCGAGTCCTCGTCTGCCCGCAATCCTCGTCGTGTCTATCTTTTCAGGCTTGAACCCGATCACGCCGGAGATGACTGAGTCGAGGGCCACTGCATCGTCCGAAACGGCGATCAGCCCCGTCTCCCTCGGTACTCCCGAACTGGGCCCGTTGCCCTCCATCGCGAGCACGGCATCCATGATGCTGACTGCGGGCCTGACGTGACTGTAGAGCTCCACGAGCATCGCCGCGAAATCAGATGGTTTGGGAAAAATCTTGTGCATCTCGGCTTTCCTGAAACCCGGTACGACCCCGAACATGTTCTTGACGGCGCCGGTAAGAAGGGTCAGAGAATGCGTCTTGAGTTTGGGGAGATTGATCACGACATCAGCTTCCAGGACAGGCTTGGCGATATACAGCATGTACTTTCCGGTATCGATCTCTTCCGAGCCTGATGCCTCGAAGTTCGCCAGATACAGGCCGGCCCGTTCGGCCATCTCTTTCATAAGGGTGTTTTCCCATACGCGCTCGATTCCCCGCAACGCTCCACCGGGACTGTCCCCGACGAATGGATCGCCCCCTGCCTCCCTGACGAGAGTTGCGACAGTCTCGACTATATTGGGATGCGTAGTGATCGCCCGGGAAGGGTCCTTTGCCGAAAGGAGATTAGGCTTGAGAAGAACACGGTCTCCGGGGGATACGAATGCGGACATGCCCCCGAACGTGGCCAGCCCTTCGGATATGACCCGGCGCAGTACGTCGAGGTCGTACTCCGCGCATCGATTGAGAGATACGGTTGAAGTGCCTGCGCGTTTCATATGTTCGGAATTCCGGGGTATAATCAGAAATTACCGGCCGTGCGATCTTTCCACGACCCGGCGAGCGCGTACGTGCCCCCGCCGCATGATTCGATTATCCCCCGCATTTCGAGATCGAGGAGAAGCGGAAGGATAACGGTCGAAGAAATATGGCAGATTTGCGCAAGCTCATCAATATGTTTCGGGGCGAGGTCGAGGGCCAGGACGACCCGTTTCTCGTCTCCGGCAAGCGAGCCCTTCCCCGGGTCGAGCCCGGCGTAATGGTGGAATCCCTGTGACTCATCCACTACACGCCCGCACGGCGGCAGCGCTGCCAGGATATCATCGACATCCTCGACAAGACATGCGCCTTCCTTGATAAGACGGTGCGGTCCCCTGCTCGTATCCTGCTCGACAGGGCCTGGAACCGCGAATACTTCCCTCCCCTGGTCAGCTGCCCATCGCGCGGTGATCATCGCCCCGCTTGCAAGCTTGGCCTCCACCACTACGACACCCAGGGACATCCCGCTGAGGATCCTGTTTCGCATCGGAAAATGATGCTTCATCGGCGGGGTCCCCGGAGGAAACTCGGAAAGAACACATCCGTGTCTGGCGATCTCCATTGCCAGGGGTGCGTTCTCCGGAGGGTAAGCGATGTCTATTCCACATCCCAGGACCGCGCATGTCGATCCTCCGCCTGCCAGCGCCCCGTCGTGAACCACAGTGTCTATCCCTCTGGCCATACCGCTCACCACGAGGAAGCCCCGTCTCGATAACTCCCACGCCAGTTCCCTCGCGACTACCAGTCCTCTCCTGCTGGAACGACGAGAGCCGACGATGCACATCGCCGGCCCTGAAACGGACCCTATATCCCCCCTGTAAAAGAGCACGGGGGGAGCCTGGTCTGTTTCCGCGAGCAGTTCCGGATACTCCGGATCAGATATGCACACTACACCGTGTTCCTCATCGGCAAGATAGTGGTCGATCTGTCTCATCTGATCATAGTCGGGTTCGCCGACATCCTTGCGGATCATGCGGGAGAGTTCTTTTCGCCCTGATCTGCTGGAGATCATCGAAGCTATGTGTACCGTCCCCATCCTCGCGCACAGAGAATGCCAGGACGTTATCTTCACTCCTCTGACGGACAGGATCTCGAGCCAGTGGCGGGCTTCATCGGAACACTTCATCATCATCCTCCTCATCATCAGACGCCCCATGCCCCAATAGCGTCTATACTCCCTTATACGGATCTGCTCCCGATTTGTGCCGCGACTTCTTAAAAAATCAGGCACCCCGCCGATCATTGCGGGGTCCGGGAGAGGTATCGATGGCTGGAACGGTCCGGCGGCTTACCGGGCTGAGGATCGGGAACCGCCTCCTCCTGACCCCAGCATGAGGTTGCGGCCCCGGTCCCGGCCCTGTCAGCGGATTCCGGGCCCCTGCCCGGTTTCCGCTTCGAGGATCCCGTCGGATCCCCGGAAGGGAATCCTAGATTCCCTTTTTGGAATCTTGTCAGATCCCTTTCTTCGCGACATCTTCCTGCTCAAGCTTGTCTATCTTTGCCAGCATCTCTTTCCCGTTCTTGTTCTCGGGATTCATGGCGATCGACTTATTGTAGTACTTCCGGGACTTGTCGTATTTCCCGGCTACAAGCAGCGCTTCGCCCATGCTGTCATATGTATTCCACGATTCGGGATACATCTTGACGGTCGTCTTGAAGACGAATATCGACTCGTCGACATGCTCGTTGAAGAGGAAGACGTAACCAAGCGTGTTGAATTCACTTTCCTTGAAATAGATGTCCTTGTCGCCGCTCGCTTCGAGCGTCTTCAGCTTCTTCAGGACATCATTAGCGTGATCCTCGCCCTCTTTCTTGAGCGCCTGTGCGAAGTAAACGGCCGCGGAACTTTCACTGTTGCTTTCCACGATCTTCTTCCATGTCATCTCGATCTTTTCCTGAGCTGACATCTTGGAAGCTTCGCCCTTCATCTTCTTTTTCTTCTTCAGCTCCTGCTCTTCCTGCTTTTTAGCCTTCTCCTCAGCCTTGAGCTGCTCCTCAGTCTTCTTCTCCTGCTTCTCCTGGGCCTGTGTGGTCTCCCAGATGCCGGAGAGGGAAAGAGGAAGTATCATCGTGAATACGAGTACGACGGCTATCATCGCCGCCCTGCGGCTCCCGGTGCTCCGGTTGATCGACGGATTGAGGATGCACAGAAGCCTGTCCTTAAGATTAGATCCCTGAGAAATCGTAACCACCTCCCATGCCGGTCTCGCCGAGTTTCCAAGATCTGCGGCGATATCCATCAACAGAGACGCGTATTCCGAAGGACGCGCGCCGCTGTTGAGTACGGCATTGTCACAGTCGCGTTCGCGCTCTATACGGAGCTGCTTTACGGCGACCCATACCAGTGGATTAAACCAGTGGATCGTCGTGGCGACATGTGCAAATAGTTCGATCCAGGCATCGCGCCTCTTCACGTGTGTAAGTTCGTGAGAAAGGACGAGCTGGACCCTTTCACGGGACCATGCGGCCGATGTTGCGGGGAGAATGATCTTAGGCTTTATCATTCCGGTAGTGAAAGCCGTCTTGAGCCGGTCTGAAAGGAGGAGCCGGACGTCACGCCGCAGACCCATGCCCGCCGAGATCTTTTCAGACTCTTCGAGCAGACGTCCTTCCGCGGGAACGGCGCTGCGCACGACCCTCCCTATCACTATCTGAGTGAAGAGGAACCATATCGTCATCACAATAGCCCCGAAAGCCCACACCATAAGCAGGGCTTCGGACCAGTGGATGTTCCCCGGATCAAATCCGGATACTGTACCTGCGGCCGAAGACGACGCGTGGTCGGGCTGCACTGGACCGACCGCCATCTCCTTACCCGATTCAGTTCCGGGATTCTCATAGGAATAGGCGCCCGAAGGCTCGCCTATCCCGGGAATTATCGACAGGTTCCAGACCGGCGAGAACGCCGCCATAACAGGCATGAGTATCAGACCTGCCAGAGCGGCGACCCATATCATCTTCCTTGCATACGCCGAAAACCCGCGCATGAGAAGGGTAGCTATTCCTGCTATTCCGCATACGAGACCGACCTTGAGAGAGATTCCTGCGAAGACCTCGAAGAATCCATACCGCGGAGTGCCGGAGATCAGGTCCATGAAGAAGTTTTCCATGCTACCTTCCCTCCTTCCTCGACTTCTCGATCAGTTCGATGATCGATGCGGCCTCTTCCTCGGAGAGTTTCCCCTCCGATTCTTTCAGGATCGACATTACGGCGCTCGCCTCGGCCCCTTTGTAGAAGGTGTCGAGAACATTGTAAAGCGCCGCCTTTCTCGCTTTTGTCAGTGGAATAGTCGGGTAGTAGATAAACCGTCCCTTTTCCCGTTCATGGCTCAGGAAACCCTTGTCTTCCAGGACGCCGAGCATCGTACGCACAGTGGCGTTGACCGGCTTGTCCGGAAGGGCTTCCATGACCTCCACCGCACTGACCTTTCCCAGCTGGTAGACGATCTGCATGATCTGCCTTTCCCGCCTGGTAAGGTTTCCGAGTTGTGGTGTCTTGCTCATGAGACAGTCCGCTCCCTTCGTTACATCGCGCTTTCCCGGCTTGGCCGTTCCGGTTCCGCATAATTAATTGTAAAACGACTCAACATGTTAAATCTTTCACATGAGTAATATTTAACACTTTTGCCAATCTGTCAAGGGCAAAAATGATAAATGTTAAATTTTTCTCATATTGGGAATACGACCCGGTGGGAAGGAAGTTCCCGGATATGTTAAAAGATATGCTCACGATTGGTCTGAGGAAAGGCGTATGTTATAGTGCAGCGTGACAATCATGCAAAGGAGGGGTTCCTGCATGAATCTCAAAGCATTTCCGGTAATCGCGTATATCGTCATCCTGTCCGCGGGATCAGCGGGAGCGCAGGAGCCGTATCTCTACGACGGTACCCGCCCCCTCTCTATGGGCAAGGCATTCACCGCTCTCGCCGATGACGAGAACACGCTCTTCTATAATCCGGCGGGACTTACCCGTATCGAGGGGCACAGGATCTCTCTCTCCGGATATATCCAGCAGTATGCGTGGGAAATTACAGCATGGCCAGCTGAGGGCTGGGCGCCCAACTTCACGGACCGAGGGTATTCTGTATCTTACGCGCAGCACAGGTTCGGGATCTCATACAGCATGACAGGAAAAGGCTGGTGGGAATCACCGGACTACGAAGGACGGTATATTTACATGCCGGAGGGTCCCCCCCCTTCCTCCAGGCGGGTCAATTACGAGCATTACCTGACAGCCAGCTACGCTCATGAGATCCTTCCCTGGCTAGATCTCGGCCTTACCGGAAAATATCTCCATTTCTCTCCACACCTCGATTCAGAGAGGCTCGAAGACAGGGACGGCTTCACATTCGATCTCGGCCTTCTTCTCTACCCGGTGGACCGGCTGTCGATCGGACTGAATCTGCTGAATGCTTTCTCCTCGGAGATCAACTATTTCGTTTATAGTGACTATACGTCCGTAGCCTATCTTTCCGAACTTCCCGTTAATCTTGCACTCGGAATCGCCTGGCTTCCGATAGACGCTCTCACCATCACGGCCGATGCCAGGAACCTCCTCCAGGACGATGTAAAGAGCGCATTCAACGACTATGACCTCGAGTTCAAGAGCTCATACCATTTAGGACTGGAATGGCGCCCGACTGCGGATTTCGCACTGAGGGGCGGATACTACTGGTGTGAAAGACCCGTAAGAAGAATCTATATGGGGGGAGTAGTCTTCAACACGATATACTCATATGAGTATGATTCGTATAACAACTTCTCACTTGGCGCTGGATACAGCCACAAGGGATTCTCGTTCGACCTGGGAGTCAAGCTCGATGACAGGAGTTCAAAGATGAATGAGTCGACGAACAGCCAGGTGCGTGGGACCACGGCGCTCGGCTCCGCTTCGATCTCCTACAGTTTCTGACGCCTGATGATCCCTCCACCGATGACAACATCATCCCGGTAGATCACTACAGACTGCCCGGGAGTTATCGCCTTCTGCGGGTCATCGAAGGTCACCTCGAGGGTATCCCCGCTGATAGTGAACTCACACGGTACGGGTCCGTGCCCGTACCTGATCTTCGCCTCCGCCCTGCCACCTGATTCACCGGGAATAAAATTTACCGGATCGGCGAAAAGCCTGGCCGAGAAGAGGTGCTCCTCCTCCCCGGCAACGACAGTGTTTGTCTCCGGATCGATGGACAGGACATAAAGTGGATTCGGGGCGCTGATACCCATTCCGCGCCGCTGCCCCACTGTGTAGTTGAATATTCCTTCGTGCCGGCCGAGGATCTCACCACTGACCGAGACGATGTCACCAGGAAGAGATTCTATCCCCCTACTGCTGAAGAATGCCGCGCCTCCCTCTTCGGGCCAGAAGCAGACATCCTGGCTCTCCGGTTTCTCCGAGACCTTGAGCCCGGCCTCCGCGGCGATCTTCCTGACCTCTCCCTTCGTCAGGTCGCCCAGGGGAAAAAGCACCTTTGCAAGTCTCTCGCGCTCGACCGAGTAAAGAAAATAGGTCTGGTCCTTCGTGCGGTCCATCGGCCTCATGAGCGCCGGTACGCCAGACTCTTCACTCATCCTCGCGTAGTGGCCCGTGGCTAGAAGGTCCATTCCCGAAGCGCCGAGGCTGTCGACAAGAGCCCTGAATTTTATATGCTCGTTGCAGAGGATGCATGGATTGGGCGTCCTGCCCTTGAGGTATTCATCGACGAAAGGACCGATGACCCTCTTCTCCATCTCACCGCTCATGGAAAGGACATGATGCTCGACCCCGAGGTCCCTGCAGACCTTCCGGGCATCTGTGATATCTTCGGGGCTGCAGCACTTCTTTCCGCCTCCCGCCGATTCGGCTGCGATGCACATTGTGATCCCGGAGACATCGTACCCGTCTCGCTGCAGAAGTATTGCGGCGACCGAGGAGTCAACTCCGCCGCTCATCGCGACCAGGACCTTATTATCAGCGTTATTCATCACACAACAAGTTAGTACATCTAGAGGTGACTGTTCCAGTCATTTGAGGGGGAATGCGGCCGGCGGCCGCCATGGCCGCCGGCCTCCTCCGGTGTCAGTCAAGGAAGGCGAGATTACGGGAAACTTTTTCGTTGTTCAGCTGGACGAGGTGCCAGCCATCAAGTTTGATTCTACTGTGGTCAGGATGACGGACGTATCCGCGGACATATACGAGGGCATTCCTTCTCATCACCCTGGCTCGGCGCCTGTGCTCGATCCTCAGTCCTTTGTATTCTCCTTCAGTGTAGACCCTGCCATAGATGATATAGACCGTCTCGCCGCCTTCGCGAACCAGCTCCTCGCAGATATGAGGCTTACTCCCTGCGCGGCGCTGGATAGGCTCATCCCTGTGGATGATCGATTCATCGAACTGCAGTTCCACAGGAAAGAAGAACCACTCCCCCTGCCGCTTGAATACGCTGTTGTCCCGGGTTTCCATTTCGGAAGGGCTGATTCCGCGGACTTTCTCCTCCGTACCGCTCGGCATCAGGGCGAGTCTGGCGTCGCGGACCGAACTGACCGGCTTCACCACCTCGGCACTGAACCAGTGTCTCTCGTCGTGACCGCAAAGGAAACGACGCCCGCTCGATGTCATCATGAGCAGGTGCCTCTCTTTTGGAAGGGACTGGAGGATCTCGAAATCGGGAGCGTTTCTGCCCCTGAGGATCTCGAAGTATTCGCCTTTCCTATCGCTGGAGACATCGATCGTGAACGTTGGAAGTCGGCGGCTGGCAGACTTGAGCCACCTCACTTCCCACAGCGGCATATAATCGCCTCGCGACCCCCGGGGAACGGTCAGTTCCCCGAACTTGACGCGGGCGCCCATCGACTCGAAATGCTTCGAGAGGGAATCCAGCCTCATAGCACACCTCCGATTCATGGCCCACGGTAACGGCTTACCTCAGGGGTATGGTGCGGCAGGTGCCGCTCCGCGGGCCGTAGATGTCCGGCGTATGCCCGCCGCACTAGGCTACCGGACGCAATACGCCTGTGATTCACAAATGACTTGGCTAGCGATTAAGCCGCGTCATTTATAAATTACTAATTCTATTTTGAATGGAGGTGTTGAGACTGGTCACGGTCATGGCGAGTGACTCCCGTGATAAAGAATTGGTTTTCCTGATTCCTGTCACCCCTGACAGAGTAATATTCGCAAAACTTGCGGTTTTCGTCAAGATATTTTTACAGAAACATTCTATTCCTGTCCTGTTTCCTCAATATAGAC